>JAJTCJ010000169.1 GCA_021323165.1 Bacteroidota bacterium | reverse complement strand
CAAAATTCATTAGTGAAAAAATGGGATAAAAGTTTTGGAGGAGGGAATGATGAATGGTTATCCAATCTTCAGGTTACTAATGATGGTGGATTTATTCTTGGCGGTTTTACTAATTCTACTATTAGCGGAGATGTTACCCAGAACGGTCAGGGTTACGGGGATTATTGGGTTTTAAAAACCGATTCACTTGGCAATAAAATGTGGGATAAAAGATTCGGTGGAAATGCAGACGATTGGATATTTTCTTTGCAGCAAACAACTGATAGGGGATTTATTCTCGGTGGCGTTACTAATTCTGACAGCAGTGGAGATGTTTCATATCCTTCACACGGCACGGATTTCTGGCTTATAAAAACAGATTCCCTTGGAAATAAAAAATGGGATAAGCGATTTTGGGGCAATGTTATTGATGAATTGCTTTCTCTTCAACAGACCACTGACGGAGGGTATATCCTAGGAGGGTTTACTACTTCCGACAGTAGTGGTGATATTTCTGAACATACGCGTGGTGAATGGGATTATTGGATTTTAAAAATTGATTCACTTGGCAACAAAATCTGGGACAAAAGATTTGGTGGAAATAAAAAAGAACAATTGTTTTCTCTTCAGCAAACTTTGGATGGGGGCTATATTCTCGGAGGATGGACGAATTCAGACAGTAGCGGAGAAGTTTCGCAACTTCCAAGGGGAGGACGAGATTATTGGATATTAAAAACTGATTCGCTAGGAAATAAACAGTGGGACAAAAGATATGGAGGACTCGGGGATGATTATTTCTATTCCCTTCAACAGATAAAAGATTCGGAGGAAATTTAGCTGAAAATAAATTTGGAAATATTTCTGAAACCACTGATAAAGGATTTTTAATTGCAGGTACTTCTTATTCATCTATAAGCGGCAGTAAAACAGAGAATAATTTGGGACCAGAACAAAGCTGGATAATAAAAATAGATGGTCTTGGAATAAAACAATGGGATAAAACTCTATTTACAGTAACTCAGGGTTTACAAGGGTTTGCAGCAGAAGTAGACAGCGATTGTTATGTCTTTGCAAACTATACAGCCTCGGGGATTGGTGGTCACAAAACTCAATCCTCTCAAGGTGGCCTTGATTATTGGCTTGTAAAATTTTGTGATAGCATTTTTTTTAGCACCTCTATTCAACAAAATGATTTTCATCCATCTGTTTCTGTTTTTCCGAATCCATTTTTATCTGATATTTCAATCACTATTCTAAAACAAAATATCAAACAAGCGTCTTTTATTATTCGAAATAGTTTAGGACAAGCAATCTTGTCCAAGCAAGAAAATAATATAAGTAATAATTATACAAAAATGCTTGACTTAAGTTTTTTAGAAAAGGGTATTTATATTTTGGATGTCGTGGTTGATGGGGAAACTTCGATTGTAAAATTAGTGAAGCAGTAATAATATTAATAATTCTTTCAAATGAAATTCCTTTTTCAGTAAATGAAACTGAAAGAGAAGATTATCAGGCTATAATTTTCCGTAATTTTTTCTGGAATGCAATATTGGGAACTCGTAAAGATTTATAGGAATATATTTTCCAGGTTTTGCATCGGCAAGTCTTTCAAATGCTCCAATTCCAGCCACACAAAAAACAGACCACTAAAAAGTGATCTGCTTTATTCTGCAACTTTTTAAGGTTGCTATTTTATTTTTTCTTTCATTTTTTTGGAAATAGTTTTCAGTTACTTCTTCAAAATTCCAGATTAATAAATGTGTATTTTTCTTTTCTTATTCCTTTTATTTTAGGTTCTTACTATATATCTATATAACGCAAAATTGAGGGGTTTAATTGTATTTTTTAAGAAATTTTTTTAATTTGTTAATTAGCTTAGTTGCTCTGTCATAGTTCCATTAACAAGATATCGTGTCGGGTCATTGAAATGACATTTAACCTAAAAATTCCCTCCTTAGTAGTATGTCAGTGGGAAAATGAGAATAGGTTTCAGAAATCATCCCTTACGATGAGGGGAATGATACCCTTTCCTTTCTCAAAATGCCGAATTTTCCGTATATTTGGGGCACAAAAAATCAGGAGAATTTCGCGATGAATATTACAAAAGAACAAGTTTTAGACGCACTTAAAAATGTGGATGATCCCGATCTGAAAAAAGATCTGGTGACCCTTGGGATGATAAAAGACCTTGAAGTAAATGGTAAAAATGTAAACTTTACTGTTGTACTTACAACACCTGCATGTCCTATGAAAGACATGATTCACAAAGCATGTGTAAATGCTGTTTTACATTTCGTGGATAAAGAAGCGATCGTGAAAGTGCACATGACAGCTGATGTTACAGGTGGAAAGAAATCCGGCCCCTTATTGCCGAAAGTCAGAAATATTATTGCTGTTGCCTCCGGTAAAGGCGGTGTTGGAAAATCTACAATAGCTTCAAATCTTGCAGTGGCATTGGCTAAGCAAGGTGCTTCGGTTGGTTTAGTGGATGCTGATATTTATGGTCCTTCTCAAACTATTATGTTTGATGTGATCCATGAAAAACCAATGATAAAAGTGATTAATGGAGTAAATAAGATCATTCCGGTAGAAAGCTACGGAGTGAAATTATTATCTATCGGTTTCTTTGCAGATACTTCCCAGGCTATTGTTTGGCGCGGACCTATGGCTGCAAAAGCATTAACACAAATGTTCTCTGATGCTGATTGGGGTGAGCTTGATTATATGATCATCGATCTTCCTCCGGGTACAGGTGATATTCATTTGTCTCTTGTAGGAGCTGTTCCGATCAACGGAGTTGTTATCGTTAGCACTCCTCAGAATGTTGCTTTGGCAGATGCTCAGAAAGGTGTTGGAATGTTCCAGATGGCTCAGATCAATGTTCCTGTTTTGGGCATAGTTGAGAATATGGCATATTTTACTCCGGCCGAGCTTCCGGACAATAAATATTATATCTTTGGTAAGGATGGAGCTAAAATGCTTGCTGAAAAGCTGAATGTG
>JAJTCJ010000116.1 GCA_021323165.1 Bacteroidota bacterium | reverse complement strand
GTTGATGACAACAAGATGGCGCGTACGGCTTTGAAAAAGCTTACAGACCAGGTGGATTTTCTTTCTGTAAAAGAAGAATGTTCAACTCCAGTAGATGCTTATAATTACTTGAAAAAAGAGCCCGTTGATCTGGTTTTTTTGGATGTTGAGATGCCGGGCATGACCGGGATCGAGCTTATCAAAAATCTTGAGAAGCGCCCGATAGTTATTCTTATTTCTGCAAAAAAAGATTATGCAGTGGAAGCTTTCGAATTGAATGTAGCTGATTACATGACTAAGCCTGTAACATTACCGCGCTTAATGCTGGCTGTTGACAGAGCAAAAAAGCTTCATGAGAAAATTGAGTTTAAACCTGAAAACAAAGTAAGGGACAAAGATTATATTTTCGTGAGATCGAATTCAGTTCTTACAAAGATCAAAGTAAGTGATATCATTTACATCCAGGCGCTTGGCGATTATGTAAATATTTTTACGAAAGAAAAGCGTTACACTGCCCACATTACCTTAAAAGGTATAGAAGAAAAACTGCCTGATGACAAATTTTATCGCTTGCATCGTTCATTTCTAATATCACTTGATGCTGTTGATGGTGTAGAAGAGGGCACAGCTTATATAGGACAACACCCTATTCCTATTGGTAAACAATTCAAAAAAGAATTGCTTGTAAAGCTGAACCTTATATAGTTTAATTCCGAAAGGTTATGGATATTTTAATTGTTGAAGATGATAAGATGACCCTGAATTTGCTGCAATACTGCATTGAGAATTTAGGACATAAAGCGCATCTTGCCGCTGACGGAGATGAAGCTATCACAATGCTTCAGAATGGTAATTATGATTTGTTGATATGTGATGTAATGATGCCGGGTATTTCGGGATTGTCACTTGTAAGTGTTCTGAGAACAGGAAGACATTTTACAATTCCGATCATTCTTATGTCCACTTTGAATAATAAACCCCTGTTAGATGCTGTTGCCCAGGCCGGGGCTGATGATTTTCTTCCAAAGCCATTTTCAGTTGAGGCTCTTACCGAAAAATTAAAAAAGTACGAGAAGGCTGCTAATATATGAAAAATGAAAACTATAGTCACCTTCATTTGTATAGCAGTAATTCAGCTCTTGCCTGTTCAGGCACAAGTAGCTCCTGAAGCAGCTGAAGATTATTTTACTCATGAAAGGTATCCTGAAGCTTTATCGATCTATTTAAAATCATTTAAAACCGATACTGCAAATATAGGATTGAACTATCACATCGGGATTTGTTATCTGCATTCCCGCTCTCAAAAACTAAAAGCGATCTCTTATCTAGAAAGAGCCATCCTGGTTGCAGAAAGATCACCTTCTCTTATAAATGAACTTCCTTCACAAGCGTATAAGTCGCTTGCTGATGCGTTTCATCAATCATACGAATTTGATAAAGCAATAATCAATTACGAAAAATATAAGGATCGGATAGCATCTGATGATAGTGCACAAAAAGAAACAGAAGAAACAAATTGGAAAATTGATATGTGCCGCGTGGGAAAAGCTCTTAAAGGATTATCAAATGAGCCGATCAGTTTAAAAAAAGGAAAACAAAAAACAATTCTTAATACCATTTCTCCTGGCGATTACTCATCCTTTTTAAGTTCTGATCAGTCTCAGATGACCTTTACATTCAAACGTGACAATAAAGAAGATGAGGAAGGAATTGACGGACGATACTACGAAAAGAACAAATTTCTTTTTCTGGTTTCGGATTCAATAAAAAGAATAGCGGACACCACAAAGTTTGAAACAAAAAACATGAATGAAACTACCGTTGCAACATCTTATGACGGTCAGATAGTACTTAATTATCGTGATGATCATGGCACAGCAAATTTATATGCTACCTGTTTAAATGGAAATACCTGGACATTTCCCGAAAAGATACAACGACCTATTAACACATTTGGTTGGGAGGAAAATGAATGCATTTCTGCAGATGGGAATGTAATGTATTTTACAAGTGATCGTCCAGGAGGTTTCGGAGGAAAAGATATTTATGTGTGCAGTAAGAGCAGTGATAAAGAATGGGGTAAAGCTGAGAATTTGGGGCCTACAATAAATACACCTTTCGATGACCAGGCTCCGTTTATTCATCCTGATGGTGTAACGTTATACTACAGCAGCAATGGAAAACAGAAGATCGGACGTTTCTCTATTTATACAAGTACTTTAAATGCCGGAGGCTGGTCAGTTCCGATGAGTGTTGGTTTTCCTATTGATACCACTCATGATCAAATCGAAGAGATTGTTCAAACTATTCCTGATGTTGAGAAGGTGGAAAAGAAGAAGAGAAAACGCGAGAAGCTTATTGATATAAAAGATAAAAAAAATCAGCTTCGTGATAACTATCTGATTTCTTTTAGTAATCCGAATGGCAGTCCGCTGACTTTACTAAAAAGTGAATTTGTTTCCGAGAACAACAATCCCGGCTCTGTAAAGATCGTTATACGAAACAACTCCAGCGGTCAGACAAATAATATCTTCTTAACAGACATGAATGCTAAGAAGTTTGCGATCATACTTCCGCCTCAGGGCAACAATAATATAACCTATAATAAGGAAGGATATATGATCTTTTCGGAGAACATTGATATGGATTCAAAAGTCGAATTATTTGAAAAAAAGGAACCTGTTGGTTTGTATGCAATGGAAGTAGGTTCAAGAGTTCAGCTGAACAATGTATTTTATGAAGCGGAAAAGCCTGTGTTGAAATCAACTTCAGATGTTTCTTTAAAAGATATAGAATCATTCTTAAAAGATAATCCTGCCCTTAAAGTGGAGATAAATAACCTGATAATTGCCAAGGAAAATATTAAACAAAATGAACGTCTTGCTATAGAACGTTCAGAAGCGATCATCCAATATCTCGTTTCGAAGGGTATTGAAAAGGAACGGCTGATAGCGAAAGGAGATGCTATAAAAGTGAAGAAATCACCAGATAAAAAGCCAGGACAACGATTGGAATTAGTAATTGTTGAAAAGAATCATTCAAAAGAAACACTAACTACTCAATAAATAATAACAAAACACTAACAACTATGACAGCAATTAAATTCGGAACAGATGGCTGGCGTGCAATTATCGCCAAAGATTTTACAGTAGAAAATGTATCAAGAGTGGCAGAAGCTACTGCACAATGGTTATTAAAAAATAAAAAGTCGCCTTCTGTGGTTATCGGTCATGATTGCCGTTTTGCAGGAGAGTTGTTCTCTGAAACAACAACTAAAATTCTTGCACATTATGGAGTAAAAGTTTTTTTAGCAAAAGGTTTTGTTTCTACGCCAATGGTTTCGTTGGGAACCCTTAGGAAAAAAGCAGATCTTGGTGTAGTAATAACTGCAAGTCACAACCCTCCGGCTTACAATGGTTACAAGTTAAAAGGTTCTTATGGTGGTCCTTTATTACCTGAAAAAATCGAAGAGATCGAAAATATGATCCCGATGAAATGTTCCATCGATCCAGAAAAATTAAGCATGAAGGAATTCATGGATAAAGGCCTGATAGAGTATGTGGATCTGGAGACTATGTATTGTGAGCATGTACAGCAGCATTTCGATCTTGATGCTATCCGTAATTCAGGAATGCGTTTCGCTTACGATGCAATGTTTGGTGCCGGGCAGAATGTTATTAAAAGATTACTTCCGGAGACAACAATGCTTCACTGTGAAAACAATCCTTCATTCAACGGACAGGCACCCGAGCCTATTCATAAAAATCTTATGGAGTTCTCTGACCTGATCAAAAATGCAAAGAACATTGATAGCGGTTTGGCTACTGACGGTGATGCCGACAGGATCGGACTATACGATAGCAAAGGGAATTTCGTTGATTCACATCATATTATTTTATTGCTGATCAAATATCTTGTAGAGCAAAAGAAAATGACAGGAAAAGTTGTTACAGCATTTTCTGTTAGTCCGAAAGTTGAAAAGATGTGTAAACATTTCGGATTGGAGCAGCAGGTGACTAAGATCGGTTTCAAGCACATTGCCGGAATTATGGTTAACGAAGATGTTTTGCTGGGAGGAGAAGAATCAGGAGGTATCGCTATCAAAGGACATATTCCTGAGAGAGATGGTATCTGGATGGGATTGACCATTTGGGAATATATGGCTAAATCAGGCAAGAGCCTTGAGGAATTAATTACTGAAGTATATGGAATTGTTGGAACATTTGCATTTGAGCGTTGGGATATGCACTTAAGTGAAGATGTGAAAAATGAGATCGTGAAGAATTGTGAAAAGAATTTTTATGAAAGTTTCGGTGATTATAAGATCCTGAGAATAGAAAAAACAGATGGCTATAAATACTTTTTTAATGAGGACGAATGGTTAATGATTCGTGCATCTGGGACTGAGCCCGTTTTAAGGAATTATGCGGAGTCCAGCTCTTTGCAGAATGCATCATCCATCCTTAAAGCAGCAGAAAAAACACTGTTAAAAAGTTAATAAATAATTTTCTCAAAAAGTGTAGAAACCTGTCCGTTTGGACAGGTTTTTGTATTTAAATATTAAGAGTTTTACGTTAACTTAAAACAAACCAAACATGAAAGATAAAATAAATGCCTATCATAAAATCAGAAGGACTATCCTGGGTTCCAGGAATGAACTACATTTACAGACATGCACGATCATGATAGGGATCTTCGTAATGAGATATAAAGATGAAAGCATGAAAACCTTACTCAAGAATGAAATTGAAAACAGAAGGAATGAGATACTTTCCCAGCGTTCAAGATATAAGAAAGTACTTAGTTAAATCACCTTGATTTTCAGTAGAATCACTAGAAACACCGTAATTCATATTACGGTGTTTTTCTTTTCAGTAGTTTAAATAAAAAAAGCTGTTCATCTCTGAACAGCTTTTATTGATCTGGCATCAAATGAATTCCTTCGTTTAATTCAGAATCAATTTCTTTGTTATTGTTTGATTTGAGGATTGCAGTGTTATAAAATAAATCCCCGGTTGTTTATCTTTAATATCGATTGTCATTAATTCGTTACCGCGGAATGATTGCAGGTCGGCAGAATATACTTCCTGACCTAAAGAATTACTGATCCTGAAGGTGGTAAAATCTTTCTTACCTGTAAGATCCACATTTATTATTCCGTCTGATGGATTAGGATATAATGCCAGTTTGCTGTCAGCAAGAAATTCATCAATACCTACCAAGCCATTCGCGTCAAGCTTAACGAGATAGATCTTCCATTCTGGTCCAAAGCTTCTTGTATGACCCGTTGCTACATAGCCTCCATCTGATGTGTGGCGAAGCGAGTGTAAGTGATCATGTCCGCTTGCTCCAAAATGTCTGCTCCAGGTTTCATTCAAACCAGCATCCAGTTTAACGATCCACATATCGGGATTCACCCATCCAAAGCTTCTGCTTATGCCACCAAGAACATAGCCGCCATCTGCAGTTGCACGAATATTCTTGCAGATATCTTTTAAGTTTCCACCAACAGAGTTTTCCGCAATGGGTGCGCCCGAGCTTGCATCCGCAAGTTTCATTATCCTAATATCCGAATCATTAGCGGCTGAGCTATCATCTATCGCAAGTGTAAATGTTCCATCACTGTTCACGACAACTGATTTGCCTTCGTACGAATTTACCCCGTTTGTGATTTTTCTTGTCCATAAAGTATCTCCATTGGCCATTGTTCTCACAAGCATGCATGTGGCTGGAGAAGTAGGATTAGGAGCCGTTTTACCTGCAATGATGAATCCTCCGTCAGAGCATAACTTTACCGACCGTGCAGATTCATATTGAGATGTGCCATAGAATTTGGTCCAGATGAGATCTCCGTCAGGTTCGATCTTATACAATGCCATGTCATTGCCAATTGTTCCCGGACCGCTTGAAGCACCGATAATAACGAAGTTTCCATCTGCTGTAGGGATAATTTCTTTCCCTTCTTCATTTCCCCAACTACCATAATTCTTTTCCCAGATAAGATCTCCGCTTTGGTTTACTTTCAGCAGATGTACATTCTGATCTCCGCCTCCGAAGCTTCTGCTGTATCCAACAATAAAGAAATTTCCATCCCCTGAAGGACATATATCATTAGGAAAATCGACCTGGCTTCCGCCATAATTCTTTTTCGTTTGAACGTTACCATACGCATCGGTCTTAACTAAAATTATGTTAAGATCGTTCACAACACTGTTCTCTGTAGTTGCGGCAACCAGGTAACCGCCATCGGCTGTAGGATACATGTCTTTGGCGCTTTCGTCATAATTGGTTGCATAATATTTTTCAAAAGTAATTGTTTGGGCAGTTGCTTTTGATATGCAGCCAAGTATAAGAACACTTGTCAATAAAGTAATCCCGCTTTTATAATATTGTTTCATGTGTAGAATATATAATTATTAATTCATTCATCCGTCCTTTGGCCGTTACCATTCTTATTGAAGAATTATTTTTTCTCTGAATATTTTATCTTCGGTTCTTAATTCAATAAAGTAGATACCTTTCTTATGAGAAGAAATATCCACATTCAGAGTGTTGTTGTTTCTTACGGTATTTTTTTGTTCAACCAACGTTCCCAGATAGTTGTAAATTCTTAGATCCACCGTTTGCGATTTAATATCCTTTAGATCGACCTGAAAATTTCCTGTTCCGGGATTCGGGAATACCTTTAATGAATTCTCTGATACAAGTTCTTCAATACCCACTACTACTGTTAATCTAGTGATGAATGCGTCTGTTCTTTTATAATCATCAAGAGTAATTGAACCAAGGGTTCCACCATTGAGAAGTGCACCAGTTACGTAAACAGTATTTGTTCCGTCTGTACAAATTGCGTTTCCAGATTCATAACCTAATAGTTCAACAGAGTCAGCCATTCCTCCAATTGTTTTTGTCCATAGAAATGATCCGGAGTTGTTAAGTCCGGAAATAAATACATCCGAGCTGTCGACAGCGCTGAAAGATGAAGATCCGAATGTAGCTGCAGGACCACCAGATGGAGTTCCAAATTGGCCTGTAACGTAAAGGTTTGTTCCGTCAGTTCCAATTCCCCTGATACGATCAATTAAAGTTCCTCCGGCTTGGGTTGCCCATGATACATTTCCTGAAGCGTCATAACATGCTACATATGCGTCTGCCTGACCGAATGTGGTTAAAGCCGGTGCTGTTCCAAAATTGGCGTATGCATTGAATTCACCTGCTACATAAATTTTTCCTGAGTTATCAATTGTCATATCCCATGCTACATCATCATAGTCACTGCCGTCAGATTTTACCCACAGCAATGTACCATCTGATGCATATTTTGCAAGAAAGGCATTCATATAATGTGTTCCGGATGGAGTACTTGGAGTAGTAAGATTAGTTGATCCGAAAGTAGCATTATGATGGTGCATACCGCAAACATAAACTTCACCGACTGCATTACATTCAATATCCAGAGCTTCATCACGGCCCACGCTTCCTGCAGTTTTAACCCATTGGAATACTCCGCTGGAATTATATTTAGCAACAAAGATGTCACGTTCCCCTGAAAATGAGGCAACCATCGGAGTTCCTTCATAGGTGAAATTATCCTTGTAGTTACCACAGATGTAAACATTGCCTGCATTATCGTATGTAACTCCGAGGGCTTTTTCTCCGCCACCGCCACCTGCGCTTTTTGCCCAGATTAAGTTTCCACTCATATCATATTTCGCTACGAAAATATCATTGTCTGCAACACATGTTAAGGTTTGTGTTGATCCGGGAAAAGTTATAGTTGTATTGGTTCCTTCGATCTCACCTGCAACATAAATATAATTTGTGCGGTCAGTCGTCATTGCATGGGCATAATCCCCAAGCACGCCACCTGCAGTTCTTACCCAAACAAGAGATCCACCAGAAGTGTATTTTGCGAGGAACATATCATGATTACCGGCACAAGGTACGGTTGTGCCGCTGAAAAAAGCGCCATCTTCTTCATATTTTCCTGCTACATAAACATTTCCGCTGACATCTGTGGAAATTCCGTACCCATAATCGTATGCATATTTTCCTTCCAATTTAGCCCAATCAAAAGTTTGGGCATCCACGTTACTAATCATTGTACTT
>JAJTCJ010000016.1 GCA_021323165.1 Bacteroidota bacterium | reverse complement strand
GTGCAGGAACGTTGACAGGAGCTTCTGCCGGATCCGGAAATACCATTGCACAAACATTAACGAATTCTTCTACTACAGCACAGACTGCTACTTATACGACTACGCCTTCTGCGAATGCATGTGCAGGAACTACTCCGATCACTGTTGTAATAACCGTGAATCCTGATGATGATGCTTCGTTTAATTATTCATCTACAACATATTGCCAAACTGGTACTGATCCAACACCTGTGATCACTGGTGTTGCAGGAGGAACATTCAGCGCAACGCCAGCCGGAATAATATTAGATCCTGTAACTGGTATGGTTGACCTTTTAGGTTCCGCACTTAATACATATACAATAACTTATACCACACCGGGACCATGTGTTAACTCTGCAACATTTACTCTAACAGTTACGAATGCACCGTCTGCAGCATTTAGTTTTGCAGGGGGCACTTATTGTCAGTCTGCAAGCCCTGATCCTTTCCCTACATTTGCAGCAGGATCTAGCGGTGGAGTTTTCAGTTCAACAGCAGGTTTAAGCATAAATTCTATTACAGGGCAGATCACGTTGGCAACAAGTACTGCAGGAACTTACACTGTTACCAATAATATTCCTGCCGGTGGAGGATGCGCTGCTTCAATCGCAACAGCAACAGTAACAATTGATCAGGCTGCGATTGTTACAGCTGGTATTGATACATCAATTTGTGCAGGAAATACTTATCTGTTAGCAGGTACAACCGGTGGAAGCACATCAACAAGTACATGGTCATCACCAACTGCAGGAACATTTGATAATGCAACTATTACCGGAGCAACATACACTCCCTCAACTTCAGACATTTTAAACGGCAGTGTTGTTTTAACAATTACTTCTGATGATCCTGCCGGAACATGTCCTACAGTAACCGATGATATTCTTTTGACCATCGATCAGGCTCCTACGGTGAATGCAGGTGCTGATACTTCAGTTTGTACTGGTAATCCAATAACTCTATCCGGAACATCAGGTGGCAGCACAACGGGTATAACCTGGTCATCTCCTACAGGAGGAGTTTTCAGCAATGCAAATGCAGGAAATTCTGTTTATAATCCTTCTACTGCAGATCTTTCTAACGGAAGTGTGATACTTACTATTACCTCGAATGATCCTTCGGGAGTGTGTAGTGCAGTAACTGATGATATGACCTTAACGATCACTCCTATGGATGATGCTTCTTTCAGTTATACAGGAACAACATTCTGTACAACAGGATCTAATCCAACACCTACTATCACAGGACTTCCAGGCGGAATCTTCACCACAAGCGGAACAATCACAATTGATCCGGCTACAGGTGTTGTTGACCTTTCAGCAACAAGTGCAGGTACCTATTCAATCACTTATACAACTGCAGGAACTTGTCTGAATTCAACAACTGTGTCAATTACAATCTCTACTGCTCCTACAGCAAGCTTTACATTCTCATCGGGAGCTTATTGTCAGAGTGCGGGTGGTATTATAAGTCCTGTGTTTGGAACAGGAGCAGCTCCAGGAGTTTTCAGTTCAGGAACAGGATTATCATTTAATGCTACAACAGGTGATGTTGACGTTGCATTAAGTACTCCTGGCACATACACTATTTATAATAACATGGCTGCTTCCGGAGGTTGCGCTGCAACTCTTGATTCTGCAACTATAATTATTGATCAACCTGCTACAGCAAATGCAGGAACTGATACAGCGATATGTGCAGGAACAACATTGAATGTAACAGGAGTGGTAACAGGAACAACAGGTTTAACATGGAGTTCAACCGGCAACGGAACTTTTGGATCTTCAACATCTGCATCAACAGTTTACTCTCCTTCACCAGCAGATAATTTGGCAGGAAGTGTGATGCTTATCGTTACTTCTGATGATCCTGCAGGTGTTTGTAATGCTGTGGCTGATACAATGCTTCTAACAATAAAAAGTTTACCGAATGTTGATGCAGGACTTGATCAATCATTAACTTGTATTGCAACAAGTGCCGTGTTGAATGGTTCTTCAACTTCAACAGGAGCGAGCTTCTATTGGACAGGCCCGGGAATTGTTTCCGGAGACAGCACAGCAACACCTGTTGTAAATACTGCTGGTAATTATACATTAACTGTAACAAACAATAATGGATGCAGCATGGTCGATTCTGCTGATGTGTTTAACAACATTACAACTCCGGATGCAAATGCAGGTTCTACACAAACCTTAACTTGTAACAGCAGCACTATTAATTTAAATGCTACTTCTGCAACAGCAGGTGCAAACTTTATCTGGACAGGCCCGGGAATTATTTCCGGTGACTCTACTGCTACACCATCAGTGAATGCTGGTGGGACTTACACAGTAACAGTTACTGATCCTTCAAACGGATGTACGGGTACTTCAACTGTTACAGTAATAGATGATACTACTCCACCGATTGCTGATGCAGGAACACAGCAAGCTTTAGGCTGCGGGATCTCAAGTGCTGTTTTAGATGGTAGCGCATCAAGCTCCGGTTCAACTATTACTTATAACTGGACTACAACTAACGGAAATATAGTTTCTGGAAATACAACAACTCAGGCAACTGTTGATCTTAACGGTCTTTACACGTTAACTGTTGTAAATTCAGCGAACGGTTGTACAGCAACAGATACAGTTTCAGTAGTCGGTGCTCCGGGTTCTATTGCATCTTTCACAGCGGATCCTACAACAGGTATAAGCCCATTGACTGTTAACTTTATAAATACCAGTACAAATGCAAATACATACATCTGGTATTTCGGTGACAGCACAGCTACATCTTCATTAACAGATGTAAGTTATATTTACACTGCGGGAACTTATACTGTAACTTTAGTTGCATCTAATAACTCTCAATGTCCTGATTCTGCTCAGGCTATCATTATTGTAATGGAAGATTTCACATTTGTGATCCCAAATATCTTTACTCCGAATGGTGATGATATCAATGACCTTTTCAAAGTAACATCAACGGGTCTGGAAAGTCTGAAAGCAAATATTTATGATCGTTGGGGATTGAAATTATATGAGTGGGATGGAATTTCCGGAGGATGGGATGGAAGAACTGCCAGTGGTGTAACATGCCCGGACGGTACATATTATTATCTTATGACTGTAATAGGTTTAGATGGTAAGGAGCGTTTCTTTAAAGGTTATTTCCAATTGAACCGATAAATTTTTCATTAAAGGCTGTTCGTTTGAACAGCCTTTTTTTTAATGTTTTTTTAAGATTCGTTTTTAAGCATTACCTCACAATGAATTTTAACAAGTTCACCTTCCATTAGTCCTCCGGTTTCGGGGGATTCATTCCACAATAAACCCCAGTCTTTTCTATTAACAGAACCTGTAATTATAAAAGCCGCGCTTTCCTTGCCTGTAGCATCTGTTAGCACCCCATTGAACTGAACACTTGCTTTGATCTCTCTTTTTACATTCTTTATAGTAAGCTCCCCTATCAATTCATGGGTTGATCTGTTCGTATTGAGCTTTACTTTTTTAGATCTGAAACCTATTTTAGGATATCGCTTCACGTCAAAAAAATCTGGACTTCTTAAATGGTCATCCCTTTCTACATCACCTGTTGAAATAGAAGATGCATCAATTTGAAGATCGATTTCAATTGTACTGAAATCCCGATCTAGTGTCCTGATGATCGCATCAAACTTGCGAAATGTCCCTTCAACCGCGGAAAAGATCAATGGATCTACTTTAAAGGATATACGGCTTTTTGATTGGTCAATAGACCATAATGTCTGACTCGCTAACATGTTATCATTTTTTAAATATTGAGCACTAAATTCAACAAGACAATATTTATACCTGATGATTAACAGCACTTTTGAATACCAGGAAATGTGAAATACTGGCATTGTTTTTTTCAACTCTACATCATGCTTTTAGGTTCACATGTATCAATTTCCGGAGGATATGTAAACGCAGCAATCGAAGCTGCCCGTCTTGGCATAGATACGATCCAGATCTTCACCAAGAATCAACAGTCCTGGAAAGAAAAAACTGTAACTGAACATGAAGGAAAAGAATTCAAAGCAGCATGTATAAAGCATGGAGTAAAGCAAGCATTTTCACATGCAATCTATTTAATTAGCCTTGGTTCAGAAAACGATGATATTGCAGAAAAGTCGATGTTGGCTTTAGCTATGGAATTGGAACGATGTAAAACACTTGGTTTAACTCACACCGTCCTTCACCCTGGAGCTGCCGGAACATTATCAAAAGTAGAAGCAATAATTCGGATTGGTGACCGGATCAAAAATGTACTGCAGGTACTCAAGGGAAATCCGGTTAAAATATTACTGGAAAATACTGCAGGACAGGGTTCAAGTATTGGTGGAAAACTTGAATACATTTCAGACCTGATCGATCACATCAAATCAAAACAAATTGGCCTCTGCATAGACACATGCCATGCTTTTGCGGCTGGTTACGATATCCGTGACCCGAAAGGAATAGAAAAATTCTTTAAAGAAACAGACAATAGGATCGGTTTGGAAAAACTCCTCTGTTTCCATCTTAATGATTCCAAAGGAGAATTGGGTAGTAAACTAGATCGTCATGCCCATATTGGAGAAGGCTTTATAGGATTAACTCCCTTTAAATATATAATGCAGAATTTTCCTCATATCCCTAAAGTTCTTGAACTCCCTAAAGAGAACGATGCCGATAAAAAGAATCTCCAAATACTGAGAGATCTTTCTAAAAAGTAATTATCATCCTTATCATCTTCACAAAACACAAATTTCCTCTTTAGGCTCCGAAAATGCCTGGTTTGTCGAATTTTCGACTCTAAAAAAATGTTAAAATCACATCCTTTTTGAATATTACCCGTTATATTTCGTTGTATTCCAGACACACAGTCAATTAATACACAGAATATTAAGAACATTTTCCTGACAGCTATTAAATGCTGCTTTTATAAGTATGTCCGGCCCACAGAACCCGGTCCTCAGGAGAATTAACACTAAACGGATGAAAAGAACAATATCGAATAAGTTCCTGATCGCGGCTAATTTTTTACTGCTGGCTTCAGGCCTGAAGGCCACTACGTATTACGTAAGTTCCAACGGTAACGACAATAATGATGGTACTTCCATGGCAACCGCCTGGAAAACCGTTTCCAAAGTTAATTCACTGAATCTTGCTCCGGGAACAAAGATACTTTTCGAAGGAGGTGCTGTATTTACAGGCGGACTCACCATTGATGCAAATGATGCGAACGATGCTGCCAATATGGTAACATTTTCTTCTTTCGGATCAGGAAAAGCGAAAATAAGTTCAGGAAACAGTGTGGGATTCTATGCTTTTAATACTAAGGGATTCACGGTTTCAAATCTTATTTTTGAAGGTGCCGGTATGACGAATAATTCAACTGATGGAGTATATCTGTATAACGATCTTTCAGGAAATGTGAGATTAAATAAGATCGAATTGAAATCTCTGGATATTTTAAATTATGGAAAAACGGGCTTATTGCTGCATTCTGCTAAAGGTAACAGTGGCTTTAAAGACGTTCTTATTGATGGATTACATGTTTACAATATCCGTCAGGATGGTATAGTTACCAGAGGTTATACAAGTCAGTCGCACACAGGCTGGTCACATCAGAATATTACCATTAGAAACACTGAAATAAATAATGTTACAGGGTATTCCGATCCTTCTACACACAGAGGAAGCGGTGTCATACTTGGACAGGTTGATAATGCTCTTGTAGAAAAGAGTGTTGCGCATCATAACGGAGCAGCAAACACACATTGCGGTGGCCCGGGAGGTATCTGGACATGGGATTCAAACAATATAACGATTCAGTATTGCGAAAGCTATAATAACTCAGGCGGAAGCGGTTGTGACGGACTTGGATTCGATCTGGACGGAGGAGTTACCAATTCAGTTCTTCAATATAACTATTCCCATGATAATGACGGAGCAGGTTACTTACTGGGACAATATGATTATGCACGTCCTTGGTCCAACAATGTTGTTCGTTATAACATCAGTGAGAATGATGGCAGGACGAATGGTGGCGGAATCACTTTATTCAAGGGCCCGGGATCGACTATGAGCGGTGTGAAGATATATAACAACACAGTATTTACAAGTCCTTCTTCGGCTAATTCTGGAGTTGGAGCATTCAAATTCACCGAATGGAATACAGGAATTAACAATGTTGAAGTTTACAATAACGTTTTTCAATCAACCGGTGGAGCCTATTTAGTATATGTTCCAACAGGCTATAGTGCGACCTTTTCAGGAAATCTTTATTGGTCCTCAGGAGGTACTTTCAAGATCTATGATGGTAATACTTTTTATAACAGTTTAAATTCCTGGAGAAATGCGACTAACAATGAGCTTTCCGGTTCAATAGCAACAGGTGTTTCAGCCAATCCAAATTTGCTGAATGCAGGAAACGGAGGAACAGTTTTCCCTAATCCGGTAACTCAGCTGAACGCATATAAGATCGGAGCCGGTTCTCCTGCGGTAAATGCAGGATTGAACCTTATGAGTTCCTTTAATATAAATGCTGGTTCACATGATTTCTTTAACAATGCATTGGCAGGAACACTCGCTGATATTGGAGCACATGAATCTACAGAAGCTGTTACTACAGGGATTGGTGACTCTGACAGCAAAGAAGGTGCGATCAGTTTCTATCCCAATCCGGTTGCAAGCGGAAGCGAGATAACTGTAAAAGGCGCAGAGCTGCCTTATTCTGCAGAGATCATTTCTGTTACGGGGGCCAGAGTCTGGAAAGAATCTAAGATCGAAACAAAAGAATATGCTATCCCGACAACAGGAATGGCAGCCGGTCCCTATTTCCTATTGATAGAAGATAATGTAGGTCATAAGAAAGTGAATAAAGTTATCATACAATAGATCATGTTTCATCCGGCTAATCTGGGTCTAAAAGATTATCTTCACCAAACCACTAACACCCCGTATTAGCCTGATGAAACTCTATATTAAATACATGGTCAGTTTGCGCTGCAAAATGATCGTTAAAGAGGAGCTAAAAAAAATGGGCCTCAAATATATTATCCTCGATCTTGGGATGGTTGACATACTGGAAGATATTGATCAGGAACAAAGGGAAGAACTCAAGAAACAACTTCTTAAGTCGGGACTTGAACTACTTGATAATAAAAAAAGCATTCTCATTGAAAGAATTAAAAATGTGATCACAGAAATGATTCACTATTCGGATGAACTCCCTAAAGTGAATTATTCCGAATACATAAGTGAGAAATTAAACAATGACTACACCTATTTGTCTAATGTTTTCTCCGAAGTAAAAGGCATTACAATTCAGCAATTTATTATCATCAACAAGATTGAAAGAGTTAAAGAACTGCTTTTATATGATGAATTAAATCTTACCGAGATCTCCTACAAGCTTCATTACAGCAGCGTTTCTCACTTATCCAAGCAATTTAAAAAAGTGACCGGCCTATCCCCTTCTTTTTATAAGCAGCTCAAACAGAAAAGAAACGGCAATCTCGAAAACGTGTGAAATATGTAATTTATTTCAATAACTATATAATGCTTTCAGAAAAGTAAGTCCTCACATTTGTCCCACAGAATTAAACAAATAATTAAAAAGGTAACAAATGGAAACTCAGGGATTAAATCTATTCATTGTTGATGACAACAAATTAATGGTCACCGACCTTAAACACTATCTACAAAATAAATTCGGTCAGAGCGTTCGTGTTTCAACTTTTAATGATGGCAAAAGCTGTCTTGAAAAAGTGGATAAAGAAACCAATATTGTTATTCTTGATTACTTTATGGAAGGTGAGAACGGACTTGAGGTGCTTAAATCAATCAAATCCATCAATCCTAAAACAGAAGTGATCATGCTTTCAAGCAATGAAGATATAGGGCTGGCGATTGAATCTTTCAGAAACGGAGCCAAAGATTATATAGTGAAAGGATCAGGATCCTGGAGTAAGTTGAGCAAGCTTCTAACAATGATCATTACAGAACCTATTCGGTTAATGGTTAGAGAATTCGGGGTTTCCAAGTTTATGGCTACCTTCCTGTTAACCTTTACCACAATGGGAATTATTGTGTATGCTGCACTCCAGATGATGAAATAACAATAAATATTTTCTGGGCACTCTGATATTCAGAGTGCCTTTGTTTTTAAAAAAACATGGGATTTATACAACATTCGGCCGGACTTGTATAACTCATCCCTACCTATAATTCACCACCTTTGTATAAACTAAAGGATAATCTCTTGAAATTATACATAAAATACATGGTCAGTACCCGCTGTAAAATAGTGGTGAAAGAAGAACTCAGGAAACAAGGTCTCCACTTTATTGTAGTAGATCTTGGGGAAGTTGAGATCATGGAAAACATCTCCCTTGAGCAACGTGACGATTTAAAAGCTGCTTTGTTATGTTCCGGGCTGGAACTGATGGATGATAAAAGAGCTGTTTTGATTGAAAAGATCAAAAACGTAATTATTGATATGGTCCATCATGCAGATGAAGTTATAAAAATAAATTTCTCTGATTACCTGAGTGAAAAATTAAACCATGATTATACATACATGGCCAATTTATTTTCCGAAGTACAGGGTACCACGATCGAACAATTCATTATCTGTCATAAAATAGAACGCATTAAAGAACTTATGATCTATGGTGAGCTTAACATTACAGAGATCGCCTGGAAAATGAATTACAGCAGTGTAGCTCATCTTTCAAATCAGTTTAAAAAGGTAACCGGACTTTCCCCTTCACATTTTAAAAAATTAAAAGACCAGAGAAGAATGCCGATAGAAGAAATAGGAAGTTCAAAATGTTCAGATAAAAATTAATGGAAACCAACAAAGAATCACGTTATGCCAGAAGTCTTATCGAAGCCAGTCTGGATCCTTTAGTAACAATTAATACTGAAGGAAAGATTACCGATATGAATGAAGCCACGGCAAACATCACAGGGATTTCCCGTGAAAAATTAACCGGTACCGACTTCTTCGATTATTTCACAGAACCTCAAAAAGCCAGAGAAGTTTATCAGGAAGTGTTTGCAAAAGGTTCCGTTGCAGATTCTCCTCTTACATTAAGACATAAAGAAGGAAAACTAACGGATGTTCTTTTTAATGGATCTGTTTACAAAGACGATAAAGGAAATGTTTTAGGAGTAGTTATCGTTGCCCGTGATGTTACAGCTCAAAAGTTACTCTCCAAATACTCCTTAAGCCTTATTGAAGCCAGCCTTGATCCTCTTGTTACAATCAGCACAGAAGGAAAGATCACTGATATGAATCAGGCAACAGTAAATATAACCGGGATCACACGTGAAAAATTAACAGGTACCGACTTCTTCGATTATTTCACAGAGCCGCAAAAAGCACGTGAAGTTTATCAGGAAGTATTTGCCAAAGGTTCCGTTGCAGATTCTCCTTTAACATTAAGACATAAGAATGGTAAATTAACTGACGTACTATTTAATGGGTCAGTATATAAAGATGACAGGGGAAATGTATTAGGAGTAGTGATTGTAGCAAGAGATGTTACAGCACAAAAACTTCTTTCTAAATATTCACTCAGCCTTATTGAAGCCAGCCTTGATCCTTTAGTGACCATCAGTCCTGAAGGAAAAATCACGGATATGAATGAAGCCACTGTAAATATCACAGGGATTGCGCGAGAAAAATTAACCGGCACCGACTTCTTCGATTATTTCACCGAACCTCAGAAAGCACGTGAGGTTTACCAAGAAGTATTCGCAAAAGGATCAGTAGCAGATTCACCGCTTACTTTAAGACATAAAGGCGGTAAGCTTACAGATGTTTTATTCAATGGATCAGTTTATAAAGATGATCGCGGAAATGTTTTAGGTGTTGTTATTGTAGCCCGAGATGTGACTGAGCAGAAAAGAATAGCCACGGAGCTTACAGAAGCTAAAGTATTTGCCGAGTTGGCAACAGAGATTGCAGAAGAAGCCAAAATAAAAGCAGAAACCGCAACACTTATAGCAGAGGCAGCTGTAAAATCCAAACAGCAGTTCTTATCCAATATGAGCCATGAGATAAGAACACCAATGAATGCAATTATCGGCTTTACCAAAGTGGTGTTAAAAACTGAATTAAATCCTAAGCAGCAGGAATATCTAAATGCCATAAAAATATCAGGTGATGCTTTGATCGTACTGATCAATGATATCCTCGATCTTGCAAAAGTAGATGCAGGTAAAATGACCTTTGCACACGTACCCTTCAAACTATCTTCCTCCATTTCTGCAATGCTGCATTTGTTTGAAACCAAGATACAGGAAAAGAATCTTGAGCTTATAAAAGAATATGACAGTTCTATTCCCGATGTATTAGTAGGAGATCCAGTAAGGCTTCATCAGATAATCCTGAATCTTGTTGGCAATGCCGTGAAATTTACTTCAGAAGGAAAGATTACAGTAAGTGTTAAAAAGATAGAAGAGGAAGCAGAATTTGTAAGTATAGAATTCGCAATAACAGATACAGGAATCGGAATCTCAGAAAATAAACTCGGAAATATATTTGATGATTTTCAGCAGGCAACGAGCGGTACATCCCGACTTTACGGAGGAACAGGATTAGGACTGGCTATTGTGAAACAGTTGGTAGAACCTCAGGGTGGATCAATAAAAGTAATCAGTAAAGTTGGTGAAGGTTCTACATTTGCATTCGTATTAAAATTCCTAAAAACAAAAGCCAAAGCAGAAATGGAAACTGATCTGGTAATTCAATTACAGTCCGAAATAAAAAATGTTAAGATCCTTGTTGTTGAAGACATCGCTTTGAATCAACTATTAATGAAAACACTATTAGAGGATTTCGGTTTCGAAATGGAAATTGCGAGTAACGGAAGGATCGCAATTGAAAAGCTGGGCCAAAATCATTATGATATAATTCTTATGGACCTTCAGATGCCGGAAATGAATGGTTTTGAGGCAACTGAACACATAAGGCAAATAATCAAATCTGACATCCCCATAATTGCACTGACTGCGGATGTAACCACTGTTGATGTAGAAAAGTGCAAGGCTGTAGGGATGAATGATTATATATCAAAACCTATAGATGATAAATTACTATATAGTAAGATTATCAAATACCTCAAAAAGCAGGATCATCAAAATGATAAAAAAGATTCATTAGAAAATGAGAAAACCGATTTTCCACAGGAGAAATGTACCAATCTGAATTATTTAATGCAACGGACAAAATCAAATCCAACGCTAATGATGGAAATGATCACACTTTATCTTGAACAGACACCTCCTTTAATTGCTTCAATGAAAACCGGATTAAAAGATAAAGACTGGAAGGCACTCCATGCGTCAGTACATAAAATGATCCCTTCATTTTCAATTATGGGAATCACTTCTGAATATGAACACATGGCTAAAAAAGTGCAGGAGTATGCCAGCACACAGGAACAAACAAATCAGATCCCTTCACTTGTACTTCAGCTGGAAAAAGTCTGCACTCAAGCTTGTCAGGAACTTAAATTAGAATATAGCAATTTTAAAAATACAGTAAAATGAAAACCGAACCTAAAACAAAAATATTTTTAGTAGATGACGATGCCTTACTGCTTAAATCAATGCAGTTAGAATTTCTTGAACATGAACAATTTATTGTAGAAACATTTGCAACAGGAGAGCTGTGTATAGAAAATCTCAGCTCCAAGCCAGATGTTATCGTTCTTGATTACCATTTGGATGGTATAGATAAACACGCAATGAATGGTATAGAAACACTTGATAAGGTGAAAGCATTCAATGCGAATATTCCTGTAATCATGTTATCTTCTCAGGACAAAATAGATGTAGCAGTAAATTGTATGCATCACAAAGCATTTGATTATGTGGTTAAAAGTGAAACGGCTTTCATGCGTTTACAGAAAATCATTGCAACTATTTTACAATATCAAAAGATGGAAAAAGAGCTAAGCTGGTATATGGAAAGAATGTAATTTGATAGGGTCATCTATTAAAATAATATTGTAAGTTATTATTAATATTGTGTAACACTTTCCCCACCCAAAAGTCCGTTCTTTACCAAATGAAAACGAACACCGAAATATTCGCACTTAATGTATTATTGGAAAAAAATATTTCCAGAATGTTAAAAACAAATAAGCAACTGGTCGACTCTAAAAACGACCTTTTAAGCGGAATTAAAAAGATGATGTTCATGATCTCTCATAACATAAGGCAGCCAGTTGCTAATATTATAGGCATCTCCAGCCTTATTAAAACATCTAAAAACACAACAGAAGAAACATTAAAACTGGTGGATTATTTGCAAACTTCTGCCGTTACACTTGATGCCTTCACAAAAGATCTCATGACTTTTATGACGAACCTGGAAACACAAGAGAATACGAATTCCAGTTTATAATTTCCTCGCTTTTGTTCTACTGCACAGCCTATCTCATTATTTAATCGTTTACTGTGAATTATATAACTTATTAGGATAGTTATATAACAATTAGCGAGACCTTATATCTCACCTTTGTTCTGTAAATAAATTACAATTAAACTTAAAATAATTTATTTGTTTAATACTAAAACAAAAACCAAAATGAAAAAGACAAAATTAATTTTATCAGCCTTTACAATCCTGTCAATAGTATTTGT
Source organism: Bacteroidota bacterium (assembly GCA_021323165.1). GTDB lineage: Bacteria > Bacteroidota > Bacteroidia > 2-12-FULL-35-15 > 2-12-FULL-35-15 > 2-12-FULL-35-15. The sequence goes on along the minus strand of JAJTCJ010000016.1, from coordinate 31,756 downwards.
TGCTTCTTGTAAAAAAGAAGAAAACGGAGTTTCATCACCTGCACCGATACTTCAGTCAATACCATTACAAACAACAGTACAAGGAAATGTCGCAATGGGCGGTGCAGCCAGCCTTGCTATTCTTGCAGGATCATCAATAAGTAATACAGGCTCAACAAATGTCACAGGTGATATGGGCTTAAGTCCGGGCACTTCAATAGGGGGCTTCCCTCCGGGAATTCTTGTTGGAACACAGCACATCAATGATGCGATTGCAAATCAGGCAAAACTTGATCTTACTGCTGCATATAATGATGCTGCCGGAAGAACAGCTACTGACATTGTTACTCTATCTGGTAATATCGGAGGCCTTACTCTAACACCCGGACTTTATAAATCAACTTCTTCACTTGCAGTTTCTTCAGGTGATGTAACTTTTGATGCAAAAGGAAATCCCGGAGCAATATTTATTATTCAGATAGCATCGACACTAACAACAACTTCAGGAAGAAAAGTAATTCTGAGCGGTGGTGCCTTAGCTTCTAACATTTTCTGGCAGGTTGGAACATCTGCAACATTCGGAACAACATCTGTATTTAAAGGAACTGTTCTTGCAATGCAGTCCATCACTTTAAATACTGGTGCACGACTTAATGGAAGAGCGCTGGCAAGAACAGGAGCTGTTGTAATGGCAGGCAATACTATTGTAAAAGAATAATATCAAAAGATTAAAATAAAAAAGCGTGTTATCAATGATAACACGCTTTTTTTTTATTATCAAGAGTGTGAATTATATAACTCTATTTAATAGTTATGTAACAGTCCGGCACTTTGAATGCGCCATCTTTGCATCGTGAAAATTAATTCACAAAAAAAAATACAACTATGAAAACTAAACTACTTAAAACATTCTCTGCTGCCATGCTGATTATCGCGCCAGCTGTTACATTTGCACAGGCACCAAATCTTGGTTCTACTGTTAACTTTGCACTTTTCACAACTAACGGTGCTGTAACTAATAACGGAATCACTCATATTACCGGAAATGTAGGTTCTAACAGCGGATCGAGCACAGGATTTGGTAATGTTAATGGCGGAATGCATGATCAGGATCTTGTAAGTGCTCAAGCAGCGGCAGATCTACTTATTGCGTATAATCAATTAAACAGTGCGACTCCTACTTTCTTCCTTGCGCCCTTATTAGGTAATGGTGATACTTTAACTCCGGGAGTTTATTCAGTATCCGGAGCAACAGTTATGAACTTAAACTTATTTCTAAATGCTCAGGGTAATCCAAATGCATCTTTTGTGTTTCAGATCCAGGGATCTCTTTCTGCAAATGCAAATACAAAGGTGAAACTCTTGAATAATGCTAAAGCATGTAACGTATTTTGGAAAGTTGAAGGTCTTGTAAGCATAGCACCGGGAACTTCTATGAAAGGGACCATTGTTGCAAACAATGCAGCAATTAATATGACAACAAATGATACACTTGAAGGAAGAGCACTTTCAACTGCAGGAGCAGTGACCGTTGACGGAGTTCTTGTTTACACTCCAATTGGTTGTGGCAGCCCAACATTAACAGGGCCAATGGCACCTAATTTAGGAACAATTGAATGTTATGCATTATTTTCTGCTGACGGAGCTGTAACTAATTCAGGTGTCTCTTATGCAACCGGAGATATCGGAACAAATGTTGGCTTAACTACAGGATTCAATTCATTGAATGTAACAGGTATGATACACCCAATTCCAGATGGATCAACGGCAGCTGCTGCATCAGATCTTTTAAATGCTTACACTTATTTAAATACATTGCCAACGGATATTGAATTATTATATCCTGCACAATTTGGTAATAATCTTGTTCTTACACCACACACTTACTTATTAAATGCAGCAACTGTGTTTACAGACACGTTGTATCTTAATGCACAGGGAAATGCTAACGCGATCTTCGTTATAAAGATCAACGGAGCGCTTTCTACAAGCACTTATGCAAAAGTGGCACTGATCAATGGCGCACAGGCGAATAATGTATACTGGAAAGTAGATGGTGCAATTGACATCAATGATTATTCAATTTTAGCCGGAACATTTCTAGGAAACAATGGCGCAGTCAGCATTAATACAGGTGCAACAATAAATGGGCGTGCTTTAACAACCACAGGCACTCTAACTACTGCTGCAGTTACTGCAACAGTTCAAACTATCTGCACACCTACAGGTGTAAATGAAATAGCGAATGCAGAAGAAGCAGTAACGGTATTTCCAAATCCCTTTACAACTAGTTTAACTATCAAACTTGAAGATAAATTCAAAACAGCTGAGTTTCAAATCTTCAATATTCTTGGAGCGGTAATAATGACCACTAATTTAACAGAACAGATGACTACAATTGAAACAAGCAGTCTTCCTTCAGGAGTATATTTCTATAAAGTAATTACAAATACAAAATTGATCCAATCAGGAAAGATAATTTCACAACAGTAAGCTAAACTGTTATTGGTTTAGTTTAGTTAGTGGCAGACGCTCATTTACAGAAATGTAATGAGCGTTTTGTTTTTTTCCAATGTGTGAATAATACAACATATAACTAAAGTTATGTAACACCATAGCCTGGTTCTCAGCGCATCTTTGTCGGGTGAAAATAAATTCACAAATAAATAAATAAAAAATGAAAAGTAAATTAATAGTTATTCTGATAGGAATCGGCATTTTGTGCTTCCCGAAATTAAACTTCGGTCAGGCACCTAACCTGGGAACTTCTGCCAGCTTTGTACTTTTCTCCACAGCGGGGGCTGTCAGCAATACTGGTATCTCACACCTCACAGGTAATGTAGGAACAAACAGCGGTTCAAGTACAGGTTTTGGAAATGTGAATGGTGTAATGCATGACAATGATGGCGCAACAGCTGCAGCAACTGCAGATCTTGCATTAGCATACAATCAGTTAAACAGTGCTGTTCCAACTTTTTTTCCTGCACCTTTACTTGGAAACGGACAGATACTTCCTCCGGGAGTTTACTCAATTGCAAGTCCGGCAACTCTCAACCTGGGACTTACTCTTGATGGACAAGGTGATCCAAATGCTATTTTTATATTTCAGATCCAGGGAGCATTTGCAACAAATGCTTCTGCTAAAGTACATCTGATCAACGGAACAAAAGCCTGCAATGTATTCTGGAAAGTAGAAGGATTAGTCAGCATGGCAACACAAACTTCCATGAAAGGTACTATCGTAGCGAATAACTCAGCAATTACAATGAGTACACTTGATACTCTTGAAGGCAGAGCTTTAGCAATTGCAGGTGCAATAACAATAGACGGAACATTAGCTTACACACCAATTGGATGTGGAAGTCCGGTATTAACAGGACCTCTTGCTCCTACTTTTGGATCAGCTTTATGTTACACATTATTCTCTTCTGATGGACCGGTTACTAATGCTCCTATTACAAACGTAACAGGTGATATCGGCACCAACAACGGAACGGTAACAGGACATGATCCTTTGCTGGTTGTAGGTATCATCCATGGAGTACCAGATGGTTCAACTGCACTGGCGTCTTCTGATATATTAAATGCCTATAATTATCTTAATACCCTTCCATACGATATTGAATTATTATATCCTGTACAGTTCGGAAATAATCTTGTGTTAACTCCACATACTTACAGAATGAATTCGGCTGTTACATTTACAGATACACTTTATCTTGATGCACAGGGCGATCCAAATGCAAGATTTGTTATACAGATAAATGGAGCTCTATCAACCAGTACTTATGCTAAAGTGAACCTTATTAACGGTGCTCAATCTCAGAACGTTTATTGGAAAGTTGAAGGTGCTGTAAGCATAAACGACTATTCAGTTTTCAGAGGTACTATCATAGCTAACAATGGCGCTATAAGCTTAACAACAGGCGTTTATTTGGATGGAAGAGCATTCACTACTACGGGAGCATTAGCTACTGCAGCGGTAACAGCCATCATGCCTCCGGGATGCGGACTTACAGCTTCTCCTAATATTACTTCACAACCTGGAGATCAGATAGTATGTGAAGGAAGCATCGCAACCTTTTCAGTTACTGCATCCGGTGCCGGATTAACTTATCAATGGAGAAAAGGAAATACTAATCTTATCAATGGAGGAAATATTTCAGGCGCAACTACGTCAACATTAACGATTAACCCCGCAAGCGCTGCGGACGCAGCACTCAATTATAATGTAATTGTAAGTGGTTCAAGTATGCCTAATGATACATCATTGAATGTTTCATTAACAGTTAATCCAGCTCCATTTATTACTACTCAACCAATGGATCAATCTGTTTGTTCCGGGGCTTCAGCAAGTTTATCAGTGGCTGCATCAGGAACCGGTCTTACTTATCAATGGAGAAAAGGAATAACTAATCTGATTGATGGCGGTGCTATCTCAGGAGCTACCACAGCAGCTCTTACAATTAATCCGTTTATCCTTTCAGACACATCGTCATTTTATAATGTTGTTATTACAGGAATATGTGGAAATGATACCTCTGACAATACAGCATTAATGATTGGAATGATGCCGGTATTAGTTGTTCAGCCAATGCCGCAAACAGTGTGTGAAGGCGATTCAGTTGCAATTTCAGTATCAGTTTTAGGATCAGGACTTACATATCAATGGAGAAAAGGTACAGTCAACCTGATCGATGGTGGTAGTTTGTCGGGAACAACTACATCTATACTTATTATAAATCCTGTAAGTGTTTCGGATACAGCCTTTAATTATAATGTAATCATTATGGGTGGATGTTCGCAGAATGACACATCAATCAATGCATCATTAGCAGTCAACTCAACACCATTAATTGTTAATGAGCCTACAGATCTGGTAATATGTACTGGTACACCTGCTACGTTTTCTGTTAATGCAACAGGAACCGGTATAACTTACCAATGGAGAAAAGGGAATGTAAACTTGATTAATGGCGGAAACATTTCAGGGGCAACAACTTCAACTCTTAGTGTTAATCCTGCTTCTATCTCTGATGCAGCAACCAATTATAATGTTATAATTACAGGAGCTTGTTCACCTGCTGATACATCTGAAAACGTTTCGCTGATCATCAACCAGACATTGATTACTTCTCAACCAATCAACCAAAGTGTATGTGAAGGAAATGCAGCAACTTTCTCCGTATCAGGTTCAGGAACAGGAATCACTTATCAATGGAGAAAAGGATTAACCAATCTTGTTAACGGAGGAAATATTTCCGGAGCCAACACTTCGGTGCTTTCAATAAATCCTGCAAATACTGTAGATGCTGCCAACAATTATAATGTAATAATTACGGGAGGATGTTCACCTAATGATACCGCTATCAACGTATCACTAACAGTAACATCATCACCAGTTGCGGTTTCAGGAAGCAATTCACCTGTTTGTTCAGGAGGTACAATTAACCTGACAGCACAAACAGTTACGGGAGCAACATATAGCTGGAGTTCAACTAACGGTTATTCATCAAACACACAAAACCCAATTATTTTAGCTGCTGCTGCATCAGATGCAGGTACATATTCACTGATCGTTTCAGTTAATGGATGTAATTCGGCTTCGGATTCACAGATTGTTACAGTATCGAACTGTTCAGCTGACCTAAGTATTATTAAAACAGTAAATAACACCTATCCGATATATGGTAGTAATGTAATTTTTACAGTTGTTGTTTCAAATAATGGACCGAATGACGCAAGCGGTGTGGTTGTAAATGACTTACTGCAAAATGGATATGTTTATATCTCATCTACAACAACAACCGGAATATATGATCCTTCAACAGGATTATGGATAATCGGTTCATTAAACAATGGAGTAAGCGCTTCATTAACTATAACAGCTACAGTTGTTGAAGGTGGTAACTATGTTAATACTGCATTTACTTACAGCAACGACACAGAAGCTGATATGACCAACAACTCTTCATCAGTTGAAACTACGCCATCAGACTTCTTTATTCCTGAAGGTTTTTCTCCAAACGGAGACGGCATCAATGACCTGTTTGTGATAAGAGGAATCTTTAACTTTCCTTCAAACACATTTGTAATTTTTAACCGCTGGGGAGTTAAAGTTTTTGAATCAGCTCCTTATGAAAATACATGGGATGGAAAATGTGATAAAGGGCTTCAGATTGGCGGAGATGAATTACCAGTAGGTACATACTTCTACGTACTTGACCTTGGTAACGGAACACCGGTATACAAAGGAACGATTTATCTTAATAAATAAGAACTAACATAACAAGAAATATAAAATGAAAAATTTAAATATATCATTAGTTCTTGTCGCCACATTAGGCTTCACAACTATGCAGGCTCAACAAGCCCCAATGTACACACATTACATGTACAACACTCTATCGGTAAATCCAGCGTATGCAGGAAGCCGGGATGCGTTAACAATTACGGGGCTGCATCGTTCCCAATGGGTTGACTTCAAGGGAGCACCTGTTACACAAACGTTGACCTTACACAGCCCGATCAGAAATGAGCATATAGGATTGGGATTGTCAGTTTCAAACGATAAGATCGGTCCGACAAATAATACAGCAATTTTTGGTGACTTCGCTTATATGATGAAGCTCACAAAAAAATCTAAGTTAGCATTGGGACTTAGTGCAGGCGCTAATATATTCCAGGGAAACATGAGTACTCTGGCATTGGATAATCAGACAGATCCAATATTTCAATCTGATATAAGGAACCGTGTAACCCCTAACTTCGGAGTTGGTGCATACTATTCCCTTGAACGTTTCTATGCAGGTGTTTCAGTACCAAACCTATTACAAAATAATTACTCTGTAATTAATTTACCTGACGGCAGCACGCTTACAGGAAAAGAACAGAGACATTATTTCTTTATTGCCGGTGGAATGATCAAGATCTCCGATAACCTGGAGTTCAAACCAACAACATTGGTGAAAATGACTCCTGCTGCTCCATTACAAGCTGATATAACCGCATCATTTGTAATAATGAAAAAGTTACTTATAGGTGCGATGTATCGTTCCGGTGATGCAGTTGGCGGACTCATAGGCATAGATCTGACTGAACAATTACACTTAGGTTATTCATATGACTGGTCGTATGGATTAAATACATCTAAGTATAACAAAGGCAGCCATGAGCTGATCTTAAGATATGATTTCATATACTCAAGTAAAAAACAGATCCATTCACCAAGATATTTCTAATCTCATTCAATAACATTTAAAAAATGAAAAATATATATATTCCAATAATACTTTTTATCGGACTAAGTCTCAGTGCCGTTTCACAGGAAAAGTCTGCTAAGGAAATCAAAGGCGATAAGTATGCATTCCGATATGATTACACAAACGCTATAGACTCCTACAAGCACTCTAAACCATTATCGGTTGAGGGGCAAAGAAGATTAGCCGAAAGCTATCATTACACAAACCAGAATATTGAATCGGAAATAATATATTCTAAACTGATAACTACACAATCAGGGATACTGCCTGAAGACTATTTTAATTACGCCATGATCCTAAAAATGAATGGCAAGTATGATGAGGCACACAAAGCAATGGATAAGTTCAATTCACTTAAGCCAGAAGATCTTCGTGCAAAGAGTTATATGGAAAATATATCAACTTTTAATTCCTTAACGAAAGACCAGGGAAGCTATAAAGTTGAGAATTTAAAGATCAATTCTGCCGCTAAAGATTTCGCACCAGCTTATTTCCTGAATAAGATCGTGTTTGCGTCAACCAGAACGCTTTCAAAAATGATCAAAAGAAAAGATAACCGGACAGGCCTTCCATTTCTAAATCTCTACGTTTCTGAGATAGACGGAACACAGTTAAAAGATCCGGAGAATTTCAACAAAAGCATGAATACTAAAATGCATGATGGACCGGCAAGTTTTAGCAACAATGGAACATTCATGGCATTCACTACAAATAATAATGATGATAAATCGAAAGATAAGGTAGTTGAACTGCAGATCAGCTTCAGCACATTTAAAGATGACAAGTGGTCCGACCCTTTACCATTTACGTTTAACAATCCTGAATATTCTGTAGGTCACCCCTGTCTAAGTAACGATGGGAAAACAATGTATTTTACATCAGACATGCCTGGAGGATTTGGAGGTTCTGATATTTACAAAACAACTGCAGATGACAAAAATGTTTGGACTAAACCCGAAAATCTTGGAAACAAAATAAATACAGAAGGGGACGAAATGTTTCCATTCATAGTTGAATCAAATGGTACATTATTATTTTCTTCAAATGGACATTTTGGGTTGGGAGGACAGGATATTTTCATGTCGTTTACTTCAGGTAAAGGATTTGCAAAGCCTGTAAATCCTGGTAACCCATTAAATACAATGAATGACGATTTTGGTGCCATAGGAAACGGTACTACAAACAAAGGCTACCTCTCCTCAAACCGTACAGGCGGAAATGGAGATGATGACATCTATACTATTGACTTCTTAATAGGAATAGATGGGCAAAAACAGATCAAAGGCTTTGCAAAAGACCGTAATTTGACCGTTCTTGGTAACGTATTCATAAGTCTTCTTGACGAATCCAACAAAGTGCTTGATACACTTACAACTTCGGAAAATGGATCATTCAGCTTTAAAGTGGAATCAAATACAAATTATTTACTGACAGGCAAGAAAAGAAAATTTAACGATGGAAATAATGTTGCAAACACCAATGGTAATGAACAGATTGTCAAAGCTGATGTAATTTTGCTTACTAAAGCTGAAGCAATAGCTTCAGAAATAACAGAAGGCAAGGATCTCGCTGAACTTCTTGCTTTAAACACCATATTCTTTGATTATGGGAAATCTGATATCAGAAAAGATGCGGAGCCGGATCTTGATAAGATCATTGAGATCATGAATGCCTACCCAAACATGATTGTTGAATCCCGTTCATATACTGATTGCAGATCAAGCAAAGAATACAATCAGCTATTATCAGAACGTAGAGCAAAGGCCTCTTCCGATTATGTCAAACAAAAAATCTCAAATCCTTCGAGAATAAATGGTAAAGGATATGGGGAACCTAAGCTTGCGAGTATATGCCCTTGTGAAGGTCCCATACTTTCAGAGTGCTTAGAAGGAGAACATCAAAAAAACAGAAGAACGGAATTTATTATCGTAAAAAAATAATACATTTTATTAAACTAAAACGTCATTCCAAAAGGAATGACGTTTTTTTTATGACCATTTTCAGCAATCTCTTTCATGTGTGAATAATGCAACCTTTAGAGAAAGTTGTGTAACAAACCCCGCCTCTTATACCACCATCTTTGCTCTGTGAAATAATTCACATAAGTACCACCGAACAGTGGTCCAATTAAAATAAAAAACTCATCATGAAAATATTAAAACTAATTCTGATTAGCCTTACAATATTAATTTCCGGGACAATCAAAGCGCAGATCTCTGTAAATGTCAATATCGGCTCACCGCCACAGTGGGGACCGGTTGGTTATACAGATGTCAGATATTATTATTTGCCCGATGTAGAAGCCTACTATGATATACAAACATCAATGTTTATTTATTATGGTGGTGGAATATGGCTGCACAGAGCATATCTGCCGGATATGTATGCCAACTACGATTTGTATAGCGGTTACAAGGTAATTGTAAATAATTACTATGGAAACACCCCTAACATATATTACAAGGAACATAAAGCCAAATATCACAAAGGATATCGCGGCAAAGAACAGAAAACAATAGGTGCGCGTCCCGCGAAAGGTGCTAATTCTAAACCGAGTAATGGTTCTAATCATAATTCAGGAAAAGAAAACCGTAATGGAAATAAATCTGATAATAAACAAAAACAGAATACAGGTCAGCATCAGCAAAAACAAAATTCAGAACAGAATCACCAGAAAAAGAGTAATGAACCGAAACAACAAAAACAAAGTTCAGGACAACAACAACAAAAGCAACAGAATCAACAGAATTCCCCAAAATCAGGTGAGAATGGCGGCCATGGCGGTGGAGGTAAAAAGAAATAATTTCTAGCTAAAGTGTGAATGATGTAACATATAGCCAAAGTTATGTAATACTTACCCAAGCATTCAATCGCATCTTTGTCTAAGAATAATAAAACCAATTACAATGAAGGAACAAACTAAAACAACCGACTGGAACGCAACCAAAGAAAAACTATTAATAAAATTTTCAATGCTTACCAATAATGATCTACAGGAATTAATGAAAAAACAGGATGAAATGCTGTTAAAGATCCAGACCAAGCTTGGAAAAACAAAAGAGGAAATTCAAAAACTACTCACAATAAAAGAAGAAAACATGCAGAATGATATTGACATTATAGATTATAATTCATTATCACCCTTTAGTACTAAATAATTCTGATTAACCCTCTAAAGGATTAATAAATAAATTAAATAAGAAACTATGAAAAAAATAACCTTAATAGCAGTATTATTCCTGACTTGTGCAGGTATCGGTATCGCTCAGGAAAGTTCAAATGACACTGATAACCGTGAAAAATTACAATTCGGAATCAAAGCCGGATTGAATTATTCCAATGTATATGATGAAGAAGGAGAAGAATTCAGAGCTGATCCAAAGTTTGGATTAGCAGCTGGTATTTCTTTAGCAATCCCATTTGGAAAATATCTTGGCGTTCAACCAGAAGCATTGATCTCTCAAAAAGGATTCAGAGGACACGGTACCATGCTTGGAAATGAATATACATTTACAAGGACGACTACCTATTTAGATATTCCTTTACAGGTTGCGTTTAAGCCAAGTGAATTCTTTACTCTTTTCGCAGGTCCTCAATATTCCTATTTATTAAATCAACGTGATGTATTCACAAACTCATCATCAAGTTATGTACAGGAAAAAGAATTTGACAATGATAACATAAGAAAAAATGTTTTCGGAGTTGTCGGAGGATTAGATATCAACCTTAAACATATCACATTAGGAACAAGGGTTGGATGTGACCTGCAAAATAATCATGGTGATGGAACCTCAAATACACCACGCTATAAAAACGTATGGTTCCAGGGAACAATAGGATACGCCTTTTATAAATAAACAATAATAAACTAAATCTCAAATAAACTAAATTAAGATTAAACACAAATTATGAAAAAATTAATACTAATGTCTGCGCTCTGCCTGACAGCAATAACAGCCTTCTCGCAAACAGCAGAAAAAAAATGGAACGTTGGTTTTTATGGCGGGATAACACAATACAATGGTGATCGTGGAATGAACTTCTACAGTACAACACAGCCTGCCACTTATGGCTTTGCCTGTGTTTCTATATCACGCTATTTAAATAACCACTTTGACGCTTCTATTTTCTTTACAAGAGGTGAAGTTGGAAACAGAGAACAGCCACAGTACTGGAGTCCGGATAATGATAAGAACCATTTCCATGTAAGGTTAAATACGGTTAGCTTAGTATTGCGTTATAACCTTTTAGCACCTAAATGGGCTGTTAGACCTTACGTATATGCAGGAGTTGGCGGCATTATGCATGAACGCATTTTTGGCTTAAAGGAACGTTTTGATTATGCCTTACCTTCTTTTGGTGGCGGTCTAAACTTTCGTTTGAATAGTGTAATTTCTCTTCAGTTAGAAGAATCATTTATGTACACAACTACTGATGGTATGGATCATACTGTAGGTGGCGGAACAAATGATGGTTACTTATACCATAAAGCCGGTTTGACTTTTAATCTTGGTAAGAAGAAAGATGCTGACAATGATGGGGTTTCAGATAAAAAAGATAAATGCGATAATACACCGGCAGGTGTTGCTGTTGATAATGTAGGATGTCCGCTTGACCGTGATGGTGATGGTGTAGCAGATTACCTTGATGCATGTATCGAAGTTAAAGGCCTTGCGGCAATGAAAGGTTGTCCTGATCAGGATTTTGATGGCTTAACAGATGCAGAAGATCGTTGTCCCGCAGTAGCAGGTTCTATCGAATTAAAAGGTTGTCCTGATGCCGACAAAGATGGTATTGCTGATATTGATGATAAATGTTCCGGAACACTTCCAGGTTATAAAGTTGATGCTAACGGCTGTACATTGGATAATGATAAAGATGGTATTGTAAACGAAGAAGATGCCTGTCCAGAATTAGCCGGAATCCTTGTATTCAAAGGCTGCCCTGATACTGATGGTGATGGTGTTTCTGACAATAATGATCGTTGTCCTGACATCAAAGGAACAATTGAAAATAAAGGTTGCCCTGCAATTGCTAAAGAAGATATTGTAAAGATCACTTTAATCGCAAGTAAAATATACTTTGAAACAGGAAGCGATAAACTCAAATTGATTTCTAATTCTCAGTTAGATGATCTTGTTGTAATCTTAAATCGTTATTCTGCAATCACCCTTACAATTGAAGGTCATACAGACAATGTAGGCGATGATGCTTATAACATGGAACTATCTCAAAAAAGAACAGTATCAGTTAAGAATTACCTGGTATCAAAAGGTATCCCTGCAACTCGTTTAAATGCGGTTGGTTACGGAGAAACAAAACCAGTGGCTGACAACACAAAAGCAGCAGGAAAAGCTAAGAACAGAAGAGTTGAACTTATAACTTCATATTAATCATCAATACCTTAAAATTTAAAACTATGAAAAAGATCATAATAATTTCACTTTCACTGGTTGCCGCAATGGCAACCAGTATGAAAGCCCAAGATAAGCCGGAAGCTGAAAAGTATGGAAATACATTAAACCTTGGAGCAGGAGTAGGATACTACGGATATATCGGCCATCCAATACCTGTAGGTTCATTGAACTTCGAACTTGATGTAGCAAGAAATTTCACCCTCGCGCCTTTTGTAGCAGGTTATACCTACACTAAAAATCATTATTGGGGGAAGCCCGATGAACCTAAATATGATGAATCATACAGATATTATTCATATCGTGTCGTAGCTATACCAGTGGGATTGAAAGGGACATATTATTTCGATCAATTAATGAAAGCAAATGAAAAATGGGATTTCTATGCTGCAGCTTCAGCAGGATTCGTTTTTAGAAGCGTTACATGGGACAGTGATTATTATGGCGACAAACATGTATACAGAGCATCCAGTCCTCTTTTCCTTGCTGCTCATATCGGTGCAGAATATCATTTGAATGATAAAGCAGGTTTGTTCTTAGATCTGTCAACAGGAATATCCACTATAGGTTTAGCAATTCACTTTTAATTAAAAAAATAAATCATGAAAAATTATAAAATAGTCTTAATTATCACTTTAGTTGGATTTTTGTTCAGTACAACATCTTGTTTTGTGGGTGTCCACGGCCAGGGTGGAGGCAAAAGAGGTTGGGTAAAAAACTCGAATAATCCACATCATCCGGCCACTACTAACCCGGGACATAACAAAAAAGGTAAACGTTAATAATTAATATAAAACTAAAAAATAAAACAATGGGAAACTTACTATATACTATCGCAGTTATTCTGGTAATTATCTGGGCAATCGGATATCTTGGATTTCAAACAGGCGGCATCATTCACGTATTATTGATAATTGCAGTCATTGCTGTTCTTTTTAGAGTAATCAGCGGCAATAAACCAATGTAAATTTTTGTAGAAAGGATGTGCATCGGATAACTTCTGCTGCACATCCTTTTTTATTAATGAAAACTAACTTTCCAAAAATATTCTTTCTTGTCCTCCTGTTAACCTCAGCATTAATTTCTTTGTCACAGGAAAAACAATCACAAGGTGTTAAAACGCCTATGGATATACCGCACAAAACTCTTAGGGAAAAATGGATGTGGCCTCATAGAACATTCGCTCTTATTAGTTTCCGCGAGCGCCCGGTCAATTATGATACTGCTTATGTTAAATCTTTTTACAAGAGATTTGTTATAACGATTCCGGTTTCAGCAAGATTCTTAAAGTTCAGCATATTCGATGAACGCACTGGTAAAAAGTTAACCTACGTGCCAAACCTTCAATATAATCTCGGCATTAGTATAAGCTCCCGATGGGCAAGCTTTGTTATTAATTCCGGAGTAAAGGTGTTTTCAGGAAATGAGAATATAAAGGGCAAGACCACTTATCGTGATTATCAGCTCCATATTTACGGAAGAAAAATAATAACTGACCTTGTCTTCCAACATTATAAAGGATTTTATATAAAGAATTCCAGATCCTACGAAACATACACAAGTGAACAACCTTACTCAATCCGTTCAGATGTTTCTGCATTAAATATCGGAGCGAATACTATGTATGTAGTTAATCACAGAAGATACTCTTATGGAAATTCATTCGCCTTTGTTGAGCAGCAGCGGAAAAGTGCCGGTTCCTTATTAATAGGTGTTTATTATACATATTTCTCAGCAAGCGGAAATCCCTCTCTTATTGAGGATCCTTTTAAAAGCAATTTCGATAGCCTTTCACTTATTAAAAAGGGATATACTCATAACCTTGGATTAAACATTGGATATATCTACACGCTGGTTATTAAAAAAAGAATTTATGCAACAGTGTCGGTTACTCAGGGCGTAGGTGCGGAACAGTCATTTTATACGCGAAATAATAATTCAGACTATGACCAGTTGTCTGCAGGTGCAGGGAAATTCAATGGAACCATCTCTCTGAGATATGACAATGGCAGATATTTCATTGGGACAATGGGCACAATGGATTATTTTCTGTTCAGAGGAAAAGCGAACTCCACGTTTGATTACAGCTTCGGCAAGGCCATGGTATATCTCGGTTACAGATTCTCGGTTTTAAAACCAGAGAAGAAACTTCTCAAGAAATTGAAGTTAATAGACTATTAACTCTCCTCCTCTCCAAGTAAAAGGTGTGATTAATACAACTTAATTCATAAATACTGTAACATTTATGGGTACGAACTTACTCATCTTTGTTCTAATCAATAATCAAACTTAAATACAAAAATCATGAGCAACGGAAAATTATTATTAGGTGTGTTAGCAGGTGCAGCCGCTGGTGCATTATTAGGTGTATTATTCGCTCCCGACAAAGGATCTGAGACAAGAAAAAAACTTGCTAAAAAAGGTTCAGATTCAGCGGATGATCTAAAAGAGAAATTTGAAGAATTATTGGAAACACTGACTCAGAAATTCGAAGCTGCAAAAGCAGAAGCAGAAAATCTTTATGAAAAAGGCAAGGATAAGGCTGCTGAAATGAAAACCGAAGTTAAAAGAACTCTTAACTAATTATTTAAACTCCTGATAATTTCATAGCAATGGAAACCACAAAAGATGTTATAGAACCTCTTATAGAAAGAGCAGAAGAATATGCCAAGACCAGTATTGAGTTGTTAAAGCTCAATACAGTAGATAAAACAAGTGCTGTTGTTTCAACATTAATTTCCAGAGGAAGTGCAGTTTTAGTACTTGCAATGTTCACGGTGATGATCAATATTGGAATTGCTTTGTGGCTTGGAGATCTCCTGGGCAAAACCTATTATGGCTTTTTTTGTGTGTCTGTATTCTATTTAGTTATTGGGAGTATTTTATACTTTTTTCTGCATAACACTATCAAGAAAAAAATAAGTAATTCTATTATCACTCAACTCCTCAATTAAGTAATCATGCAAAAGATCACAAATACAGAAGAGCTGCGCGAGGCAATTGCCATATTAAAAGTAAAACAAACGGAACAGGGTGTAATACTTAAAGAACAGTTCAGAACGACTTATGAAAACCTTAAGCCGTTAAATTTTCTAAAAAAGACGTTTAGTCAATTGACATCAGATCCGGATATTCGGGGAGGAATAACAAGCAACCTCATAGGAATGGCGGCAGGATATCTGTCAAAAAAATTAATGATCGGATCTACTTATAATCCAATCAAACAATTACTCGGCAGCGTGCTGCAAATGGGAGTGACAGGTATTGTTACAAAAAATACTGATGGTATAATAAACACATTAAGCGATATTATTCAAAAGTTCACTTCACATAAAAAAACAGATTAAGTTGAAACCAGAGACCAAACTTCCATTTTATGTTAAAGCTTCACTGGTATTTATAGGATTATTTGCATTTACAGCTATGCTGTATATTGCTCAGGATATAATTATCCCTGTTATATATTCAACCATTATTGCTATTGTACTAAGTCCTTTAGTAAATAAGCTGATTAACAAAGGTGTTACAAGAGCATTAGCGATTTCAATCATATTAAGCGGATTTATACTCATTACTGTCATTATAGTTGTATTACTATCGCGACAGATTATGCAGTTCAGTGATTCGTTCCCCATGCTTATTGATAAATTCAATGAAATATTAAATGACACGGTTTCATGGATATCACATACATTTAATATTAGTACAAGAAAGATCAATCTTTGGATTCTCGCTAAAAAAACAGATATGATAGCAGGAGGCGGTTCAGCGATAGGTCAGACTATTTTAAACACCGGAGGAGCTATAATTGTATTGGTGCTGATTCCTGTTTATACATTTATGTTCTTGTATTATCAGCCACTACTGATTGAATTTATCCATAGGTTATTTAAAACGACAGATCAGGGGGAAGTTAATTCAGTTTTAACCGCAACAAAAAAAGTAATCCAAAGTTATCTTGTTGGATTATTACTTGAAGCCGTTATTGTTGCCGTTTTAAATTCAACTCTCTTACTTATTCTGGGCATTGACTATGCAATATTACTCGGCATTATTGGTGCAATACTGAATGTAATTCCTTATCTCGGTGGCATTATAGCAGTTGCATTACCTATGATGATCGCACTTGCAACCAAATCCTCGAATACCTACTGTTTACTCGTATTAGGCGGATACTTTGTTATTCAGTTGATAGATAATAATTACATTATGCCGAAAGTTGTAGCCTCAAAAGTGAAGATCAATGCTCTCATCTCCATTATTGTAGTTCTTGCAGGTGGAGCTCTTTGGGGCATTGCTGGAATGTTCTTATCCATCCCATTGATCGCAATCATTAAAGTGATCTTTGATCATGTAGAACCGTTAAAAGCATGGGGATATTTATTGGGCGATACAATGCCGGCATTTCTTGGAATTAAAATTCCATTTAACAATAAAATGTTTATCAAGTCAATGGAAACAAAATGATAAACAAATCAAATACATTTAAATTTCCTCATACAAAAGAAAGGTTACTAAATTCGATTGGAAACTTTTTCAATGAAATAGCTAACCTTACCGGTTTTGCAGGACGGTTTTTCAAAGAACTTTTTAAGCCGGGTTTTGAATTCAACGAATTTTTAAAACAATCTTATCTCATAGGTTGTAAATCAATTGCACTTGTTGGAATAACAGGCTTTATTATGGGACTTGTTTTGACAATTCAATCGCGCCCTACCTTGGTCCAGTTTGGAGCCGAATCATGGCTGCCGGCAATGGTTTCTGTTTCGATCATTCGTGAGATTGGACCTGTAATTACTGCACTTATATGTGCAGGAAAAGTCGGTTCAGGGATTGGAGCCGAATTAGCATCAATGAAAGTGACAGAACAAATTGATGCTATGGAGGTAACCGGGATGAATCCTTTTCGCTACCTGGTTGTAACCAGAATAATGGCAGCAACTTTAATGCTTCCCCTTCTAGTTATACTTTCAGATGTAATCGCATTATACGGATCTTTCATAGGAGTAAATCTTCAGGGAGATGTTAGTTTTCATTTATTTTTCACACAAGTTATCGAGAAAATAAGTTTCATGGATCTTCTTCCCGCATTCTTTAAAACATTCTTTTTTGGATTTGCTATAGGGCTAATCGGTTGTTACAAGGGCTACAATTCGGATAAAGGAACCGAAGGTGTAGGAAAGT
The DNA here is from genome assembly GCA_021323165.1 of Bacteroidota bacterium. Taxonomy (GTDB): domain Bacteria; phylum Bacteroidota; class Bacteroidia; order 2-12-FULL-35-15; family 2-12-FULL-35-15; genus 2-12-FULL-35-15. Next base: position 13,917 of record JAJTCJ010000016.1, on the reverse strand, counting down.
CAGCTAATTCAGCTGTAGTTTACGCTTCTTTGCTCGTTTTTATTATAGATATGATGGCCGTGCAGATAACAAGTTTATTTATTTAAAAAATTAAAAATGGAGCAGAAAGAAACGTTGGTGATGGAACAAATGGAAATTGACCCGGAAAAAAATGCGCTTGAACTAAAAAATATTAAAAAATCGTTTAACGGTGATATTAGTTTTAAATTAAATAAAGGTGAAAATCTTGTTGTATTAGGTAAATCCGGAAGCGGAAAATCTGTTTTAATAAAATGTATTGTCAGGCTTATTGAAACAGATTCAGGAGAAATTCTAGTTTTCGGAAAAAACGTTTCTTCTCTTGAGGCTGAGGAATTAAATATAACCCGGAAAAAAATAGGATTTCTTTTTCAAAGCGGAGCATTATATGATTCCATGAGTGTTAGAGAAAACCTTGAATTCCCTTTAAGAGATAAAAAGAATCTATCAGAAAATGATATAACTGCCATGGTTGAAGCGTCTTTATCTGATGTCGGATTATCAGACGTAATTGATAAAATGCCATCAGAATTGTCCGGAGGAATGAGAAAAAGGCTGGGACTGGCCAGAACTATGATTCTCAAACCAGACATCATGCTTTATGATGAACCAACAACAGGATTAGATCCTATTACTTCAAAGGAAATAAGCAAACTCATATTAGAGGTGCAGAAAAAAAACAGGACATCGTCCATAATAATTACTCATGATGTAGAATGTGCAAAAATAACGGCAAACCGTATCATTGTAATTAAAGACGGCTTAATAGCAGCAGAAGGTACGTTTTCCGAATTATTAAAATCAGAGGATGAATGGATCAGATCCTTCTTTGAATAACAAAATAACACCCGATCAAACAAAATAAACATGAAAAATAATTCAGGAAATAAAATAAAACTTGGCGTCTTTGTATTCGTAAGCATGGCATTATTCATTGCCGGAATATATTTTATTGGCAACAGGCAGCAGCTCTTCAACAGCACTTTTGAGATCAGCGGTGTATTTAGTGATGTCAATGGATTAAAAGCCGGAAATAATATAAGATTGGTTGGAATAAACATCGGGACAATTGAAAGTATTGAAATCCTTTCTGATAGCAGCGTTAGGGTTAACATGACTATTTCTGATGACACCCGGAAATTCATCAAGAAAGATGCGATTGCTCTCATTGGTTCCGAAGGATTAATGGGAAATAAGGTAATCAGTATCATGCCCGGTTCTTCCACGAGCAAAACAATCGAAAATGATGATATAATAAAAACAGCAGTGCCTCCCGGAATGGATGATATAATGCTCAAAGTAAATACAACTGCAGATAATGCAATTGTGATATCAGATCAGCTGGCGGAAATACTCATTAAAGTTAATAGTGGTGAAGGAACAATAGGACGTCTTTTACAGGATACAACTATAGCGGAAAATATAAATCAAACCATAATAAACCTTAAAAGAAGCAGTAAGGGGCTTGATGAAAATATGGAAGCTGCAAAACATAATATTTTGCTAAAAGGCTATTTTAAGGGAAAGAAGAAAGATGCCGAGCGGAAAAAGAAAGAAGAAGCAGAGAAAGTCAGCGATGACAATCCTTAACACAATAAAACAGTAGCATCTATTCCCCACATCAGCCTTAGCATCATTTTTGAACCAACTTTTTAAAAAAAGTTTTATGGAAAAAGATGATGATTTGGAATTGCTTTACAAAGAGTATGGGCGATTCAAGGAAATACCTCAGAAGTATGAAACAGCTATATTGAAAGCGCTTTCCTGCTTTCCTGAATTAAAAGACACTAAAATTCAATTCAGATTAAAGCATAAAGGTTCTGTGCCATATAATACCAAACCCAGCTTGAGTTCTTTTTTTGGACAATCTTACGAAAGAGAATACTTGATCGACCTGCTGGAAGACGCTGAGCAACCAACTTTCTATGCACTGTTTAAGAACCTTACACAGGAATCTCAGATAGGTGTAATAGCTCATGAATTATCACATGTCGTCCAATATGAATCACTGACAAAAGGGGAATTAATAAAGTTCATTGCATTTTATCTTATTCCTGAGTTTAAACAAAAGATCGAACAAGCGGCTGACATGGGAGCGATCATTCATAATTGCGGAAAAGAATTGCTAGAACACGCAATCTTTATTAGATCAATTCCCGGATATATTGAAGAAAGACCTGAAATTAATGAAAACTACCTCTCCCCTATTGAAATCGTTGATTACCTGCCTGAAGAAAAAGAAAATTATAAAACACTTCAAGGATTAGAATCCGAATATTAAAATACCTTTAAATAAAAAAGCCGGTAAATATTACCGGCTTTTTTTTAATTTCATTTTTAAAATTTTATTCCTATCACCAACACATCATCCACCTGTTCCTCTTTCCCTTTCCATTGATTAAAAGCTTCATCAAGCCATTCCATTTGTTGATCACCGGGCTTTTCAGAAATTGCGGTCAGTAATGATTTGAATCGTTTTGTTGAAAATTTCTTCATATTCTCTCCACCAAACTGATCTACAAACCCATCTGAGAAAATATAAATAGAATCTCCCGGACGAATATCAATTTCTTCATCTATAAAACTTTTATGCATATTTTCATAATGACCTCCAATAAAATATGGATTACCTTTTAGTTCTGTCAGAACTTTATTTCTTACATGATACATCGGGCGCAATGCTCCGCTGAATTTGATCTTATCCTTCCTTTTGCTGATTGAACAAATAGCCATATCCATTCCATCATGTGATGAATTATAATCAGCTTTCTGACGTAAAACTTTTATGATAGAACTGTTTAATTTAGATAATATAAAAGAAGGTGTTGTTATCTTTTTATTACTAACCAACTCGTTAAGTAATGTTGATCCAACCAGTGACATAAAGGCACCAGGAACTCCATGCCCCGTACAATCTACAGCAGCAATAAGATAATCATCAGGAGTTTCGCAGAACCAATAAAAATCGCCACTTACAATATCACGTGGTTTATAATAAATAAATGATTTTTCAAAAGCGGCCGTAATCGATGTCTTCGAAGGAAGTATTGACTCCTGAATCCTTTGAGCATAGTTTATACTGTCAGTTACATTCTTGTTTTTAATTTCCAACTGCCCTTTGATCTTTTCCACAATTGCTTTTTCCTTCTGCAACAATGCGGTTTTTTCATTTACTTTCTGCTCAAGAAGCTGCTTTGCTTCTACTAATGATTTAGTTCTATAACGTGTTACAGAATACGACAAGGAAACGGTTAATAAAAGTACGGAAGAATAGAACCATGCTCTTTTCCAATAAGGAGGTTTGACAACGAAACTTATTTTTGCAGGCTTAGAATTCCAAACATTATCACTATTTGCTGCGAGTAATTCAAAAGTATATTCGCCATCATTTAGCTTGGGAAACTCCATTGACTTGGAATTTGTATAGCGCCAAATCGTATCCTGGCCAAGCAGTCTGTATTTAAAATTCACTTTAGCCGGATCTGTGAAAGATATAGCGATGTAATCAACCTTTACAGAATAATCATCATAAGGAACTTCTATCTTTTCATTAGGGTGAAAGAAGGATTTATTCAGCATCAAACCTGCTATATTAGTTTTAGGTTCTGATTGCTCTTTGCTTGCACCATTAGCATTGTATTTGATCAGGCCATTAAATGTTCCAAACCAAAGATCACCGCTAATGTCTCTGTAACAGGAATTACGATTAAAATCAGTGAATAATAATCCATCAGCTTTGCTGTAGGTTCTGAACGTTTTTATATTAGCAGGCTTATAACTGAGTCCATTCTTATGTCCGCTCCAAATGTTCCCATTATTGTCTGCAATAATAAAATAACAATAGTTAGAGAACAGACCATCAGTAGATCTGTAATTTGTGAATCCACCTTTTGAATTATAACTGAAAACGCCATCTCCTTCTGTACCCAGCCATATCGTACCATCCTTAGATTCAGTAATCGCAGTTATATTATAAGATTTTAGCTCCGGAATATTATTAAAAACATTAAACTCATTATTTTTCAAATAATACGGTCCCGCACCATTAGAACAAAACCACAATCTGCGTTCACTATCTTCAAAAACCTTTGCGACACTATTATGCAACAATCCATCAAGTGTAGTTAACTGTTTAATGCTCTTAACCTTTTGATCATAAAAATAAACTCCGGTTGATGTTGCTGCAACAACTACATTATCTGCAGTCACCACAATTGAATTAATACTCTTTTCGGTCAATCTGTTTTTAGAAGAGAAATTTACGAAAACATTTTTCTTCTTATCATACGTGAATATTCCGCTTTCCTTGGTACCAATCCATAAGATATGACTTGCATCTTCGGCAATAGTCGTTACTTCATCCGTGACGAACCCTGACGACTTATCGAATTGTCGGCTTAATTCGCCTGTTATAATATCATATCTAAATAAGCCTCTATCATTTCCTATCCAGAAAGTTCCTTCCTTATCGATAAAAACACTCGTGGCATTTTTATATGTTAAACCATTTTTAGTTTCAAAAAAAGCGAACTTCTCCAACGGGAGTTCGATCAGACCGGCACCAAAACTGCCAAACCACATGTTGCCTTCGAAGTCCTCAAAAATTGATTGGATATATCCGTTTGGAAGTCCGTTACTGTCATCGATTTTACTCACAACATATGATTGTTTCTCAGAATCGAAAAAGGAAATTTTCCTCACACCTTCGCCAAAGTCAGCGATCCATAAATTTTCTTTACGATCCACATATAAAGATGAAAAATTCAGATCCTTAAGATCCAGCTCCTTGTTAATCCGTATTGTAACATAATAGATACCATTGATACAATTTAAACCATAAACAGCGTCATCATTAACTGCAACCCAGAAGGCATTTTTTTTAGAACTCATCGGAACAATGGACTTAACACTTTTTCCGGCAAATTCTTTAAAATTCTGCACAAGAGTTAATACTCTTCCGGTCCGGCCGATCGTATAAATAAATAAACCTTCATCAGACCCCTCAAAGAAACGACCCTGTTCATCAAAAGCAATTGTATTAGAACCGGATTCGTTTTTGGAATCAATGGGAATCAGCTTCAGTAAAGAATCAATTTTATAAATGCCTTTGCTCTGTGTGCTGAACCATATATTCTTATTCTTATCTTCAGTTATGCAAGTTATCTTAGAAGCTAATTCCACACTTTGCTTTAAAGGATAGAACTTATTATCCTTTAAAAACGTTAAGCCGTTTTGATAATGACCAAGCCACGAAATATTTCTTGAATCTGTAAAATGGGTAGTAACAAAATTATCCTGCAGACCTTCGCTCTTAGTGTAAACATTAAATTTACTTCCTTCAAAAGAACAGAAACCTTCTCCGGTTGAAATATTAAGAAACCCTGTTTTGGTTTGTGAAATAGAATAGACATATGATTGAGGCAAACCTTCATCCACACCATATACACGAAAATTGTATATCTGGCCAAAGACTCCGTTGATTAAGGTGGAAAATATAAGAAGGAGAAGTAATCTTTTGATATGCATAATCTTTATTTAATTGTTTGCCACTTTAACACCAATTTTATATTTATACTTAGGGATACCTCCTATCGGACTTGTATAAAAGGGCATCAATTGATTATATTGATTTGTAATAAAAACAACAATATTATTATTCTTCGCATCCTTTTGTTTCACAAATTGAATGTCGAATGATGTATTATATTCCTGCTCCAGTACTTCATGTGTATTAATAGTCCATTCTGCATCTCCGGAAGTCTTGGCAATATCACCTCTTTTAGCAACTGAAACCAAACGTATCATTCCGTCACTGTCAAAATCAAAGACATTGATCTTCACTGCTACCAGGTTTGAAGTAATGAAAGGATATAGATGTGAAACAGAACCTTTGGTATCCCATAAGCGGAAGGAATATTCGTATGTAAACATATTACCTCCTTCTATGGTCTTGTTAGCTACTTTATCAGACGATAATATCAAGCGATACAAGTTACCATCATCTCCATCAGTTCCCTCGATCACAACTTTAAAAACATAACCTCCAACATCCGGTTGCAATTCACCTTCTACAGGATTAAAAGGTCCAAGTGAAAACCATTTATCATCATATCCGGGATCACTGTCAAAAGTCTTGGTTGCAAGCTGCACTCCGCTCTTATAATCTCCTTCTGGATTATGTTTTTTTGCATCTGCAGATGAATGAGCTCCTAAACCTCCAAAGACAGAAAACTTTGTCTTGCTGTTGAAAGGGCCATGTGCCTCATCATGTTTTCCACCATTATTAGGATCAAATATCTTTATATAAACGGGATTTTTTTCTGTCACCGGCATAACGAAAAAAATGATCTGAACATTGTCATCATCTCCCCAGCTCTTATCTGCCAGCTTACTGAATGTACATAGAAATGGAATATTTTCTTCTGCAGATGGCGCCTGCTGAGCATGCCCACCAACAGCAAAAAAAATGAAAAGAAAAATAAATAAATATCTGTAGTACATCTGCTTCAATTCTAAAACTGTTGATTAATAATAACCCTTAGGTATCAGTTCTTGGCATTAGTGTTAGACGATCCCGGAAGATCATTAACAACATAAACCACTTTTTCAGTATAAAAAGTCTGCTCTTTTCCAGTTGTTTCCTCTTTAGCTATAACACCGAGCTTTACCTTATACTTACCGGATTTTAAATATTTATGCCTTGCATCTGTTCCCATGCTGTACCAGCCGTCATTAAAGGTCCAGAAGTATTTTTTTATCGAGTAGCCGGCAATAAAAGATGATGAAGCATTAAAAGAAATAGGTGAACCAATTTTCACTGTGTCAGGTGAATTGAAACTTAACTGTTTCGGTTCTTCCACAACAAAATCATAACTGAGATCATTGTACATTAAATCCCCAGTTGATCGGTCAATTACATTTAACTGAACAGGATATACTCCAGGTGTTTTAAAACAATGAGTTACTTCTCTGCCTTTATATTTTTTAGAATCACCAAAATTCCATTCATATTGCAGCTGAGATGTATCTCCCGCAATTGTCGTGGATTCTTCAAAAAAAGTATAACAGAATTTAGTGATCGGAATTATTTCCTTTTCGAAATCAGGTATAATCTTATAAAAATAAAAGATATCATCATTCATCTTATCATTTCTGTTGGAAGTGATATAACCATTATTACCAACGGAATCAGTCCAAATACCGAAGTCATCCTGAGGACTGTTAACTGGTGTCTCAAAACTTATTGGCTCTGAATCCAAAGAAGTAGCATAATAGATATCAAGTCCGCCAATCCCTCCTTTCCTATCCGATGAAAAATATAATCTTCCTGATTTATTTATAAATGGAAAGATCTCATCAGCATTGGAATTTATTTTATTCCCAAGGTTCTCAGGTGACGACCATTCCTTTCCATCAAACGCGGCAATATAAAGATCCATACCTCCGAAGCCACCCGGCATATCTGAAGCGAAAATTATTATTGAGTTATTTTTGCCAAACACTCCGTGACAATATGAATAGGGGCCTGCACATAGTGATAACATTTGCGGCTCCGACCACTTTCCCTTATCGTTTTTCGAATAGTAAAGTTTTAATTTCTGTTGTTCTTTAGGTGATCTTAATAGGAAACTCATATCTTTTTGGTTACATGTAATCAATGCAGAAGCATCCTTGTCATCAAAGCTCAAAGGACCATCATTAAAGATCGAACTCCATCTTTTTAACTGATGTGCCTTCGTAAAATTTATAGAATCTATTCGTTCGGCAGAATATATATCATAAAAATCCGAATCGTTGTCCTGTAAATATTTAACACCCAGATTTTCTGTCCTGTTTGAGGAAAAATAGATCTTGTTTCCTGATATAAAAGGAGACATCTCATCTTTAGAAATATTTAAATTAAGAGGTAATACATCGTAGTGCCCAGAGAATTCCGTATACATTGAATCCTGTGCCATAACAGCCAAATAATTAAATATTGCAATGAGTATCAGTATATATCTTTTCATCAGAAATAGCGTGGATTTTTTGTATTAAGTTTATAACTGAATAAATATCTTAACATAAATTCATGGCTGCCATTTGAATAACGTTTTAAATGACTGGTAGTATAATCATAGCAATACCCTGCACTGAACTGCTCATTAAGCTTAAGATCCACAAAAGCATATATAGCGTCTTTTGTGCGGTACCCCACACCAATTCCAATGATCTCCTTGAAATACAGTACAGTAGAAATATCAGTCCCTATTGGAGAGCCTTTGATGTATTTAATAAGAGCGGAAGGTTTAAAAACTACTGAATTCCCAGCTTGAATGAGGACACCTCCTGACAGTAAAATCGGGCTATAAGAAAATTGAAAAGACTTCTTTGAATTGTACATTGTAGGGGAGGATAAACCCAGAAAAAACTTCTCCGCTTTATAATACATACCAAAACCAGCAATGCCGCTGATTTCCCTGGTTGCCGGGGATGTAAAAACAGGATCATTTCCATCAGTTGTTTCAATTTGGGACCAATTGTTCTTACTGCTTTGAATTCCGCCCTGAAGACCGAAAGAAAGACTGCCTTTTCCCAAAGGTAAACGGTATGCATAAATTCCCATAACACTGGTAACTGAGCTTAAACCATATTTACTATTCAAAAAAACAAGACCTGCATTCACCTTATTGTTCTTAAGAGGGGAATGAATCCCAATGCTTAAATTTTTTGGCGACCCTTCTATTCCTGTCCATTGATTTCTGTATATACTTGTGAAATTCAGAGCATTTTGGCTCCCGGCATATGCAGGGTTTATCAGTATTCCGGAAAAATAATATTGACTGTACAGAGAATTATGCTGAGCATAAGATCCTGTGCTGAAGAGAATTAAAAGTATAAGTAATTTTCTCAATTTCATTTTGTTTTAATTATAACATAACCGCTATATTCCATTTCATTCATAACATCCAGGATATAATAATATGTATCATCAATGAGCATCTTATTCTCCTTATTTGTTCCCTCCCATTCATTGTGATATTCGCCACTTTCGTATACTATATTCCCCCATTTGTTAAAAACCCGAAACTTAACATCCTGATAATATTCGAGTGCTTTGATATAAAACCTGTCATTTAAGCCATCACCATTTGGCGAAAAAGCATTTGGGATCGTAAATGGGTTTAAGTATATCATTACATCATCAGTGCTTGATGGGCAGGCACCATTGCTAACTTCCCATCTTATAATATTCTGTCCAACCTTTAATCCATTAATAGTGGCATCCGGTTCAATATCAGAACTAAATGATCCATTGCCGCTAATCACGGACCATCTTGGAGTTCCAAGTGAAGGAATATTTGCTGAAAGTTCAACGAAAGGTATATCAGTAATAATATCAAGACCTGCATAGGCTGTATCAGGCAGCTCATCTACAGTTATAGTAACAGTTGAAACTGAAGAAGGGCAGATACCGTTTTTAATTGTCCAGGAAAAAATATTCTGTCCCGGAACAAGATTATTTACACTGGTATTAGGGAGAAGAGAATCTATTATATTGGCCTGTCCGGAAAGTTTAGTCCAAAAGCCACTACCAACCACAGGTAAGTTTGCATTCATATTTATTGATGAGGACGATACACAAACAGATAGGTCGTTTCCCGCATCCGATACGCTTGGCAATCCATCTACTTTTATTGCAACTGTGGAACTGGAAACAGGACACGAATTAGCATTACTTATTGTCCATTGGAAAATATTGGTTCCGGATCCAAGTCCTGACAGAGTTGTGCTAGCTGATGTAGGTGAACTTATACTACCCGTACCTGAAACTAATATCCAAACTCCGGATCCTACTAAAGGTATATTTCCGTTTAAAGTAACAGGTGTACTTTCGCATACATACTGGTTAAGCCCGGCATTTGAGACAGTAGGTGCGAGATCCACATTTACTTTAATTATATTACTAATGGATGTACTGGAACATCCTCCTGTAACTATAATTTTCCTGCGAAAAAATTTAGTTGTAGTAAATAACGGAGGGCTGTAATTATTCAGATTATTTATGCCTGGGGCCGAAATCCAAATGAGGCTATCATTGCTTTGTTCCCATAAATAAATGAAAGTTCCGATCCCTGATACAGGGATAGCACCTGAAATACTATCAAGAATTTCGCCATTGCAAATATTTGAAACAGAAGAGATAGTATTATTGGAAACCAGCTGACATCCTAACCGGGTTAGAAAGGCATTACTACCGCTATTATTTACAAGAGTCGAACTTCCGAATTCTATATTATCTGAATATTCTCCACATAGATAAATCCCACCTGTTGAATTTACAGAAATTCCATAAGGAATATCCAGGTTATCATCACCCGCTTCATTAGACCATATCAAACTTCCTGAAGAAGAATAAGATGCCACAACAATCTGTTCAGCCTCTGCCCCTACTGACGAGTAAGATGGACCTCCGCTAAAACTTATTGAACCTTTGTAATAACCGGCAACGTAAATATTCCCTGAAACATCGGCAGCAATTGCTTCCCCTTCGTCATCATCAGTGCTCACTTCCCTTTTTACCCAAATTGTACTTCCAGTAGTTTTATTTATCTGGGCAACAAACATATCCTTACTACTTCCCGAGTTTAATACCGGGTTGCCGCTATATCCCATAAAATTTGCAGGCTGTTTTATACTTCCTGTAACAGACAATCTGGTTCCAAAAACACAAATAGAATTAACTATATCATCATCGGATGAACTAATTAAACCAGACCAGTTAAGAATACCATTCGTATTGAATGATAAAACAAAACCATCAGTCTTACTTTGATTTATATTTCCCAGAGAAGCAGCAGGAGAACCGTTTGAATTAAAAACCGCAAACACCGGACCCTTAAATTCACCCGTTACGTAAACAGCAGCATTATCTGCAGCAATATCATTTCCATGTGATGCCTGGGTAGAACCGCCATCTGCAAGCCATTGAATCACCCCATTAAGGTTATAAGCAACAATGAAAATATTTTCATTACTGGTGTTCGCAACTGTGTTTAAAGATGAGAAAGACGCTGAACTTTTATAATAACCGGTTATGAATACTTTGTTTAAGTTTATACACACAGAGTATCCTTCATCTTTGGATGGGCCGCCACCTTTCTGAACCCACATCAATTGACCTGATGAATTATACTTTGCCAGAAAAACGTCCTTGTCATTAGCCGTCAAATTAACTGGCGTTGCAGATAATCCTGAAAAATCAGTAGTTCCTTCAAAAGTCCCTGTAACATAAATATTTCCAGAAGAATCCACAGCTGTGGCCTTACAAATATTTGCATGATTATCACCTATCTTAAACCCCCAGATCACATTTCCATTAGGGTCGTATTTGGCAACAAACCCACCTTTTGAAGAACCGGTAAAATCAGAACCAAAAAAAGAAGATAAACTGCTATTATACATTCCTACAATTACAACATTCCCTGATTGAGGACAAATTGCAACATCTTCAGCAATTTCATCTGCCGCAGAATGAACACCCTTGCCCCATAGCCAGACAGGTTGAGCCGACAGCCCATAACTAGCAACCATGAAGAGCAGAACGCTTATTGCGGATTTGAATTTTAAACAAATATCTTTTCTTAAAAATGGAATCATCGGCATTCAATATGATATTAAGTCATAGAACATATTTATGCCAAAAGATTGGATAATTAAGTAAAACAGAGAAGTTTAAAAAATTGAGGAAGAGACTTTAATCAATACATTCCCATAAAATATTTTTTTGGGGGATAGAATATTTGTAATCCGGAAGTGTAAATTCTTCCATGTAAATAACCGACAATGGTCCTACCTGTTTATCGGGATGTTTTTCATTCCAAATGCGCTTAGAATAATTGCAATAATACCCGCGCATAAACTCGTTTTCAGAAAAGATTAGATTTTCAGTGTATTTTCTCCAACGATCATTCTTAAACATTGACACAACACTTTCAGGCTTATTCAAATCAGGCTGTTTTCCGGTCAGCAGATCTATATGATTTCCATCTTTTGTTATTCCTTCAAGTATAAACCATCCATCATCCTTGAAAACTCCTGGTGCGAACATTCCCCAATTTTGATCCAGTCTTAGCCCATAACCAATAACACGCAACTTATCTGAAAGTTTGCTATTCACAAAAGTAAGATTACTGAAGTTCCAGTCGAAAACAAAGAAGATCAAAAATATGAGTATAGCAGTGCGAATACGATCATGAATAACTGAAAAATTATAATTTGGCCTTTTCCACTTAATAATATATTCAGCTAAAAACGCCCAACTCACGAATGAATTCCTTAATTGCTTCCTGAACCTGTAAAATATTTTTTCAAACCAGTCCATAAAAGAAGATGGGAGAATACCAATTGAAGTAGTGATACCGATCAAAGGAAATAAACCGATAAACAGAGTGGAAACATTAATTAAATGAAATAACATGATGGAGATTACCCCAATAGTTCTGAATAGCTGATGCCTGAAAGGTATGAAGAACAGAATGGGAATCAATAATTCAAAATAATAAGCCACAATTGTGCATCGTCTTAATAGCTCAGGATAATAATAAACAACCTTAGTAATTGGAAATGCAATCTGATCAAGACTATAAGCATAATACATTGCAGTGAAGTCCCGATCCCATTCAGGTCCTTTAAGAAGTGCTGAGCCGGTATAGATATAACAGATCTGAAGAATATATGCAACTGAAGCCGGAGTCAGAATTTGTGGAGGAGGATTTATTTCCGGAGCTATTATGTGATCACAGGAATAACGCGCACCCCAGGGCAGAAACATTCCCCAAAATAACACCATTCTCAACAGATCGTCCCCCCCCTGCAGAATAAGACCATTCCTGTTGTGAAGAGAAAGCATCATGAGCCAACAAAGGAATGTAAACAATTTGGTACGGTATCCGATAAAAAGCATAACCGCACAGAAAAAAGAGAATAAAAAAAGAAAAAGCTGGACCTGCCAAAGACCGCTTATTGCATGCAAAGAAATAGAATAAGTATTCCATGCGTTTTCGAAAAGCATATGCAATGGAACAACTCCTGAATTTGCATAGAAAGCCTCGAGATCAGTTAACCTGATTCCGAGGTCGAACATCACAACTGCTGCAATGCAAATCCTCATTAGAGAAATTGCACGAATATCCAAAGAAAGATATTTCATAAAAATGCTTTAACATGAATAAAGCCATCTTTTAAAAGATGGCTTTATTATATAATAGATACAGTCTAAACTATTTTCTTTTCATTGTAGTTGTTCCACTTGTGGAAGACGTGCTGGCAGTTGAACCTGTACTGCTGGTTGAAGAAGTAGATGAAGTTGTGCCTGTTCCATTTGTAGAAGATGTTGAGCTTGTGCTGTGAGTTGTTGATCCTGTTCCTCCGGTTGAACCAGTGCTTCCTGTGGAACCTTTAGAACCTGTGCTCTTAGTTGTTGCACCTGTTGAACCTGTACTCTTTGTGGTAGAGCCGGTATTATTTGTTGTTTTAGTGGAACTTGTACCTGATGTTGATTTGTTAGATGTTGTTTTTGTTGAGTCTTTATGCATATCAGTCGAATGCGTTGAATGTGTTGATGAAGACTGTGTTGTAGAATTTGTAGAACTTGTCGTTCCGGTGGTTCCTTCGTCAGTACCTTCATCCATGGATGTTGTGTGGGTTGTACCCGTAGTTCCGCTATCCATTGTTGTAGTGTGTCCTTCGGTTGTCGTTTCTGAATTTGCTGTCTTCTCTCCTGATGATGCAGTAGATCGTGTAAAGCCTAAAATAACCAATGATGATGCTATACAGCCGGCCAAAAATAAATGAGTTCTTTTCATAGTTGTAAATTTTAAATGTTTTTAAATAGTTAATTTGTTTATTAAACTGTTT
>JAJTCJ010000115.1 GCA_021323165.1 Bacteroidota bacterium | reverse complement strand
TCCTGTCCCAAGACTTGAACCACCTGTACTTGCAGAATACCAGTTTAAGGTTCCTGCACTTGCAGTTGCTCCCAAAACTACTGTTCCGGTGCCGCAACGACTCGCAGGTGTTGTACTTGTAATTGTTGGAGCTGTACATCCTCCTGAAAAAGTAACAGAGAAATCTTCTACTTGCCCATACTGAGGAGTATAGCAAGGCCCGCTAATAGTATTATTAACAAAATCAGAAATAACCCTCATCCACAATGACTGACCTGTAACAGGTGACACCGGAGTTGTAAAACTTCCAGTATGAGTTAACGCTCCAATATTATCCGAATAGACATTCTCTCCTGCATCAGAAAAATCACCGTTATTATTATAATCTATATAAACTTTTACCTTTTCATTATTAGGAGTTCCATTATTAACTGTGATGGAATAAAGAGTGTTAGTTGATAAGCTAAAACTATTGCACCATTTTTCACGAAATCCACCTTCAGAAACAGAACCAAACGAATTATATGAAGTGCTTCCTACTGTTACACCAAAAACACCCATATTAAATCCATTACTCAAATTAGTGGTTTGTGGTGAACATGTTTTTGATGCAGTAGGTGCTGAACCTGTAATGGGTGTTAATCCCGGGGAAGACAACAATGAAGATCTTGTTCCGGATATCGCAGCTCTCATTCTTGTTTTCTGATCAGCCGAAAACCTTACCTGGCAAGCATCAGAAGAATAGGCCATTATATTCTCAACGATTGTTAAAATACTTTGACCCGTGCAGGTGGTTCCTGTTGACCCACAGTCGCCATCATCTCTTCTATGCGCTTCTGTATCACAACAAAGATCACCATCAGATGTACACGATGCATTTACAGGACACTGATCTGCAACATTGTTATTGTCTGCATCATCTCCTTCAAAAGTATGATACAAATTAAATGCATGTCCCAATTCATGATTAGTTGTCGCATTATAACGTGTAGAGGATTTAAGATTGTATCCGATGGTACCTGTCGGATCATATCCGAAAGAGTTATAAAGTATAACTGCACCATCCCTGCCAGACGAGGCCCCAGGAAAATATGCATACCCCTGAGTTCCTGAACCGCCATTGTTCCCATCAATTTCACTTACGATCCAAATATTATAATAGTCCGAACTTGGCCAGTTACTAAGAGCTTTAATTGTTAATTCATTGGCATCTGTAATTCCATTTGTACTATAATCTGAAGTTCCTGCAGCATTCACACGAACGATACCTGTAGTCGATCCACAGAAAGGATCGCGTTGGGCCAATTGAAATTGAACTTCAATATCAGTTGGGTACGAACCACTCCCACTATAACAATCATTTAAATTGGCAATAGCACTATTGATCTGAGCTGCCGAAATATTTGTCCCACTTCCCACTGATTCTCCTTTATGAAGAATATGCACTACTACGGGGATTGTATAAATCCCTCCGGTTCTAACACCTGAGTTGATAACTTGTTGTATTGCAGCTTCGTTTGCCTGAATTCTTGAAGCATATTGAGGGTCATTTTGCATTAGTTGGTGATGCAAAATAGCTGACTTACAACGTTCCTGTGTTTGCGCGAATAATGGCGCAGTCATAATAATGGAGAGAACAGGTCCTAAAAAAGACCTTAATAAAGGTAATTTCATCCGATAAATTTTGTGTTATATGTTACTGTATTCTAAAAATACAAAAATATTCGCATAATTGTTTAAGATATTTAAAAAAACAAGTACTAATACCGCTTCATAAGCTATTTATGGTCTTATATTTGTCAAACACGACACATGAAAGAACTTTTCACGATTATATTGTTTTTTTGCACTTCTCTTATGTTCGCTCAGGATACTGTGAGTATTGACCATAACGGTTCTATCAAGGTTCAGAAAAAAGCAATTTTGCATTCTGTTATTTATGATGATGTAAATTTCCGATTGGTATGCCGTGACATTTATGGAAACATTCATGATTCCGCGGTGGTCTCTTTTGATATTAAAACCACCGTTAGAGGAATTGCTTATGCTGAAAAAACAACAGGTCCCTTTTTATCAAAACAAATGCAGCAACGTTTAGGAAGACTGGATGGACTGGTGGTAATAATGTTCTCTAATATTAAGGCAAAAGATATCAATGGGCAAATCATTTCATTTCCGAATTTTAAAGCAGAAACCGGTAAAGCCCGCGAAAATCAGGATTTCTGATCAAAGAATTCTTTATTGAAGTTTACAAGATATAATTTCTGAGATGCCCTGGTTATAGCTGTATATAACCATCTCAAATATTCTTTATTCAACATCTCGTCAGTTAAATATCCTTGCTCAACAAACACGCATGGCCATTGCCCGCCTTGTGCTTTGTGACAGGTTACTGAATAAGCAAACTTTACCTGGAGTGCATTAAAAAAGCCATCTTCTTTTACTTTTTTCAATCTCATACGCCTGTCTGCAACATCACTATAATCTTCCATTACGGAATCAAAAAGTTTTTTACTATCAGACTGAGAAAGAGAAGGAGCTTCACTCATAATAGTATCAAGTAATAAACGAACTTCAAGATCCGATTCATCAGGATAATCTATCATTCTCATACGAACATCAGCAAAACGGAAACCATGCATTTCCTGAACCTTACCAACTCGCAGAATTTCAACAATATCTCCATTTGCAATAAAACCTGCTTTGGATTCCTCAGGTAGCCAGAAATAATTATTCTTAACAACCATCATGTAATCTCCTGCCGAAAGTTCGCTTTCCTGCCACCTTATTCTCGCTCTTATTTGTTGATTATAAATATTTGCCCTCTTATTGGACCGGCAGACAATCATTGTATCCTCTGCACCAAATTTATTATACGCTTCATTTAAAGCATCCTCAAGATCAGATCCGTCTATCCTTATAACATCTTTGAACTCTTTTGTTTCAAAATGAGGCTGATAACTTTCACCTTCTCTTATCTGCTCCCTTAAAGCAGTTGCATTCACCAAAATTCCTGAAGAACCGGTTTGTCTCACTACTTCTGTCAGCTCATAATGAACGGCACTAAAAGAATAAGAAGCTTTAAGAAATTCAATATCAAGTGCGGGGGAAACATCCATTCCAACGGGAGGAAGCTGTGCCGTATCACCTATAAAAATAAGTTTGCAGTTTGTTCCGCTGAACACATATTCGATGAGATCATCCATAAGACTGCCGCCTCCAAATGCTCCGCCTTTGGTCAATCCACCGCTGTTAGATATCATAGATGCTTCATCAATGATAAAAACTGTATTGCTGTGAAGATTTTGCTGCAGGTGAAAAGCGAAGCCTCCTTCTTCTGTTGCTCTCCTGATGTAAATTTTCTTATGGATCGTAAAAGCCTGTTTTTGCGTATAATTCGATAATACTTTCGCTGCTCTTCCTGTTGGTGCCAGCAGTACAGTTTTCCCATTCAAAGCGGGCATTGCCTTCACAAGTGCGCTAACTAATGTTGTTTTACCCGTCCCTGCATATCCTTTTAAAACAAAGATCTGGTCTGAATCTTTTCCAAGGATAAATTCAGAAAGCTTCATCAACAAAGTTTTCTGACCGGGAGTGGTTTCAAAAGGAAAAAAACCAAGTAATATTTTTGAAAACTCTTGCTGATCCATCAATCTTTGTTAGGAATTCAGCGCGAATTTACAAATAAAGAGAGGGCGGTCAATGACTAAAAAAAAATATATCTTTGCACAGAATGTCAAAAGCAATTTTCATATGTATAACTTGTTCGTTTAAGGCAATATGGAATACGCCATTATTTTCATGCAGATTTGTTTCTAAATGTAATGGCTATTTCATATTTATTTCTTTTCTTTTTCTGAGCGCATGCAAAAAAGAAAATCCGGCTGTTGTTCATTCTGTACAATTCTCTTCAAACATCACAGACAGCCAATACTACACAATCACAATTAATGGCTCCGGCCCGAATGATATTTCCTCCACATATAATGTTCAGCCAAATTCAGATGTTCAATTGCAGTTAAAAAGTGCAGGTGGAGATACTACATCCATTGATTCAAGAGATTCTCTTTGGATAAGAGGAGGTATTATTGTAGATGGACAATCAGTCAGCTCATTCGCAGGTTATCATGACATCACTCTATCATATCACATCGACTAATGACCATAGAATTAAAAACTAAAATAAGACAAGTTAATTCCTTTATCGATGAATCGTTTGATGCGTCTTTACTTAAGAGCTACCACCTGGTTATCCAGGCGGGGCTTGAGGGCATATTTGTCGCAATTTTTCAAAAAGAACGGAATAAATATATAGCATTTGAATACTATAGCTTTCAGCAGGTATTTAACTATGATCTTATTTCCGACCTTTTTGAACTTGCTGTAAAAGAAAGTAAAATATTGGACTACAGATACAGTTCCGTATCATGCTCGGTGGTTAATAATCTTTCAACCATTGTTCCTGCCGTTCTGTTTGAAGAAGAAAGAAAAAGAACATATTTAAATTTCAACACTTCACTTCAGGGCGATGAAATTGTAATGGTTGATTCCGTTAAAAATCTGGATGCAAAAAATGTATTCGCACTTCCTCTAAGTTTAAAAAACAAATTAGATCATCATTATACAAAAGTGAGATACCAGCATTTTTCCACCTGTCTGCTCGAAGAATTATTATCCCAGAATAAAAATCAAACGAAGAAAAAACTTTACATTCATATACAGTCTTCCCACTTCGAAACAATTGTTATTGAAGGCAACAATCTGCTTTTTTACAATACTTTCAATTATCATTCACCTGAAGACTTTATATACTATGTTCTGTTTGTTTGCGAACAATTGCAACTTAATCCGGAAAACATCGAAACTATCATCCTTGGCGAGATCGAACGGACTTCTGCAATTTATTCGATCACTCAGAAATATATCCGCAGTTTAAAGTTCGGAGAACGCACTGACAACTTTGATTACAGTTATCAGCTGCAGACATTTCCAAAACATTTCTATTTCTCTTTATTTAATAGTCGCCTGTTATGATAAGGATCATCAGCGGAACACATAAAAGCAGGGTAATACATGCGCCTAAAAATTTACCCGTAAGGCCAACCACAGATTTTGCAAAAGAAAGCCTTTTTAATATTTTAAATAATCATTACGAGTTTAATGAAGTAAAAGTACTTGACCTCTTTTGCGGCACCGGAAATATCACTTACGAATTCCTTTCCAGGGGTTGTAAAGACATTATCAGCGTTGATGAGAGCTATGCGTGCTGTTCATTTGTAAAAAAAACGATCGAAGATCTCAAATTTCCAAAATCAAAAGTTATCAAAGCTGATGTGTTTTCCTTTCTAAGAGGCAGCATAGAAACCTATGACATTATCTTTGCAGATCCGCCTTTCAATCTGGATAAGATCGATCAGATCTCGCCTTTGGTCTTGGAAAAGAAACTATTAAAAAAGAACGGATGGTTGATTATTGAACACGGCCCTACCACAGATCTCAGTCACCAGCCAAATTTTATTGAAAAAAGAAAATACGGCAATCTGAATTTTTCTTTTTTTGCTCATCCGAGTGAGCTATCTTAGTATCTTCGTATAAACCTTAACCAATGAAACGTATTGCTATTTTTCCCGGGTCCTTTGATCCTATAACAAAAGGACATGAAAACATTCTTCAGCGTGCTTTACCGTTATTTGATGAGATAATCATCGCGATCGGAAAGAACAGCAGTAAGCAAAACTATTTCCCTCTTGAACAACGGGAAAAGTGGATCCGTCAGGTTTTTGCCAACGAACCTAAGGTTAGGATTGAAACTTATACAGGATTGACTATTGAATTTTGTAAAAAGATGAACGCAAAATATATTCTGAGAGGCCTTCGCACATCCGCAGATTTTGAGTTTGAAAAGGCGATTGCTCAGAATAATAAGATAATGGCATCCGAAATTGAAACTGTTTTTATTTTACCGATCCCTGAACTTTCGGCTATAAATTCAACAATTGTAAGGGATATTGTCCGAAATAATGGAGATGCCACTCCGTTTGTTCCAAAAGGGATTGAGCTAAAAGCCCAATAAGGCATAATTTTCGCAGTCCCTCAGCGTTTTCATAAACTATTCTAAGAGTATGAAGCTATTTCAGATCATATCTGTATTATTTATTTCATTACCATGCTTTTCACAAAATGTGACGATCAGGGGAAATGCAGGTAAGTACGGACAAAAAGAAATCGGTTTATGGATCTATAACGACCGGATCTCAAATACTCAAAAACAGCTCAGCTATACCAATATTGATTCAGCAGGAAACTTTCTTTTCGAAATTACCTCAAACTCTATCCAATATGTAACATTTAAGATCGGGAAACATATATCTTCTATGTACGTTCAGCCCGGTGTATCTTATAATGTAATTATTGCTGCACCTGATTCTAGTACTTTCCAAAATCCGAATATCGAACATGATGTAAAGCTTTCAATACAGCTTAACAGTAAGACTGAGATCAATGCTCTTACAATGGATTATGATAAGCGGTTCGATGATTTCCTTACGGTAAATTATAATGACTTCCTGAAAAGAGCACCACAGGCTAAAATAGATTCGTTCAAACTTTTTGTAACAGGCTACTACTCCACTGTAAGTAATCCATTCTTCAACAACTACATGATCTATTCTATTGCTGCACTACAGAAGAACACTAAGATGAGTGAAAAAAAATTATTCGAGTCCTACATTCTTGGTAAACCGATCTTATATGAACATCCTGAATATATGAACTTCTTTAATTCATTTTATAAACAGAAACTTCAGAATTTTTCATTAAGTAAGGAGGGTAATGACATTTCTTTTATTATTAATGACAGAGCCAGCTTTCCCGCAGCGGTGAATGCATTAAAAAGAGTGTCGTATGTAGCTAACGATACTTTATCGGAACTTGTATTACTTAAAGGATTAAGTGAAAGCTGGCATGATGGAACATTTAAAAAGAGTGCAATAAAAGCTATGCTTCAACAGGCAGTGACTGAAAGCCGCATTTCTGAACATAGAAGAATCGCGCAGAATATTTTAAATTCATTTTCTCCTTTACAAAAAGGTTCTGCAGCTCCGGGATTCGAACTTCCCGATAAGAGCGGCAATACACACAACTTAGATGAATTGAGAAAAGATAAATATGTTTATGCAATGTTTTATGATGATGACTGCTCTGCCTGTATTGAGCAAATGAAGGTTCTTCCTGCCTTAAAAAAAACATACGGAGAAAGGATCACATTTGTAAGCATTTCCACAGACAAGACGAATGCAGACCTCAAAAATTTTCAGGCTAAATATCCAAAATACGACTGGCTTTTTGTGTATGATAATACATCAGGACAACTAAAAAAGCAATATGAGATAGTGGCATTACCGGCTTATTTTCTTATCGGGCCTGATGGAAAGTTTATACAAGTACCTGCTGACAGCCCGGAACAAAACATAGAACAACTTTTCTATGACCTGACAAAGATTAAAAGCAAATTACACGGAGTCGGGAATAAACAAAATCAATAGAATCATCTACAATTCTTTGATTATATCGAGAATTGAATCATAGGTATTTTCGCGGACCTGATTCAAATCCTTTTTTGCGATCCATTTTACTTCCGTGATTCCTTCCTCTGTTTGAGGAATAAGAGGAGAACCATCAGCTGTAGACATTTCAAACCAGTACGTGGGCTTAAATACAGCTTTATCATTCATCGTATAAGTATGAAATGTTGTTTTAAGTTCCTTCACAATTTCCAGTTCCTTTACACCACATTCCTCCTCCACTTCTCTAACTGCAGCAGTTTTAACAGATTCTCCCTTCTCAATTTTTCCTTTAGGGAGATCCCACTTATCATTTCTTAAAATAAACAAATATTCACCTTTTTGATTTTTAACCAGCCCCCCTGCAGCCTCTATGACTTTAAAAAAAGATTTAAATGCGTTCAATAGAAAATCCACGTCTTTATGATAAAAACATATCTCCTTTATATCCTTATTTTCTATGAATATTTTGTAAGCGTCTTCCAGCTCTTTTTCTGAAGTTACCGCAAAAAAAACACAACCGGCTTCCGGTTCAAAATGCCTATAATTACTGACCAAACGTATGATTTTGTCTGACGAGGATATTTTAATCATTGTTGAACTTGTTAATTAATTTTATGTAAGGATTACCTTAGTTTTTAATATATTTGCCGAATGATATTGAACGATGAATCTGCTCTAAAAGTTGCTGAATTTTTACTGCAAATTAAAGCAATTAAATTAC
>JAJTCJ010000015.1 GCA_021323165.1 Bacteroidota bacterium | reverse complement strand
CTGTAATTTATTGTGTTCTAATATTTCATTCAACCCTTTCAGGATCAGAAATTGGTCTGCAAAGATGGGTTTTTTTAGCCGTTTAGCAAAAAAATCAGCGTCTCCGCCTGTTAAAAATACTTTTATATTGTTAAATCGTTGGGAATACTGATCTATCATGCCTTCTACTTCCGCCAGGGCACCTAGCTCCACTCCTGAGTAAATGCTTTCCTCGGAGGTTGTGCCGATGAGCTCAGAGTAATCTTCACTTGTTTTTAATAAGGGTAAACGGGCTGTATAGTGGTTCAACGCATTAAAGCGCATCTGTAATCCGGGAGAGATGGCGCCACCGAGATATTCACCTGAGGCATTCACAAAATTATATTTGATGCAGGTACCGGCATCTATAACCAGTACATCCTGTGAAGGAGCCAGTAAATTTCCTCCTACAGCTGCGGCAAGGCGGTCGCTTCCGAGTGTATGAGCCGAACGGTAGAGATTTTTGACCGGAACCGGTGTTTGAGCATTAAAAAGCAATACAGGAATCTTAAGTTCAGTTTCCCGGATAAAAGACTCAATCTCATTTACAACAGAGCAGATTATACAACGATTGATTGGAAATTGAGCAGTAAGAGCAGGGATAATCGACTCATCCAGAGAAGGAAATACCTGAAAGTGCCTGAGTTCTTAATTGCATATCACAAAACTACGAAATAACCATAGTAATGAGTAAAATATTTTTTTGTGAAATAGAAATATTGATTACATTTGCCCTCCGAATAAATGAGTTGGTGCCTTAGCTCAGATGGTAGAGCAAAGGACTGAAAATCCTTGTGTCCCTGGTTCGATCCCTGGAGGCACCACAGTTCACAGAAGCACATCAGAAATGATGTGCTTTTTTTATTCCAGCCCTGAAACAGAATTCTCATCTAACTGCCCTTTTCTAGATGCTTTCATGAATTATTTGCCAGCTCTTCGATCCTAGAAATTAATATATTTGAGTAACAATCAAGTAAAGGGAAGTTAACATTCTCAGCTCTTACCAAATTAACGTATTTTGCGAGATAAGATTTCCAATATAAAAGTTTGGGTAAGTGAATTGACAACTCAACATAACGGGCGACTGATTAGCCATACGAGCAAGAACAAAACCATCTGAAAAATAAAAAGATGAAGAAAGACTTTAAACCAAGAAACATTCGAAATCTAAAACTTGTTTTTTACTTTTCAATGATTTTAATCTTGGGTTATGCACCAGTGATTGCACAGGTAACAGCGCTTTACCCTAACCTTGAAATGGGACAATACGATGTAGGTTATAAAACAATTATTGATTTTGATTATTCAAGAACCTACAACTTAAAATACCCGGACGACACAAGCTCTCAAAATCGCGATCCCCGACCTATAATCATAAACATATGGTATCCTGCTAAAGTAAATCCAAAAGACAAACCAATGTTGTATGGAGACTATATAAAAGTTCAGACCCCGGATGCTACGCTAAAAACCTTCATAAAAAGAATTGAAGATTATAACGAGAAGAATTCATCATTTTACATATTTGATGCAGATAGCCTGAATAAAGAACAGAAAGAAAAATTTACAGAACATCTGCAACAACCGTTAAAAGTTTTTAAGAATGCTTCCCCCCTGGCTGAAAAATTTCCACTTGTAATCTATCATGCAGGTTTGGGTGGAACATTAAATGATAATACTGTTCTATGCGAATACCTTGCAAGTCATGGTTTTGTAGTAATTTCAGGAGCCTTTCAAGCTAGCAACTATGAATCGGTAAATTTAAACTGGGATCTGGAACGTTCAACAAAAGATATTGATTTTATGGTGAACGCAATTAAAAGTCTGCCTTTTATTGATTTTTCCAAAATTGCAGCAATAGGACAAAGTTACGGAGCACAAGCTATTCTGGGATATAAAACAGAAGATTACTCACCTGTTTCATGCTTAATTAGTTTAGATAATACATTTGACTATTCAATTGATGTCAACCCACAGGGTTTTGAGTCCCTTACACAAAAACTATTCGAAAAAATTCAAAACATGAATGTTCCAACCTTGCTGTTTGCAGGCCCTGCTGCTTCATTCAAGGTCATGGATTCTCTCAGATATTCCGATAGGGTTTATGCAACGATTGAGATGGAACACAATGATTATATATCATTAAGTTCTTTTGCAATATTAAAAGGATTACAAAATCGAAGAGATAAAGAGGCGATTTGGAATAAGTATGTATTGATTAACCAGTATTGCCTGAACTTTCTAAGAGGTAATTTCTTTAATGATACAATTGCTAAAAATTTTATTTTATCAAAACACCCATACCTGATTGATGTTCATGAAATCCCAAAAGGGAAAGCGATATTAAAAGCAAATCAGAATAAGACAGGAAATGACACGATGCACAAGGTGCGCAGAAGGAAAAACAAATAAGCTAAAAAGAGTAAAAAAGTAAACTTGGTTTTTGTCCTACTTTGAGCTAACATCAAATTTATAATATGGAATCCAATTTCCAAAGCATATTTCGAATAAATTAACAATGAAGCATATTCAAATTCTACTGATTCTCCTATTCTTGTCGATACAAGTTGTCGGTCAGAATAAAAAACTATCAACTTCCACGTATAGCGCGTACGGTGAATATTTTAATACATATAAAAACGGTAAAAAGGAAGGCTTATGGATAGAAACCAAAAATAATACCGCTGCGATAGGGATTTATCGAAACAATAAAAGGGATAGTGTATGGCATTATTACAATCTTAATACTGGTGAGCTTTTAAAGGAAAAAAGGTTTTCTAATGGGGAGGTCAGAAAAATCAGAGCTAAATTTGGTGCTCCCACCATTAAGCCTAACGATACCTTGGTACATATTAACTTTAGGTTTATCGATAAAAGTCTGGGCAAAAATCATGGGACTTGGCAGTCGAACCCAGAGATGGAAGGTGTTAACATCAATGTTAAAAACGAAAAAGACTCCAGTAATAGAGGAATAACAATCCTTGACAACTCAATTATCCTTAATAAGCGCAATACCTATAAAGTAACTTTAAGTAAAAAAGGTTATATCACTAAAGAAATTTTGATAAATACCAAAATACCACCAAGTGCCAAAAAGAAAGATTCGGACACCATTCCGGAGCAAAACTTCACTATTACTATGTCTAATAAGCTGGCAGAAAACGATCCTAAAATACTTGGCAAAGCATCCAATATTTATCGTTTTGGCACAACAGTTAACGGACTCAAACTGGTACCTGATAATTGGTATTTGGCGCTTCAAAAAAGAAAATTAAACCAGCTTGACGAGTATGAGAAAAAACAAAAGATCGTTGACATTGAAAATGCCGTAAATGAACAGATTATCAATCTCAAAGAGGAGCAGCTTTCGCTTGAAAACCAGAAAAAGCTCAAAGAGGAGGAACTGCGTCATCAGGAAGAAGAGGTAAAACGTAAGCAGCTGGAATTAGAGTTACTTGCAAAGGACAAGGCCGTTTCTGACCTTACCATAAAGGCAAAAGAAGCAGAATTATTGAGGAATCTGCTATTAGCAAATGAGAAAAAGAAAGAAATTGAGAACCTCAACCAACAAAAACTTATTCAAGACCTTACGATAAAAAACAATGAAAGTGAACTTTTGAAAAAAAATATTGAAACAGCAAATAAGCAAAAGCAGATCCAGAACCTTGAGAAAGAAAAATCACTAAGTGAACTAAACATAAAACAACAGGCTTTTATTCAAAAATTAATACTGGCTGGCTCAGGATTGTTGGTGTTTTTTTTACTTTTTGTATTCTACAGTCTTTACAAATCAAGGAAAGACAATAAATTAATTGCCCAACAAAAGACAGAAGTTGAAAAGCAAAAGGACATCTCCGAAAGACAAAGAAACCTAATACAAGAGAAACAAAATGAGATAATAGATAGTATTGAGTATGCACTCCGAATTCAGCAAGCTACCCTTCCAGATAAAGAGGAAGTTCGTTTATCGCTTCCTCAAAGTTTCATTCTCTTTAAACCAAAAGACATTGTAAGCGGAGATTTTTATTTTTTTAATAAGAAACCGGAATCGATCTATATTGCTGCCGCAGATTGCACAGGCCATGGAGTACCGGGTTCGCTAATGAGTATGGTTGGTTCTGAGAGACTCACCGATGCAGTTCAACAAAGTAATAACACAAGCGAGATCTTATCTCTTTTAAATAAAGGAATTAAGAAATCTTTGAAACAAACTGATAAAGATGAATCAACCAGGGACGGAATGGACATCGCTATCTGCTCCGTTGACACAAAGAATCGACTTGTAAAGTATGCAGGTGCAAATCGACCTGTCTGGATCATTCGAAGTGGGCAGACCGAAGTAGAAGAAATAAAGGCAACTAAAGTTGCAATTGGCGGTTTGACAGATGATGAACAGCATTTTGCCACCCACGAAATTCAATTACAACCGGGCGACACATTTTACATTTTTACGGACGGTTACGCAGACCAGTTTAGCGGGAAGGATGGAAAGAAATTAATGACTCGAAAGTTTAAGGAGATTTTAGTGAGCCTTCAAAATAAGACCATGCAGGAACAAGAACAATACTTAAATACCTTTATTGAGGATTGGAAAGCCGGAACTGAACAAGTGGATGATATACTTGTAATAGGTATCAGAATGTGATAAGACTCCATTAAGTCTCCGGTAAAAGTTAAGGCGATAAAGCATTGTGATTAACGAACGTTACAGTAAATGAAAACAAACGAGATATCTTACTTTTTAAGATCCCCAACCTGTTTTTCATTTAACGTACAAGCCAAACGGCACACAGAGAATTTCTCGTAGTGTGGGGCCTGCATATTGTTATATGGTGCAACTAATACCGGTTTCCCATTCTTATCCTCACAAATAACCGGATTAGAATTTAAACCCTCTAAACAGCACTCTTTCAAATTCTCCTTATAATTTTCCAGAGATTTCAGTTCCTGTCCATTCTGTTTATAAATTTCAGGCAAGCGAGATTCATTGGTTTGATTATTAATATCTAAAATAAGCTCTCCTGTTATGTTCACTTTATGTAGTTTGCGAGATACTATTTTTTCAGGAGTAGGATCTGTGTCTTTATTAGTCCAAAGGTTAAGGACACTGTCCGAGTCGCTGGCCAAATATCTTTGTTCCCATTCGGCCAAAAAATGTCTTTTATTGAAGGGGTACGATTTGAAAGAATTAATTATAACAGAACTATCTCCTGCAGCATTTATTTCCTTTCTGCTCGGCAATCTGAAAGCCGGAATGAAAACATTATCTGACCAATTAAAATCCCTTTCCGGATTAGAAGGATCACCTGTTTTCACGTGGCGTTTTAATACACCCTGCCACATCCCCGCTAAATAAGCATCTGTACTAAAATAATCATTCTCAGTTGGTGAATAATTATAATTAAGATATCCCATCGTGATTAATGTATATTCATTGTAGCGATCAGCCAACCATAAGCCATAGTTATTTGCATTTTGCCATGAAACTCCAATCACAGGATAATCTAAATACCTAGGATTGAACATGTAATCCTTAACAAAAGCTTTGGTGCAGTTTAAAATCGTATTAATGTCGTTTAGATTCCCTCCGGACTGAGCATTGATTTCTTTCAAGGTGTCTATGTTTAAGCCAGGGATACTACTTAAATAAATATCAGGATAATTCGAAGAAAAAACACTCCGCAACCATTGCATATAGATGATGTACTCACGGTTAGTTATGGGCCTTTTGAAGATCGCAATATTCTGTTCCTCAACCTTGAGATGACTTATGTGAGAGTCTTTAAAGAAGAGGCTCTCCTGTGCCTTAACCTTTCCAAAAAAACAGGATAGCACTAAAAAAAAACAAGTGGTATTATTTCTCAACATCATATCTTCCTTTTTATAAAGATAAGATATAATCTGTATAAGAAATATAGGAGAGTCGGAGTTTTTTTCTGCCGTGGTCGCAACTATGAAAACAAACCACTTAATCCAAAAAATAAATTTATGTCATCCAAAAAAAAACGGTTCGACATTTCGCCCGTAGCCTCCACTTTTTTAGAGAAGCATCCCGCATTGCGGGATGCTTTTTTTTATTCCATCGGATGACTTATCAGAGATAAATTATCTTCTTAACTTTAACACATGGATTCGAAAGCAGCGCAAAGCCTTTATGAAAAGTATGCAGTAATTTACGGAGAAATTTGCCGTTAATCGCATGAATCAGGATAAGATCTTTTTAAATTCTCTCGAAATAGTTCATAACGCTCCTTTTAATGATACCAGCTACGATGTTGTTGTGCATGCTATAAAAGAAGGAAAAGTAATTGTTTTCAAATTAAATGACGTGATCCGTCTCTTCGGAAACCCTTTATAATCTTATCAAGCAGGCCAGCCTGAACATGCAAAAAAGTTGAACAGATAATGTAAACTCTACCTTTCTATTATCGCAATTGAGAGTATTTGCTTTATCTACAAAATCTCTTAAATTATATTCCCGCTGATATCCGTTCTTTATGTTTACCTTACATGAATATCCCCAATTACACCGCATCCGAACAACCTCCCTTGTTTTTCTGCAATAAGAAACATCATGAAATTTTATTTCTTACGAAAGTTTTCCATTTTAATCTTCAGTCTTTTTTCCGGTATAACATTATGCGAATCACAAACCCTGCTTCCATCAAAAGTTGATGAAGCTGTGCTTTCCATTTATGACCGAACGTATGTGTCTTTCGGACAAGGACTAGGGAATTCCCGAACTCCATACGGGGTTAAAAAATTAAAACCGCTGATCTTTGAAGGACAATTATCTCCAAACTTTATTTTAAATATTTCAAAAAGAAAAAATATCGGAATAGTTTTTTTTCCAAAACTAATTACAAGAATGTTTAATGAAACCAGCCTTCCTGTGCGTACTCCCAGCTATGTCCCAAGTTTGTTATTTTATCATCAGATCAACATTCCTTTTATAAAACAAACATTACGCTTCTTTATCAAACCGGAAAATCAGCTGACATTTCTTACATATAGACTGATCCATCACTCCAACGGACAAAATGGTGAATATTTAATTCCGAGAACTGACAGTATAAATTATAATAATGGAAATTTCTCATCAAATGCAGCTGAGATCGCATTCAGCTGGTCAGCCATCGACTCGAGCGAAGTTGGTAAATCTTTCATGAATGGAAGGATCTCTTATGAGTATCAAATCGAATACGATCGTGAACCGGCTATAAAAGACAAATATTATTTTAATAAGATCACTTTAGAAAGCCACATGATCTATTCTGAAAAAATAAAAGCATATATCACCTATTCTCTAATGTGGGGCACAAAACATTTTGGCTCACGACATTCAATAGATCTTTTCCTGGTAGTTAAACCTTATCGTAAGCTGGCCAACTTCTCTGTCTTTTTCAGAGCTTATGCCGGTCCTGATTACTACAATCTTTATTACGAGAATACACTACGAGCTTGCACTATAGGAATAATTGCCGACCCCCTTGTTATTCCAATGATCAAAAAACAAAATAAGAAAAGGACAAACTAATTTGTCTTCATTTAAGTATTAAGCACAGTTTCAACTGGCACATAATTTTCGTTTGATAAACGCTAATATTCGTCAAATGAAAAAGACTACCTGCTTAATCCTATTCTCCATTTTTTATTTCAACAATGGGTCTATAGCTCAAAACAACTCAATTCCGGCCGGAGGAAATGGCTCCGGAACTGGTGGGACCGTCAGTTATTCCGTAGGACAGATCTCATATTCCACTAAAGCAAGCACCAGCGGAAACGCTTCAGAAGGGTTACAACAACCTTATGAGCTTTTTTTAGTTACAGGTATAAAAGATCAATCGCTGGAACTATCGATCAGTGCTTATCCGAATCCTGCTTTGGATCTTGTCACTTTAAACATTGATAAATACGGAGACCTTTCCTATTTATTTACAGATGCAAACGGGAAACTTGTTTCACAAAACCAGATCAGCAGCAATCTGACCGAGATCAATTGTAAAGAACTTTGTTCAGGTGTTTATTTTTTAAAAGTGTATAATAAAAGCGGTCAGCTAAGAAATTTCAAACTAATCAAAAACAAATAATATGAAAAAAATTACCACTCTTTTGGTTGCATTTACATTCTTCCTGCAGTCCATGGCTCAGTCGCCACAAAAAATGACCTATCAGGCTGTTGTCAGGAATGCTGCTAATATGCTCCTGACTAATTCAACAGTTGGTGTTCGTGTAAATATTTACCAGGGCTCTGTAAGCGGAACTCCTGTTTTCACTGAAGTGCATACAGTAACCAGTAATGCAAACGGACTTATTACTCTTGAGATCGGAGCCAGCAATAACCTTTCAGTGGTTAATTGGAGTGCCGGGCCTTATTTTATCGAAACAGAGATAGATCCGAATGGGGGGACTTCTTATTCGATAACAGGAGCAACTCAATTATTGAGTGTGCCTTATGCATTTTATGCTGAAACTGCAGGTTCCGCAACTAGTGGAGTTGCAGGTGCAACAGGAGCGACAGGAGCTAATGGTGTTACAGGCGCTACAGGTGCTGATGGAATGAATGGAGCTGCGGGAAGTACAGGTGCAACCGGTGCTGATGGTATGAACGGTACAACAGGCGCAACTGGTTTGGCAGGGGTCAATGGAAATGATGGATCTACAGGAGCTACCGGCATGATCGGGGCGACAGGTGCAACAGGAATTGCAGGAACAAACGGCACAACAGGATCTACAGGTGCTGATGGAATCAATGGTTCTACAGGAGCAACCGGAACAGCCGGAGTAAATGGTGCAACGGGCGCGACAGGCATTGCGGGAACAAACGGCACAACAGGATCTACAGGTGCTAATGGAATCAATGGTTCAACAGGAGCGGCCGGAACAGCCGGAGTAAATGGTGTAACCGGGGCAACCGGGGCGACAGGCATTGCAGGAACCAATGGGACAAACGGAACAACCGGAGCTACAGGTAATAACGGGATCAATGGTTCTACCGGTGCAACCGGAACAGCAGGTATGAATGGAGCTACAGGAGCAACGGGTGCGACAGGAACAACGGGAATGGCCGGGACCAATGGTGTTACAGGATCTACTGGTGCAACAGGAATTACAGGACCGACCGGTGCCGGAAGCAGTTATACTGCAGGAAGTGGCATTTCCATTACTAGTGGTGCTATAAATCTTAATATGAATAGAACAACATTAGCGTTTTCCGGACCTGTTATCTCTTCGGTAAGAAATGTAGTTGTAACTTCATCAGAAACTCTTACCATCCCGGAGACAGGTTATTATATGTTCATATATAATGGTTTAGGGATAAACGGAAATGTATATAATTTTACAGCAGGTGATCCTTATGATCTGGAAGGTCAGACAGGTATCATCAATCTTTCTAACGGAACGAATTTCATCAATGGAATAAAAACTTACACCTTTGGACGATATATGGCAAATACCGCTTCAGCATCCTTCTATCAATACATGAATCTTTCTCACTCATTAACCGTGATCGCTCTTGCAAACGCGGGTGATCAGATTACTGTAGGAACCATTGTCTTTCCTTCCGGAAGTCCAAGCCCTTCAGGCAACTGGACAATGAGTCCGCACAGACTGGAAGCGATAAAGATCAAAAATTAAGTATTAATTTTACAGCTAAATAAAAAGCACATCAGAAATGATGTGCTTTTTATTTCTTTAAAGCCTATAAGACTTTACTATTTCGTATCTATCTAACGAAATTGTCTTATTTTTGATGAGCTAAGCAAAACCGAATTTTCTCCAATTAATAAAAAGCACATGATCAGATTCTTTAAAATTTCTGTAACAATTGTAATTTTACTTTTGTCTGTATTTATATCCGGCTGCAACAAAGGTAAAGGTGGATGTACCGATCCTCATGCTTCCAATTATGATGAGGATGCATCTTATGATGACGGAACATGCATGGAAAAAATACATGGCTGCACAGATCCGAATTCGTATAACTATAATCCATCTGCCAACACAGATGACGGCTCATGTATCACTACCTCCCAGGTAACTATCTGGACGGGGTCACCAACAGTTTCATGTGCTGCAGGAGGAATCTATGTTTACGTTGATGATAATTATGCAGGTTATATAAACAGCTCTTTCTCATCTCCTCCAAGCTGTGGAGCGAGCGGAAGTGTTACCCTGAACAATGTACAGCCCGGAACTCATAAGTTCTATGCACGTTGTTATAATAACGGTTATGCCTGGGGCCCACACTATTTTAATGTAACAGGTTTGTGCTATAAATGGAAAGTGTATTAATATAATTCCCTCCTTATTTATTAAGCCGTTCTTCCTTTGGTAAGAGCGGCTTTTTTTGTTTTCCAAAGCCAGATCATATTTATTTAATTTTCAGGCCCTTATTAATAAATTACTCTACTTTTGATTGAGATTTCTTTTCACAGAACTAAACTATAAACCTAAAACTATTCAACATGATCAGATTAAAATTTATTGCTGTAACAATGGTGCTATTAGTTGCCGTATTTACATCAGGTTGTCGCCCAAGTGGATGTACGGATTCCAGTGCAACGAACTATGATCCTAATGCAAGAGTAGATGACGGAAGCTGTATCCCAAGAGTTTATGGATGTACAGATCCTAACGCTAACAATTATTATTCTTCTGCAAACACGGATGATGGTTCATGTGCTTATACAACACAGATCACTGTATGGACCGGTATGTCAACATTCCCATGCAATACTGCGGGTATCAATGTTTATATTGATGATTCTTATATCGGAACTTTAAACAGTTATTATACTTCAACGCCAGGTTGCGGAGCTTCCGGTGGAGCTTCAATCAGCGTTGAACCGGGAACCCATAAATTTTATGCTCAATGCAGCAGCGGCACTACAACCTGGGGCCCTTATTATTATTCCGTGAGCGGAAGCTGTTATAAATGGCAATTATATTAAAGTAAAACTACTTACTTTTTAAACAAACCGCTCTTAATGAAGAGCGGTTTTTTTGTTTTGAAACAGGCATAATTTTTTAATTAAAAGTGAAAACATAAAACCCTTTCACATATGAAAAAAACAGCCAAAAAACAATCATCAGAAGAGTATGGAATTGAAGAGTCTAAACTTATGAAATTATTCGAAGATCAGCTTAAAGACATTTACTGGGCAGAAAAAGCGCTGACCAAAGCATTACCTAAAATGGCTAAAAAAGCTACATCAGAAGAATTGATCGCAGCATTGGAAGATCATTTAAAAGAAACAGAAGCTCAGGTGGAAAAACTTGAACAGGTTTTTGAAGTGATCGGAAAAAAAGCAACAGCAAAAAAATGCGATGCGATGGCCGGACTTGTAAAAGAAGCTGAAGAAATTATGAAGGAAAGCGACAAAGGTGCTATGCGCGATGCAGGGATCATTTCTGCCGGACAAAAAGTTGAGCACTATGAGATCGCTACTTACGGTACATTAAGAACTTTTGCAAACACATTAGGTTTAGACGATGCTGCAGCGCTTCTTGAGGAGATCCTTAATGAAGAAAAAGCCGCAGATCAAAAGCTGACTGAGATCGCTGAATCAACGATCAACATTCAGGCAGTTGAAGAAGTTGAAGGAGAAGAATAATTAATTTCTACTCAAAGAAAAAGGGAGCTCATTGCTCCCTTTTTTGTTTATATAAATACAATAAAATGCAATTAGTAGACCGACCAACAGATCTTCACACCAAATACATTTTCAAATTTGTATTTGTTCAGAAATGAATAATTTAAAAACTCGCTTAACTTAATTGTTTGACGCTGATCACCGTCTGTGAAATACAAAACGGAAGAAGAAAAATTTATCCTCTCATAATAAAAACTGACCATCCCTAAATGAGAGAATAGTGGAGTGCCGAAGAATTTATCTTTAAGTGTTCTTTTAAAACCCGGGAACAAACTCAGCTCAATTCCATTCATGTTTCTCCTTATCTCATATAAATTATATTCTTTGCCTGAATCGCTTCTGTCATTACCGGTAAATGATGACCTGGTGGTTCCCCTGTAAACTTTTATAACTGTATGATATTTTTTAAAAGGCAGTCCAAATGAAATCCCATAATAAAAAGAACTGTTATGAAATGTGTTTGTTTTACAGGAAGGAAAAGAGATTGTTTTCTTCTCATTGTTATTTAATTCTTCATGAAAACTGTTCACTATCATTGAATCATTGGAGGATAATTGATTATCTGAAAAAGAAATATTTATATCATTTAAGAAAATCTGATTAAATCCAGTTGTCCATAATCTGTCTTTCCATCCCCAGCCCCCGAATAAAACTATTTGAAGTTTATTAGGAAGAAAATATCCGGCATTAATTCCTGCTTCAAAATAAAGTCCGTGTCCCGAATTAAGAATATTGGCTTTATTCATAGGACAGCGGTACCCGGCTGTAATATTCAATAAAGAAACATTGTTTTTTTTTGAAAGGCTGTCAGCTCTGCACGTTAAGACAGCGAAAAAAATAAAGAGAAGTAAAACGGAACTTTTTAAAAAAAGAGATCTATGGAAAAATGATAAAGGCATTTCGAAAATAATTAATCGCTGAACTTTTCGATATTCAGATTCTTGAGGTAACCTTTTTCAATAGCGTATTTTATTAGCGCTGAGCTATTCTTACAATTTGTTTTTTCAATAAGATTTTTACGGTGGGTTTCAACAGTCCTTCTGCTAAGGAATATTTTTTCCGCGATCTCCTTATTGGTCATTCCTTCAGCTAACATTTCAAGGATCTGTAATTCTCTCCGGGTGAGCTTAACGTCATCAAAACTATCGTTATTGGTTTTAGCATTCAGGGCTTCTGCTTTTGCCTGCAGAGACGGACTAATATATTTTCCTCCTGCTGCTACAACTTCAATGGCATGTACAAGCTCTTCTTTACCGGTACTTTTCAAAATATATCCTTTTGCACCTGCCTCCATCATCATCGTGAGATAATTTGGATTATCCATCATTGAAAGAACCAACACTTTAATTTTAGGAAATTCGGAAGCGATAATTTTAGTTGCTTCAACACCATTCATAACAGGCATGTTAATGTCCATTAAAATAACATCAACAGGTGTTGTTTCAAGGTAATCAAGTAAAATCTTACCGTTGGCTGCTCCTGCTACTACTTTTATTTTTGGCTCGTCTCTAAGTAAGGATTGGAGTCCTTCTCTTAAAATATCGTGATCTTCTGCTATTATGACCCTCACCATTTCTCTTCCTTTTTAACAAAGTTAAATATTGAAAACATAACAGCCGTAAGTATTTTTACGTAGTGGAGAATTAGAACGTAACTGTGACGGTAGTTCCCTTATTGACTTTGGAGACAATTTTAATATCACCATTTAACAGATCCAATCGATTGTGGATCGACTTAAGACCTGTACCCCTGTCCTTTTTAAGGATCTTTTCGGTATCGAATCCTATGCCGTTATCCTTCACAACTATTTCCACTTTCCCTTTACGTTTCGTTACCAGAATAGTTGCACTTTTAGCTTCGGAATGTTTGAGAATATTATTGAGAAGTTCCTGGATAATACGGAAAGCGGCTGTTTCATGAATGTTGGATAATCTTTCTTTAAGGCCCAGTACATGGCATTCCAGTTTAAGTGTTTTGGTGGAAAATCTCCGGGCTGTTTCATCGAGAATGACCTGTAAACCGAAATCTTTTAGCAGGGTCGGCATAAGGGTAAAAGAAAGATCCCGGGTTGCTGTGATCGCTTCGTCCAGGAATTCCTTAACCTCTGCTTTTACCTCTTTGTTTTCCTTAATATCTTCCATTTTAAGCTTTGTAGCATAAAGCAGCTGTCCAAGCCCGTTGTGAAGCGCCTCCGCTATTCTGATACGTTCCTCTTCCTGGGTTTCTAAAATAGTATTTAGTCTTTCTTTTTGCTGTTCAAGCTTCTGCTGGGCATATTTAGCTTCTTCTTTTTTCCTTAATGTTACATCTATAAGTGCAAGCTGCATTACAAAATCTCCCTCATTCTTGCCGCTGAATAATACTCCTTCCATCTGCACATATTTATTCCTGTTTAAAAGCTGGATCTCGGAAACCTCTTTTTTTGCCCCACGTTCAATCCCATTAAAAAATGAATGAAAAAAAAGAAGATGATCCGGATGGATAAATTCCTGAAAACGATGTCCTTTTAATTTCTTTATTGGCATTTCCAACAAGGCAGAACCTTTTTCATTCACTTCAAGAATTACTCCAGTATGATCAATCGCAAAAAAACTGACAGGGGCTGTTTCAAATAAAGAAACATATTTATTGTGTGACGCTTCAAGCTCACTTTGAGCCGCTCTCAATTCTTCATTCTGAACTTCAAGCTCGATCTTATACGTTTGAAGTTCATGAATAAGCTCTTTAACTATTACTTCATTTACATCTACACCAGATTCCAGCTTTCTTAAAAATTGGATCCGCTCATCAATCGCGGATGTTTTCTTATTTCGTTTCATTGAATCAATCTTTCTTTATAGGAACAATTCTTATTGTAAGCAGTATTAATTTTTTGTCCTTGTTTTTAGAAAGAATCTGTTTTCCACTTATCACCATTGATTTATTACCAAGAGCTGGAAACTTATGAGTAACATTCAAATCAGTGAATTCAGGCTTTTTAGCATTAATTGCATTAACCGCTTTCTTTAAAGGAAGAATATTCCAACCTGCAAGCTTGAAAATATTATATCCTTTTGCCTGATCATTTGAGAGCTTAAAAGTTTTGCTGAATGATTTGTTTACCGACACTACATTAAAATCTTTATCTATTACAACCAACGCATCTTTTATACTGTTAACAATGTCTTCAGAGTATTGCAATGCAAAATTCAATTGGCCTTCAAGTTCTTTTAACTTTGTTATGTCAATGAATGTAAGAACGATCCCTTCAATATAATTTTCGTTGGTGCGGTAAGGTGTTATCCTCAGTGAGTACCAGATATTCTTTTTAGCAGGAATAGTGATTTCTTTAGCGATAAGTTTTCGAAGCACTTCTTTCATATCTTTCTCCAGATCCTTATAAATAATTGAGGAAGAAAGGTGCAGCAAAGGCCTTCCTACATCGGAGGCAATAAGTTTAATGATCTCAGCAGCCTTGGGAGTAAAACGTTTTATAACAAGATCATTGTTTAGGAACACAGTTGCAACTTCCATGCTATCCATCAGGTTACGCATGTCATTATTGGCAAGGGCAACCTCTTCTGATTTCGCCTGATACTGCATGTTAATGGTCATCAGCTCTTCATTCATCGATTGCATTTCTTCCTTTGAAGTGATTGCCTCTTCGTTTGTGCTCTGCAATTCTTCATTGGTACTTTGTAGCTCCTCGTTTGTTGATTTTAATTCTTCAAAAGACGTTTCCATCTGATGGATCGTGTTCTCCAGCTGCTCGCGTGTTCGTGAAAGATCCTTTTCAAGCTCAAGTATGATATCATCTTCCTTGTTCCCCTTCATTGTCCTGTCTAATTTGATCTCCTTCTGAATTCCGAGATCTTCAAACACCATCATTACCAATCCTTCCAAGGGGGATGGCTCTTTCAGATATGCACATGTGATCCTCACCGAATGAGGATTTTCATTCATTTTCATAGTCAAGCCTTCACGGACCTGGGTACTTTTATTAGCGGTACACTTAGAGATCAGATTACTTAATTCATAACGAATCGCTTTCTTTGCGATCTTATGAATGTTCATATTCGGTTCACCGGTTCCTATTTCGGCAAATTTCCCCAGACTACCATTGACATATAATACATCCCCTTTTTCATTCATGATCACTGAAGGCGGAGTATATCTTTCCAGTAAAATATTCTGGAAGATCTCCGGTAAGGTATTTCTGTTCGTTTTAAGAATATCATTATGCGGAGCAGCAGCAACAGACAGATCGTGCTTTATAACTCCGAAGGGATAATCGAGGCGTGAGAACGAAACTCCCTCTTTTCTTCCGAAGATCCGCAATTTGCTGTTTACTGAACTGAAAAGATCAACATAGTGTCCAATTGTTTCTGAATTACCCAGGAATAATAAACCCTCTTTGTTCAAAGAATAATGGAACAAAGGCATCAGCTTTTTTTGAAGTTCACTATTCAAATAAATAAGAACATTCCTGCAGCAAAGAAGATCAAGCTTAGTAAAAGGTGAATCTTTAATAAGATTGTGCTGCGCAAAAATTATAAGTTCGCGTACTTCTTTCTTAACTATATAGTGATTGTTCTGATGGATAAAAAAACGCTCAAGGCGATCTACACTTACATCACCACTTAAATTGTCGAAATAGATTCCCGTCCGTGCTTTTTCTATTGCAGCAGCATCCAGATCCGTAGCGAAGACCTGAACTTTCCGATCCTTTATTTTTAACTTCTCCATGCATTCAATAAGAAGTATTGCGATTGAATATGCCTCTTCTCCGGTAGAGCATCCCGCTACCCACACCCTCACTGTATCTGTTGCTTTTTTGCTTTTCAAAGTCTTCATCAGAGTGTTTTCAAGCTCCTCGAATGCTTCAGAATCACGAAAGAATTTTGTCACTCCAATTAACAATTCTTTAAAAAGCACATCGATCTCGTGAGCATTCTCACGCAGGTAATTAACGTATTCAATTATCCCGGACAATTGGTGCACAGCTATTCTCCGGTCAATTCGCCTGTTGATCGTGCTCCTTTTATACATTGAAAAATCATGTCCGGTTTGTGTACGAAGAAGCATAAATATTTTCATTAATGCATTCTGGGTTTTACTATCAAGCACATCTGCATTATCCTCCTGCTTAATTACAGGATGATGAAAATAACTGATCAGCTTCTCAGGCATATCTTCCGGCAAAAGGATATAGTCAACGAATCCACTGCTGATAGAAGCCTGGGGCATGCTTGAGAATTCTGCGGATGAAGGATCCTGAACCATTGCCATACCCAGATATTCTTTTACTACTTTCATCCCTAATTCTCCATCGCTCCCCATTCCCGAAAGCACAATTGTTCCGGCACGCTCACCCTGATCCACTCCAAGGCTCTGGAAGAAAAAATCTATCGGCATGCGTAAACCTCTCGGCTTAGTAGGCTCAAGCAGTAAAAGGCCGCCATTTAAAATACTGATGTCTTTGGCAGGCGGAATTATATATACATGGTTCTTTTGGATGGTTTCTCCATCTACAGCTTCAGTAACTTTCATCTTTGTATAATGCTGGAGAAGTTCCGGCATCATTCCTTTTTTCGTTGGATCCAGATGCATAACTATGATAAAGGCCATTCCAATATTAGCAGGAGTGTTCCTGAAAAACTTCTCCAACGGTTCAAAAGAACCTGCGGATCCACCAATACCAATTACAGGAAAATCTATTTCATTTCCGTCTATGGTTGTTAGAGTCTTCACCTTGGATCTGCGTTTAACTGAATAATTATCATGAGCCTTTTTTACAGTCTTCACGGGTGTTTTCATAAAATGTAGCTTTACTAAATATAGGTAAAAATAAAATATATTAAAATAAGTTGGGAGAGAATGTTTTTTACTTGTAAACATTCTAATAATGTTAAACTTTCATGGATAATGATTCGAGATGCTTTTCTGATTGAGATCACTGCTTTGATTAAAAAAGCATGCATAAATAATTTTAGTTCAAGCCAAGTTTTAAATTACGGTTTACTTTGGAAGGATCTGATATCAGGAAGCCGGAGCGTGTTTGGCTCAATAAATTTTCGTGGATGTACATGGCTAAAATAAGCCGGATAAGTTTTATATGCTTATCAAAACAATCTTGTTTTACTGCATAAATGTTAGCACCATTTTGATAGGTTTCCTCAACATCACTCTTATTAATGGATGTGGAGATCATGATCACAGGAGTATTGGTAAATTTTTCATCCTTTCTTATTTCAGCCAGACATTCCTTACCACATTTTAAAGGCATATTAATATCAAGAAATATTATATCAGGTAAAAATTCCTGGATCATTTTCATCGCTTCAACTCCGTTGGATACTAATCGCAACTCATATTTAGTAGTGACCTGAGAGAGGGCTTCCTGGAATAATTCTCTGTCGTCAGAGTCATCATCGATGTACAGAATCTTAATTACTTCTTTGATCAAAATCTTTTTTTACTAAATGTGGATCACTAAATTAAAAAAGATAAGCAGCCTGCAGCCCAGTAAAAATACGCAATTCACTTTTTAATAATAAAATTTGACTTAGATCAATAAAAAAAGGAGCTCTTAAGCTCCTTCTTTTATTCATCAAATTTATAAGACTACCAACGCTCGTTCTCACGGTCATTTCTTCTTCTGTTGTTGTTTTCATTTCGCATGGAGCCTCTGTCTCCATCATAACGGTTACCATAGTTTCCAACATTCCAGTTACTGCCATCATTATTTCTTCCATACTCAGATCTTCCTCTGAAATTTCTGTTCTGATAATCATCATCATCGTTGTCAAAACGCTCAGTCAGATCATTCCACCCTTCTCTGATGCGATCTCCAGTGCGTTCAAAAATATTTCTATCATCATTTCTATTTCCTCTGAAAGAACCTGAACGAGAATTTTGTTCACCTCCATAATTTCCCTCGTTTCTTCCACCAAAATTACCTTCATAGCTGTCGCGGTAATTTTCATTGCTGCTGGCATTTCTGCTGCCATAGTTATTTCCGCTGTTCATACTTCCTCCATTATTATGCCCTCCATTATAATTCCCGCGACTACTGTTGCTGTAACCACCTGAACTTCTTCCATTAACATTACCATTGCCGCTTCCGCTGCCATTACCGTAACTGTTGCCATTACCCCAGCTATCCTGACCACGACCCATGTACCCTTCACCTTGCTGATAATTACTATTGCCTTGCCCACTATGTCGAGAATAACGACCCTCGTTATAAATATCATCCTCTCTGCCTCTATACGAACTTTCATAAGAGTTACCATAACGACCTTCGTTGTGATCATTATAGACAGAATTTGAATTTAAATTTCTTCTGTATTGATCGGAAGAGCCGTGTATGTTCTGGCCATGCCCATAATTACTGTGATCCAGGTCATGTCTTCCACGGTAACTTTGTTGTCCGCGATGACTTTGGGTCTGACTCCAGTCATCATTATCCTGACCTCTGTCCCAATCCCAGTTGGAGTGGCCCGATGAAGATTCTATCTGATGCTGATTGTCCTGATCATTGTTTTGATTACGAGTTCTGCCGGAGTTTTGGTTTCTGCTTTTTTTCATAGTGAATGGTTTTAAGTGAATGTTAATTTTAATAGTGGATAAATACTTAGAATTATTATTTAGTACAATATTGAACAACCGGTATGACATCTCTTTATTACCATGCCATTCAAAGGAAATAAATAAAAAATGATTGAAGTTTCCCTTTCAATCATTTGTAAATATTGTACTCAGGAAAATTTAAAATATATTTTAAGAATAGAAATTCATTCCTTGCTAAGAGTTAAGTTTCTTAAGTGTTTATAGAACAAAATCTACATACTAATGATTTATAAAACGAGCTCTACCAATAAATACTTAACAACAAAACAAATCGCTATTTATGATCATCGTCCGTGCTGGTTTTTACGGTATCAATATTTTTTGCTCTTTCTGCCTCAGATTGCGATCCGCCTAAAGCTCCCCCGGTATTAGCAGGATCCGCTTTACCTTCAATATCTTTATTCCCATCAGTATCAGATTTTCCGGTATCACATGATGTTAATCCAATTGCTGCAACTAGCAACAGTAATGAAAGTGTGTTTATCAATTTAAGTTTCATAATTAAGAGTTTTAGTTTGTTATAGAGATAAAACTACATGCCTGAAATAATGGTTAAAGGCTTTATAAACTATATCATCCAAGACATTGGCATTCTTATTTATATTTATCTGATACACTGCTTATTTATGAAAAGAACACTTAATTACTTTGTAAAAGCCATGAAAGAAGAGGGATTGACCCTCGCTCTTGCCGAAAGTATCACATGCGGAATGGCTGCTGAAAAACTGGCTGTATGTTTTGGAACATCGGATGTGCTGAGAGGATCTATTGTTTGTTATACCCCTGAAGTGAAACATCATTTAATGCGAATTCCAAAAACTGTGATGGAAAAATATACATGCGAATCCATGCAGATAACGGAACTGCTGGCTAAAAATCTGAAGTCATTGATAAAGGCGGATGTTCATGCAGCATTAACAGGTTTAGCATCACCCGGAGGCAGTGAAACTAAGAACAAACCGGTAGGGACCGTTTTTATATGTATACGATATAAGGATCGTTCTTATAAAAAAAGATTGTTATTCCGCGGAACTCCGGCCGAGATCAGAAAGAAATCCTGTGCGGCACTTTATGAACTGATCCTGGAAAAAGTGATAAAAAATAAACAGTAATGGTAATTACTGTTTAACTGAATTTAATTATTATTCATTGGGCCGTTGCTGTCTTTGTTTTTTGCTTTTGCCTGAAAAAGCGCCACAACTACTATCAGCCCGACTACGATTAAAACGATTGAAAGTATCATATTTCCTGAATTTTAATTTATGAATAAATAAAAAATTAAAAAACCTTGTAACATTACAAGGCTTTTTAATTTTCACACATATAACTATTTCACTAATTCTTTAGCTGTTTCAGCCATGCTTAAATGATGCTGCAGCACAGGGATCTTAGATGATGCCCAACCTTTCAACTCCCCATCATGTCCTTTATCCGCTTCTTTCTGAAAAAGATCAATTGCATCTTTATGATATTTAACCATCATTTTTGCGTATTCTTTATCGAACTCTGCACCCTTTGCTTTTGTTAATTCGTCAAAATCTTTCTGACGTTTATCGCTAAGCTTTGTAGGGAGCGTAATGTTCTTTTTAGCAGCAACTTTCTTCAACTCTTCATTCGCTTTACTATGATCAGTGCTCATGTGCTCTGCTAATTCCTTTATTTTTGCAGAAGAAGCATTTGTTTTAGCAAGCTGAGCTGCCTGTACTTCGAACATCCCGTCATCTGCAGCTTCCACAACGAATTCTGCATCATCCTCCATTTTATTATCAAACTTCTTATCGTTCTGCTTTTCTGCAGTTTTTTTATCAGTTTGCGCGTAAGCACCTGTGCTAAAAGCAGCTACGATTGCAAACGCAGCTGTGAACATTTTAAATTTTGTAGTTTTCATAATTTGGTTTTTAAGTTTACTGCAGAACTTTAAAAAACATGCCAGCTCAGATAAAGCCTTTTTAAAAGTATATACACATAAACGACACTCTGTAATTCACAAAACAACATTTTAAGTGATTCAATATAAATCCTAGATAAATAGAAATACGTATGTATCAACAAATTGAACTCGCATGTTGTATTTTAAATGTGAATGTTTTTGCACACCAAACATATAGGTTGTACGGTGATCTCCGCACAATATCCTTTTTTAGGATCGGGCATAAATTTCAATTATTAGATATAAAATAATTGATCATGAAATCCGGAGAACCTATCAAACGTCATAAAAGCTATCCTCATGAAGGCATTGGAACCATAACTGCCTTGCTGACGATCATAGTTTTATCCATTATTTTCGTAAGCGTATTCAGCTTGATCTGAAATTCCTTCCAGTTAATATAAGAGATTGCACTGTCTAAAGCATTTAAACTCATCAGTTTAAAATCCTTTTTTACCTTTGTTCCATGAACTCCGGAACAAAAAAGTCACGCCCCCTGCTTGTCTTCTATATTTTAGTGGCATATGTTGTTTTGCAATTTGCATGGTGGACCTTTTCTATGTTTCAGCTTAACAATGAAATTTCCCGATTGAAGAACGAACTGAATCTTCTAACGGTAGAATCAGCCGAGGAAGTTGCCAACCATGGAAATGAAATTAATGAAAAGCTGCGAAAACGATGGTTCATGATCTCAAGTGAAGGAGCAGTGTTTATTGGTTTACTCTTACTCGGAGTTTACCGGATCCGTAAAACATTTAAAAAAGAATCCCAACTGGCAGACAGACAAAGAAACTTCCTGCTTTCCGTAACACATGAATTAAAATCTCCGATCGCATCTGCCAAACTGCAGCTTCAGACATTACAAAAGAGGGACCTTGGAAAAGATCAGCAACAGGAAATAATAGCAAGCGCCATTAGTGATACGGAACGATTAAATAATCTGGTGGAAAACATTCTTCTTGCGGCCAGGATCGACAACAGCAGCTTTCAGATCCATAAAGAAAGAATGAATCTGTCTGTTTACATATCAGATAACATGAATCAGATGATACAGCTGTTTAAATATCATCAGCAAGTTGTACTTGATATCGATAATGATATCTTTCTTGATATTGACCGTACAACTTTCCCTTCCATCATTTTAAATCTTTTCGAAAATGCTGTTAAATATTCATCCGCAGATTCTATTATAACGCTAAGCCTTAAAAAACACAAAGAAAATATTATTTTAAAGGTCGCAGATACAGGAGTAGGAGTCTCTGATGATGACAGGAATAAGATATTTGAAAAATTTTATCGTGTC
The DNA here is from genome assembly GCA_021323165.1 of Bacteroidota bacterium. Classification (GTDB taxonomy): domain Bacteria; phylum Bacteroidota; class Bacteroidia; order 2-12-FULL-35-15; family 2-12-FULL-35-15; genus 2-12-FULL-35-15. The sequence goes on along the minus strand of JAJTCJ010000015.1, from coordinate 9,614 downwards.
GGAAATGAAGACACAAGAAAAACAAAAGGTACCGGCCTTGGCTTATATATTGTCAAACATATTGTTGAATTACATAATGGAAGCATCAACGTTAAGAATAATATCCCGAAAGGAAGTATATTTGAAGTCACCTTTAATAGCTCACACTTAAAGTAATTATTAATGAAAAGAACTGCACTTGTAATTTTAGATGGCTGGGGAATCGGAGACGGATCCCTGACGGATGCTATCACTAATGCCCATACACCTTTCGTTGACAGTCTTTATTTGAATTATCCAAACTCAACTTTAAAAACTTCCGGTGAAGATGTGGGTTTGCCTGAAGGACAAATGGGAAACAGTGAAGTAGGCCATTTAAATATAGGTGCCGGACGTGTGGTATATCAGGATCTCGCTCGCATCAACAAAGCCGTTCGTGAAAAAACAATAGATCAGAATCCGGAATTAATAAAAGCATTTGAATATGCAAAAACTAATAATAAACCGGTTCACTTTATAGGCCTTGTTTCAGAAGGTGGAGTCCATTCATCGCAGGCGCATCTTCATCACTTATGTGACATGGCAAAATCCTATGAACTTGAGAAAGTTTTTATTCATGCGTTTACTGACGGAAGGGACACTGATCCCAAAAGCGGCCTGGGATATTTAAATGATCTTGAGAAATATCTTAAGAATTCTACCGGAAAGATAGCAAGTGTGATTGGACGCTATTATGCAATGGACAGAGATAAAAGATGGGAAAGAGTTAAGCTCGCTTACGACCTTCTAGTTAAAGGTGAAGGCACTCCGACTCATGATGTTGTACGTTCTGTTATCGCTTCCTATAATGATAATATTACAGATGAATTCATTAAACCTATCGTCTGCACAGATGAAAATGAAAAACCGATTGCATTAATAAAAGAGAATGATGTCGTAATATGTTTTAATTTCCGAACGGACCGCTGCAGAGAGATCACCACTGTTCTTACACAGCAGAATATGCCGGAATTCGGACTTCACATGTTACCGTTATATTATGTGACCATGACCAATTATGATCATACTTTCAAAAACGTAAAAGTAGTTTATGATAAAGATGATCTGAAAATGACTTTGGGAGAAGTGCTTGAAAAAAATGGTAAAACTCAGATACGCATCGCTGAAACAGAAAAGTATCCTCATGTTACTTTTTTCTTTTCCGGAGGAAGGGAAAAAGAATTTGAAGGAGAAAGAAGGATCATGGTTTCTTCTCCAAAAGTTGCTACCTATGATCTTAAACCTGAGATGAGCGCATTAGAAATAACTGATTCTATTGTACCAGAACTAAAAAATGCAAGCGCTGATTTTATTTGCCTGAATTTCGCGAATCCTGATATGGTAGGACATACCGGTGTTTATGAAGCTGTTGTAAAAGCGGTTGAAACTGTAGATGCATGCCTGGAAAGAGTTGTAGCAGCGGGATTACAAGGTGGTTACTCTTTTATCATAATTGCTGATCACGGGAATTCCGATTTCATGATCAATCCTGATGGAAGTCCGAATACTGCACATACCACTAATCCTGTTCCATGCATTCTGATTGATAAAGATCATACAAAGCTTAAGAAAGGATGTCTTGCGGATATAGCGCCTACAATTTTAAAACTAATGCACATTCCTATTCCGACTGAAATGACCGGACAGCCTCTAATCTGATTTTCTCTAATAATTTTTAAAATTTCTGTTAATAAGATCTAACGGAAGTTTATCCTTATACCTTAAAGTGGCATTTTTTTTTCCTTTATCGTTCGGCCAGGACAAATTGGAGTTCTTTTTGCAAACCTAAAGCGTATACTTAAAAGAAATATGGTTTTTATAATTGACGATGACAAAGATGATCTGGAGCTGATTGCTGCAGCTTACAGGGAAGTAAATAAAAATGAAAAATTAAAGCTGTTTGAAACGAGTCTTGATTTTCTCGCTTTTACAAGTGATCCAAAAAATGCAGGTATTATTCCTTCTTATGTGATCTCTGACCTGAAAATGCCTGCTATGGATGGAATCAGGATGATAGAACGACTTAGGAAACAACATTCTTATGAGACAATTCCTGTTATAATGCTTTCGACCTCGAGTCTTATTTCAGATCTAGAGAGGTCTTACAATGCAGGTGTAAATTGTTTCCTGATAAAGCCTGATACTTACAATGGATGGAAATCAACCGTATCAACTGTTCAGACCTGGGTCAAGAGATGGTACGCTTCGGTTGGGGTTTAAACTAAACAAGTTGAGGAATTTTGGCCTCAGATTAAGTTAATGTATTAAATCTCTGAAAGGTAAAAGGTAAAAATACGCAGGTTTATCTTAAAATTTGTAAACGGTGAGAATCAAGCTTAATAAAGATAAAAAGAAGCAGCGTAAACGACCACAAAGATGATCCTCCGTAACTGAAAAATGGCAATGGAATTCCAATAACAGGCGCCAGCCCGATAGTCATTCCCACATTAATAGTTAAATGAAAAAATAGTACGGATGCCACTCCATAGCCATATATCCTGCTGAATGGTGAACGCTGACGCTCCGCCATAAAAATAATCCTGATGATCAGAGTGAGCTGAAGAATTATCACCAGCGAGCTTCCCAGAAAGCCCCACTCTTCTCCAACAGTACAAAAGATAAAATCAGTATCCTGCTCCGGAACGAAATCATATTTAGTCTGAGTACCATGCAAAAATCCTTTTCCTGCAAAGCCTCCCGAACCAATCGCGATCTTGGCCTGATTAACATTGTAACCTTCTTTTTTCAAATCAACTGTCCCTCTTCCAAGTAAAACATCGATGCGGATCTTCTGATGAGGTTCCAGGTGCTCATAAATAGTGCTGGTACCTTTTACCATACCGCATGCAACAATACCTATCACTGCAATTAAAAATAAATTGGTGCGGCTGCGTTTAATAAATAACAGAGAGACAGAACAGAGGATACCAATGATCGCGAACAATACAATATTGTTTACAAGCAGGGCCAGAATAAAAAGAATAGCAGCCAGAAAACCCAGAAGCAAATAATTTACAGATAAGCCCTCACGATATAGTGTAAAAATAAACGCAACGAATACGATCGCAAGCCCAGTTTCATTCTGAAGCTTCATGATAATGACCATCGGAACAAACAGCATCAGCAGTGTGATGATGGTGTTCTTGTAATCAGCGATCTTTATATTCTGATTACTCAGAAATTTGGCGATGGCGAGGTTAGTGGCAAACTTCATGAATTCTGCGGGCTGCAGTCCGAAATCACCAAAACGGAACCAGGAGCGGCTTCCCTTCACCTCTCGGCCTAAAAAAGGCACAGCAATGATGAGCACCATAAACACCCCGTATATCACATATGCAAAGGCAGTATAAAAACTTTCGTCAATAATTAAAACAATAAGCGCGATAAGAAAAGCCGTTCCTATCCATATCATCTGCTTACCATATTTCTGTGAGATGTCAGTAATAATGTAATGTTCTTCATTATACACCGCAGCATATATATTCGCCCAACCCATCAAAACAAGAACAACATAGATCAACACAGTGATCCAGTCTATATTATAAAAAATACTATCGTTCTTATTTTGTCTCAATGTTGAAATATTAGCTGAACTTTTAAAATTTTTTCTTTAACGATTGGTTGTTGGAACGAGGTTAAGTTTACGAATCAGGTCTGCGTCCAGCATTCGCTTTTCCAGATCCGGTCGTGTGATCTTTCCTTTTAAATATTTCTCCATCATTAGTCGGGCGATAGGTCCAGCATACGATGAACCCCAGCCTCCATTTTCAATCAGAATTCCGATCGCAATCTGCGGCTCATCTTTAGGCGCGAAGCAAACAAACACTGAGTGATCCTTTCCAGAATTCTGTGCAGTTCCTGTCTTAGCGCAGTATGGTATACCTTCGATCTGTAATGATGCGGCAGTACCTGCTTCAACTGCTTTAGCCATTCCAAGAATAACTTTATTGTAAATGGATGTATCCTTTATGTCTGTAAAATGCTTGACCTTGAACCTGGCCAGAGTAGTATCGTTAGGATTATTATTTATTGCTTTCACGATATGAGGAGTGTAATACCATCCTTTGTTGGCAATTATTGCAACAAGATTGGCATTTTGCAAAGGTGTGATCCCAAGCTCATTTTGTCCAATCCCTAATGAGATCACCGTACTTGCTTTCCAGGATCCTTTTCCAAAAACTTTGTCATAATATTTTATACTCGGAACATTTCCGCGCAATTCATTCGCCAAATCTGAACCGGTTTTTGTGCCCAGACAGAAGCTTGTAGCGATCTCACGCCAGTTAGCATATGCCTTGTAAACATTGTGATATTTTTTATCCTCTATAACGCTTTTGAAAACATAAGAAAAATAGGAATTACAGGAAGTTCCGATCGCACCAACAAGATCCATCGGTGATCCGTGTGGATGACACTTCGGACGACCACCTAAAGGAGGAAATCCTCTTGCACAGGGATAACGTGTTGAAGCTGTAAGCACTCCTTCATTCAAACCAATAAGAGCCATTACTAATTTAAACGTAGAGCCGGGAGGATATGAAGCCATTGTTGATCTGTTAAACAATGGTTTTCCTATCGAATCTTTTGAAAGCTCAGCAAAATTTTTATTCCGTGTACGACCCACAAGTAAATTCGGGTCATAGGTCGGACTTGTTACAATAGCCAGAATTTCTCCAGTTCTCGGATCAAGTGCAACAACACTACCTATCTTATTTGCCATCAGCTGTTCTGCGTACAGCTGAAGATCCGCATCAATGGTGGTAGTCAGAGGTTTACCGGGAATAGCCATTGTATCATACATTCCGTTCATATAACTTCCCTTCTCCCTGTTGTGAACATCCACCATCATTATCTGCAAACCTTTCTTGCCACGCAATGCTTTTTCATACGTCTTCTCTATCCCGCTAATACCTAAGTAATCACCTTCTTTGTAATATGGGTCGCGCTCGGTAGTGGATTTATCGGCTTCACCGATATAACCTAACATATGCGCAGCGATCTTAAACGGATATTTTCTTAATGTCCTGGATTGAACAGTAAATCCGCGGTATCTGTAAAGACGTTCCTGGATAGATGCATAATCTTTCGGAGACAATTGCTTTTCAAATATGGATTCTTTTCGTGGAGAGTTAGGTGCCTGAATCGCCTTCTTCATTTTTTTAATGAAGGTTTCCTTGGTCATTCCAAGCAATTCACAAAAACCTGCTGTATCAAAATCTGTTTTACTGATATTTTTAGGCAATACGATCAGATCATATGCAGCCTCATTATAAACCAGGAGCTTGTTATTACGATCGTAGATATATCCTCTTACAGGATACTCCGTTTTATACCTGAAAGCCTGGTTATTTGCATCAAGCTTATAGCTGTCATCAATTACCTGAATATAAAAAAGGCGCATAATGAATAGTAGCCCAACAAGCATAAAAACTCCAATGATCAGATATTTTCTGTCTCCCAGCTGATTCATTAATCCTGTTCTTTTTTACGATTAAAAAGATATTGAATTGCTACAATTAAGATCAGAGTTGAAATGGAGCTGATTATCACGCGGAAAAAAGTTGAGAAGAATTCAGAAAACCGAAACATCTCCAGATAAAACAAAACGAGATGATGCACCACTATCAGAATGCCGGCATAAGATAAGAACCAGGGAACTCCAAGATATTGAATCGTTGGCTGAGTACCGGATTCATAACCATCACGGGGAGAGAATAATTTAAGGATTCCCGGACGAATATAACCAACTGCAACACATGCTGCCGCATGAAAACCGGCTGTATCATAAAACATATCTACACTGATCCCTAAAATAAATGCAATGAAAAGTATTGCCCATTTAGGTGTTTCAAAAGGAAGAATTATAAGAAACAGTAAATATATAAAAGGATTGATAAACCGGCCAAGGTCAATATCCTTTATAACCAACACCTGTACCAATACAAGTATTATAAAGCGAAAAATATTTCTGATTATCTCGTTTACCACCTTATTCTTTACCTTCTGCTTCTGATTTTTTTTCCAATTCCTGCTGTTCCTTCTTTAACTTATTGTCTACAATATAAACATGAGTTAATTTTTTAAAATCAGTGAGTAAACGAACTTTTACCGTAAAGAAGTACTCACCCGATTTTCTTGCGAAAGTATCTACTGTACCAATAGAGATATTTTCAGGAAATGTAATTGAATATGCACTTGTAACAATTGTATCACCGGCTTTTAATCTAACGTGAGTAGGAATGTCGCTTAAGGTAACAAATTCAGAATTTTTCCCATCCCATGTTAAAGGACCATAAGAACCATCTTTTTTAATTTTTGCACTCACAATACTCTGACTGTGAAGCATTGATTTAACGGTACAATAATTCTCAGAAACATCTTTAACCTGGCCAACGATCCCCGCATTGGTTATCACTGCCATATCTTTCTCAATTCCCTGCTTCGAGCCTTTATCAAGAGTTAAAAAGTTGTTTCTCCGATTCGTTGAATTGTTTACAACCTTTGCACTTGTATAAGTATATTTCTGCCTCATTACAGTATCCCCAACCTCTTTCCAGTCGTTAACCACAATTGAATAAGATTCTTTTAAACGTGAGCGGAGTTCTGCATTTTCTTTTGCCAGAAGTTCGTTTACATCCTTCAGATAAAAATAGTCCTGAACACTATGAGATGTTTTTAAAACACTTGCTGATAAATTATTAGAGGAATTAATAAAAGAAGCGTGCTGGTAGTAATTATTCTGAACAACGAGATAAATACAATAACTCTCCAACAAAAGGAAAAGAAAAAAGAAATAATTTTTCCAGATGAAGAGAAGAAGATTACGCATTTATAAATAATTGGTGATTTGGAGAAATGGAGAATCGCAGATTTTCAAATATGATATTGAAAATCTGCAATTAAAAATTACTTCATCAAGAACGGGAACTTGTCTACATTTTTTAAAGCGATACCTGTTCCGCGCGCAACGGCACGAAGCGGATCTTCAGCAATATGAACAGGCAATTTTGTTTTAAGCGAGATACGTTTATCCAATCCGCGTAACATAGATCCACCACCTGCTAAATAAATTCCGGTACGGAAAATATCAGCTGATAATTCGGGAGGAGTCATCTCAAGTGCATTCAGAATTGCTTCTTCTACTTTTGAAATCGATTTATCTAAAGCATGTGCGATCTCTACATAAGAAACATAGATCTCTTTTGGAATACCTGTCATTAAATCGCGTCCATGAACTGCATAATCAGGCGGAGGATTATCAATTTCTGTCATTGCCGCACCAACCTCGATCTTCACTCTTTCTGCAGAGCGCTCACCAATCAGGATGTTATGTTGTCTTCGCATGTACTCTTCAATATTTGCTGTAAATTCGTCACCTGCAATTCGGATCGATTTATCACAAACAATTCCACCAAGAGCAATAACCGCGATCTCACTTGTACCACCACCGATATCAATAATCATATTTCCCATCGGCTCCTCAACATCGATCCCGATACCGATCGCTGCAGCCATCGGCTCATGAATAAGATAAACCTCTTTTCCGCCTGCATGTTCAGCGCTATCGCGAACCGCACGCTTTTCAACTTCAGTGATCCCTGAAGGAATACAAATAACCATTTTCAAAGAAGGCTGAAATAATCTTCTTCCCGGGTTAATCATTTTGATCATGCCGCGGATCATGTGTTCTGCAGCATGGAAATCCGCGATCACACCATCTTTCAGAGGACGAATCGTTTTGATATTCTCATGTGTTTTTCCATGCATCTGCATCGCTTGCTTTCCAACAGCGATTACACGACCCGTCATACGGTCAACTGCGACTATACTCGGTTCGTCCACTACCACTTTATCATTATGAATAATAAGCGTGTTGGCTGTTCCTAAGTCAATCGCAATTTCCTGTGTTAAAAAGTTGAATAAACCCATATTTCGATTTCTGATTTATTGATGTGTGAATGTGCTGATCTGAAGCTTAGTTTAAAGCCATTAACCTGCTTATCAAAATTCACATCATTATATTTAATTTTTTTTAATCCTTTAATTGGCATTGGTACATCTGCAAATCAAATCAATGTTTAAAATGACGGGTACCTGTCATTACCATTGATACTCCATTTGCGTCACAATAAGCGATCGAATCTTTATCCTTGATAGAACCTCCCGGCTGTATTACTGCTGCTATTCCTGCTTTATGAGCGATCTCAACGCAATCAGGAAACGGGAAGAATGCATCCGAAGCCATTACTGAGCCTTGCAGACTGAATCCAAAGTTTTCCGCCTTAGCGATCGCCTGCTTTAATGCATCAACTCTTGATGTCTGACCAACACCGCTTGCCAGCAACTGATTATCTTTTGCCAAAACAATTGTATTCGATTTTGTATGCTTCACTATTTTATTAGCGAAAGCAAGATCACGAAGTTCATTTGCGGAAGGAGAAGTTTTAGTCACTGTTTTCATTTCCGAGCTTGTTTCGGTCTTATTATCCTTATCCTGCTCTATAACACCATTCAACAGAGTCCGAAACGATTTTGCCGGCAATTTTGTTTCCTTTTGCTGAAGAATAATTCTATTTGGTTTTGATTTCAAAAGCTCTATCGCTTTCTCATCATATGAAGGGGCAATTATAACTTCAAAAAACAACTTATTGATCTCTTCTGCAGCACTCAGATCGACTTTTTTATTTGTAATCAGAACACCACCAAAAGCACTTGTAGGATCACCTGCCAGCGCTGCTTTCCAGGCCTCTGTTAAATTATTTCTTGAAGCTATTCCGCAAGCATTGTTATGCTTCAGAATGGCAAATGTTGTTTCATTAAATTCAGAAATAAGACTTACAGCTGCATCCACATCAAGAAGGTTATTGTAAGACAACTCCTTTCCGCTGAACTGGGTGAACATCTCTTCAAGGTTACCATAAAAAACTCCCTTTTGATGAGGGTTTTCGCCATAACGAAGAACTTTGGCGTTCTGTACGCTTTGTTTAAAAGCTACACTTTCATCTCCGTTAAAATAATTAAAAATTGCAGTATCATAATGTGATGAAACATTGAAAGCCTTTCCTGCAAGGGACTTCCTGTTTGCTAATGTAGATTCACCTTTTTGCTCAACCAGTATTGTATCATGCAAAAAAGTATATTCATTCTTGGATGGAACTATGATAACATCTTTAAAATTCTTAGCTGCTGCACGGATAAGAGAAATACCACCAATATCAATTTTTTCAATGATTGCCTGTTCTGCAGCTCCCGAAGCAACTGTTTCTTCGAATGGATAAAGATCCACTATCACAAGATCGATCTCAGGAATCTCGTACTCTTCAAGCTGAGCGATATCACTTTGTAATTCACGTCTGCTTAGAATTCCTCCAAATATTTTAGGGTGCAGTGTTTTTACTCTTCCTCCAAGAATGGAAGGATATGATGTAAGGGACTCCACAGCTGTGACAGCCACTCCAAGTTTTTCAATAAATTCCTGAGTACCTCCTGTACTGTAGATCTTAACTCCGAGAGCGTTTAGCTGATGTATTACAGGCTCTAAATTGTCTTTGTAATAAACCGAAATCAGGGCATTTTTGATTTTTTTTGATCCGCTC
>JAJTCJ010000014.1 GCA_021323165.1 Bacteroidota bacterium | reverse complement strand
ATCTTGCATTTATTGATCTCACATGTATGTTGTAAAAAAATATATTCCGGTTCTTTCTTTTGCATTCCTTATGCTTACGGCCTGCGAGAATGATATTGCTGAAGTGAATACCATTACATCAGCACTCCGTGAACAGCTGCCGCTGGAATCAGGAAAGAATGTGGAGATGCTTTACAGCGATTCGGCAATTGTAAGAGCAAAGCTCAATACTCCTCAGATGGATCGTTATATCGGCAAAAAAAATTATATGGAAATGCCGAAAGGGATGCTGGTTATCTTTTATAACGAAGCAGGAAAGGAAGAGAACAGGTTGAAAGCAGATTATGGGATTGGTTACGATAATGGGAAAGGCATTGACAGGATGGAAGCCAAACGGAACGTTCAGGTGATAAATGAAAAAGGTGATAAGTTGGAAACTGAGGAGCTAACCTGGAATGCAGGAACTAAAGAGATCTTTACAGATAAATTTGTGAAGATCACCACAAAGGAAGAAGTGATCTGGGGAGAAGGATTGAAAGCGAATGAAGATTTTTCTCATTATGATATACTTCATCCGAAAGGGGTGATTCAAATTGATGATAAAGAATTCAATAAAGAAACAAATAAATAAAAATGAATAAAACATTCAGGATCTTAGAAATATTATGGCTTGTAATAGGCTGTATCGGTGTGTTGCTATGCGCTTATAATATCGTTGCACAGGACAGAGGCAACTCCATATTTTTTCTTATTTTTACCTTTGCATGCGGATTGATGTATGCTGTGCGCAGACGTCAGAGAATTAAATTTGAGGCTGCTCAGAAATCAAAAGAGGAGAAAAAATAGATTTGCATAGTTCCGTCATTATCTTAATCACTCTTATTGCATCCGCCTTTTTTTCAGGGCTGGAGATCGCATTCATTACCTCCAATAAACTTCGGATCGAACTTGAAAGCAAACAGGGTAATGCTGCAGCAAAAATTCTTGCTTATTTCAGTAAATATCCTTCGCGTTACCTGGGCACCATGCTGCTCGGAAATAACATTGCGCTTGTAATTTTCGGGATCTACATGGATGAAGAGCTGAAAGAATTCTTCGAACATTACATGACATCCAAGGTCCTTATTCTTTTGCTTTCCACTTTTTTATCCACCATGCTTATCCTGGTAACAGCGGAGTTCCTGCCTAAAAGTATTTTCAGAATCAATCCGAATAAAACACTTAGTCTTTTTGCATTTCCACTAACAATTGTTTACGGATTGCTGTATCCTTTTGTAATGGTGACTATCGGACTTTCTGAATTTATTTTAAAGAAGATCTTTCGTGTTAAAATTGAAAATGAGAATGCGGCTTTTACAATGATCGATCTGGATAATTATGTGCGTGAAGGAACATCTGCTGTTGAGAAGAAGGTCGGGATGGATCATGAAATACAGATCTTTCAGAATGCTCTTGATTTTTCGAGTGTAAAGGCGCGTGAGTGTATGATCCCGAGAACAGAGATCGTTGCAATGGATGTAAAAGCTTCTATCGAAGACCTTAAACAGCAATTCATTCAAACACGCTTATCAAAAATCCTTATCTACCACGAAACAATCGATAATATTATCGGATATGTTTATTCGAAGGAGCTTTTCAAGAAGCCTGAAAATATTCGAAGTATCCTTCTTCCTGTTTCTGTAGTGCCTGAATCAATGGCTGCGAGTGAAGTGCTTACCGTGTTCATACAGCAGCATAAAAGTATAGTAGTGGTGGTGGATGAGTTTGGTGGTACTTCCGGAATTCTTACCATGGAAGATGTGATGGAAGAGATCTTTGGTGAAATTGAGGATGAGCATGACAAGGAAGATACTATCGAAAAGCAGCTCTCTGAAACCGAATTTATTTTCTCTTCCAGGCTTGAAACAGATTATGTGAATCATAAATATCATCTCAGATTACCGATACTTGATAATGTGGAAACGCTTGGCGGATTAGTGATGCATTATCATGAAAGTATTCCTCGATTGAATGAAGAGATCCGCATCGAAAATTTCCTGTTTACCATCACCGGTGTTTCCCGTACACGTATCGAAGTGGTAAATCTGAAGGTGCAAAAATCAAACGATTGATATCCAGTAGGTTAATTCTTTAAGAAGGTCTACTTTATTTTCAAGAAAATTTTCAGGATTTCCCTAAGAATCTTATATTTGCAACCCTTAACACGGCAAGTATTCACAGAATTTCGAATAAATTACAACATAATAAGAAAACACAAGTAAGATGAGTAATAACACGAGTATTTTAGAAAGTTTACGTAAGCGTTCGGGCTTATTAGTGGCTATAGTAGGTGTAGCCCTGATGGCATTTGTATTAACAGGTTTGTTCAGCTCTCCTGATTCACTCTTTGGAGGAAACAATCAGTACGTTGGTGAAATAGCAGGCAAGAAAATAAAATACGAAGCTTTTAAGCCGAAAGTGGACGAAGCTGTGGAGAATCAGAAACGCAGCAGCGGAAAGACTACTCTTACTGAAAGCGAAACAGATGGTATTGTTCAGCAGGTTTGGAACCAGCAGATCAATGAACATGTTATGACAAAAGAATATGAAAAACTTGGCATCTCTGTTTCTGATGAAGAATTATACGACCTTATGGTTGAGCATCCTCACAGTGCTCTTGTTCGCCAGTTAAGCGATCCTCAGACCGGAAGAGCTGTGGAGCGTTTCGCTGATCCTCAGACAGGACAATTAAGCCCTGTGAAACTAAGAGAATTCACACAGGCTATGACTGATGAAGAAGAAGCACAGTGGTTGCAGCTTGAGAATTATATCCGCCAGGTTCGTACCATCGAAAAGTATAACAACCTTATCAAAAAAGGATTGTATGTTACAACTGCAGCTACAAAACGTAATTACACTGCTCAGAACACAAATGCAAATATTAAGTATGTATTCAAGAATTATAAATTAATTCCTGACAGCACTATCAAACCAACTGAGACTGAACTGCACGATTACTACAGCACTCACCAGAACGAATTCAAACAGGAAGAATCACGCAAAGTGGAATATATCGCTTACGATATCGCTCCTTCTCAGGAAGATTTTGATAACGTGAAAAAAGATATGGAAAAGCTTGCTGCAGATTTTAAAGAACAAAAACCAGGTGAAGATTCTGCATTTGTTGTTTCTGAAGCTGACAGTCGTTTCTTTGACATGAGCTACAATACTGCAGGTACACTATCTCCAATGATCGATACAACAATGTTCAAATCAGAAGTTGGAACTGTTGTTGGCCCGTATTTAGAAAACGGAACTTACCTTATCTCTAAACTTACAGGAGTTAAAAATTCTGCTGATTCTGCAAGGATCCGTCACATACTTGTGGCATATGCAGGTTCAGGAGCTTCTGAAACCAAACTTACAAAAGAGCAGGCAAAGAAATTAGCGGATAGCTTATTGGCTGCGATAAAAGGCGGTAAAGGGAAATTCACTGACCTGGTTGAGAAATACTCTGACGACCGTGGTAAAACAAAGCCGGCTGATAAAAAAGACGGAGAATACTATATGGGTAAAGGCGGAGATTACGGTTGGGTAAATGCAAAGAGTTCTTTTGTTCCAGCTTTCATCAATGCAGGTTTAGATAACAAAAAAGGTGAAGTGGTTATCGCTGAATCCAATTACGGTTATCACATCATTGAAGTATTAGATACTAAAGGATCACAGAAAAAAGTGCAGGTTGCTACAATTGACAAGAAAGTAGAACCAAGCTCTAAAACGATCACAGCTGTTTATGCCGAAGCTAATAAGTTCGCAGGAACAAATACAACCAATGAGCTTTTCCAGAAAGCAGTGGTTGATCAGAAATTAAATAAGCGTTCACCTGATCCTATCAAAGAAAGCGACAGAGTTGTTGCCGGACTTGAGAATCCAAAAGCTTTGATCCGTTGGGCTTATGAAAATAAAAAAGGTACAGTATCTGAGCCTTTGGAATTCGGTTCTAAATACATTGTTGCGGTTATCACTGATGTGAAAGAAAAAGGAATTGCTCCAATGGAATCTGTAAAAGATGCATTGACAGAAAAGGTGATCCGTGATAAAAAAGCAGAAATGTTCACGAAAGAATTTAATGATGCAATGGCTGGTGGTGCAACTATCGATGCAGTTGCTTCAAAATTAAAATTAGCTGTAGAGCAGGCTCCTAACGTAAACTTCAACACTGCTGCAATCCCGGGATCATCTAACGAGCCTGCAGTGATTGGTGTTGTTTCCACAATGAAAGCAAAAGCAATGAGCAAGCCGGTAAAAGGCAGAGAAGGTGTATTTGTTGTTTATGTGGATGCAGTAACTCCAGCACCTGAGCAAAAAGATATGAAAGCTCAGCAAAATATGGAAATGTCTCAATTAGCTCCACGTGTTGATTACGAAGTGTTTGATGCATTAAAAGATAATGCAAACATCTCTGAGCACATTGTTAGATATTTTTAATCTGATAATATTATAAAGAACGCCTCGCATTATGCGGGGCGTTTTTGTTTTTTAATGGAGCGTTGTCATTTCGATGTTTTTCCTTTTTGGAAAAATGTATCGAGAAAGCGGGAAGACTTTTTACCACGTTCGCCTTCGCGAAGCTTCAGCGGAGCAAGGAAGGCACAAAGGCGCTAGGGAAGATGAAAAGGAAGCTTCATCTCCGAATTGAGAGTTGGATGTATAGATGAGCGTTGTCATTTCGAGTGTTTTTCCTTTTCGGAAAAATGTATCGAGAAAGTGGGAAGTTTTTTTACCACAAAGGCGGCAAGACACTAATAAAAAGGTACCTAGTCATTATCTATGTGTCTATGTGGTTAAAATAATTCCGTAAATTTATTTTCTAAACTTAATTGACATGAACAATACACCACTCCAGATAAAAGTAGGGCTGCAGATAGAAAGCTCTGCAAATGATGTTTTCGAAGCTATTGTTGATCCTGCAAAAATGTCCAATTACTTTATTGGTAAAGGTTCCGCAAGAATGGAACAGGGAAAAGAAGTGATCTGGAATTTCGCTGAATTTGATCTTGATATTCCTGTAAAAGTGAGTAAGATAGAAAAAGATAAATTCATTTCTTTTACCTGGAGCGATGAAGAAAAAAGAGAGCTGGTTGTTGAAATGAAATTAACTCCTGTAACTGATACAAACACATTGATTCAGATCACCGAGTCCGGGCATGTAAACAATGAATCGGGAATTAAATGGTTAGCAGGAAATACAGAAGGCTGGGCAAATTTTGTTGCTTGCCTGAAAGCTTATGTTGAGCATGGGATCAACTTAAGGAAAGGAGCTTTTGATTTTAGGTTTAAGTAATTGATAGTAATAATTTAGTAGGATTGTTGCGTGCCTTGTTCGTGAATGTCCATTGGTGTCAGACCTTGCTGCTTAGCCGTTTGATAGCTCTTTAGCTTTTCGTAATTGAATTCCTAGTTCGAAGTCCGAAACAAAAAGTGATAAATGTATATTCAAATCAGGACGATGATCAAAACCTGTATTGTATTTATTTTCTGTGGGAGTTAATACAATTTCGTTTATTGATTGCCGGCAAGTTACGTTTCGAGCATCTTGATAGGTTTCCTTATTCGTTTTAAAACCAGCAGCTTTTTTATAGGCCTTCCAGGTTTCAGAAGTTTGCTGATATTTCAAAGAGTGTTCTGTTAAATTAAAGTGTTTTCTTAGGGTTTGTCCAAGAGTTTCCGGAGTTGTATCATAGGGAAGAATTGTAAGTTTAGTTGTACCGATACTCGGGCCGTTGGTGAAGTCAAAAATTTTGAACAATTATTTTGTTGGGATAAAATGTAACGTTTGCGGAGAAATCCTTAGTC
This sequence comes from Bacteroidota bacterium, assembly GCA_021323165.1. Classification (GTDB taxonomy): domain Bacteria; phylum Bacteroidota; class Bacteroidia; order 2-12-FULL-35-15; family 2-12-FULL-35-15; genus 2-12-FULL-35-15. The sequence continues at coordinate 53,410 of JAJTCJ010000014.1, read as the reverse complement.
CGCTCCTTAGAAAAAAGTCTTCTTATTTTTGTTACAATATCCATGTCAATGTAGTTTAACACTCGCAAAATGTGATGAACAACTAATGCTTACCTCACCAATGTCACACTTCCAATGTATTTATGATAAATGCCCTTAACTTCATCACGGAAAGAAACTCTATAAACGTAGACATCCTGCTGACATAACACATCTTTGTAGAAACCATCCCAGCCTGCTTCCGGTTTGTCTGTTTCAAAAATTTTCTCGCCCCAGCGATCAAAGATCATGAAAGAATAATTGCGAACTCCGATCAGCTTCGGTTTAAATACATCATTAAGCCCATCATGATTCGCAGGAGTGAATGCATTCGGGATCCAGAATAAATAATTAGGATCTATTATCACTTCAGCGTAAGCGGTATCATAACATCCGAAATTATTTGCAACCACCTGCATTAAATTAAATGTTCCTCCGAATGTGTAGGTATGCATTGAATCACAATTAAGTGAGAGGTAACCATCGCCCCAGTTTACTTCACATGAATCTGCACCGGAACTCAGATATGTCATCACAATATCCGGATAAAAAATAGAAGTGTAAGTAGGGCTTACATTAAATCCTGCAACAGGTGAAGGGAAAATTTCCAATGGTGAAGGATAGATGGTTGTGTCCTTACATCCGTGCTGGGTTGTAATTTCAAGTGTTACCGTATAAAAGCCTCCTGCAGCATAAGTAGCATAAGGGTTTTGAGCAGTGGAGGTGTTGCCGTCACCGAAATCCCACAGGTAAGTTAAAGGAGTATCAGATTGTGAATCATCCATAAAGTGTACCGGATTCAGTGCACAGCTTGTTACCGTTGCGATCTCAAAACGTGCTTCCGGTTCAGGGTAAACGTTTACAAGAGTTGAACATGTTGCCGTACATCCATTCTCGGTTATGGTTACAGAAACTGGGAATGTACCTGTTGTATCATAAACAATGTTTGATGGTAGTCCGTTAGTGCTGGATGATGGAGTTGCGTGGGAACCAAAGTTCCAGGAGAAAGTACCGGTGCCTTCATAAGATCCGCCCGGACTAAAATTAAAACTGTTGGAAGAAAGACACTCTCCGGCAGGACTGAGTGTCGGGATCAATGGAGGATCAACAAAGAAAGTAGTTGACTGCACACCTGTGCATGAGGTGCCCGGATTAACAGTTAAAACAACTGTGTATGATCCCGAATCGGGATATGTATAAGAAGTAGAATAGCTGCTTGAACTATCTGCTGTTGTGGTCAGATCGCCAAAATCCCAATGTGATGTTGAACCACCTGTACTTGTTTGTGTAAAATCAATTTGATTTGTAAAACAATTTGTCGCCATAGTAAATGATGCAGCAGGCGGAGGCAACACATTCAGTGGTGCGGGAAGCTCAACAGTATCTTTACAGCCCGACTGATTTGTTACAATAAGCTGTACATCATAAGTCCCTACAGCCGAATAAACAGTCGTAGGATTTTGTGATGTAGAGAAGGAACCGTTATCAAAATCCCATTGATAAGTTAAAGGAATACTGGAAATGGAACTGTCATTGAACTGGACGGGATTAAGAACACAGGAGATCGCGGTGGACAATCCGAAATTTGCAACCGGCTTTGGAAACACCTGGACGGATGCTGTGTATGAATCGGTACAGCCATTTTCACTTATTGTAAGTGTAACAGGATACGTGCCCGGAGCATTGAATGTAATGTTTGAAGGATTTTGTAAAGATGAGTTTGCCGGACTTGCATTTGGCCCGAAATTCCAATTGAATGTTCCGTTACCTGCGAACACACCACCGGCTGTGAAATTAAAGCTGTTGGTTTCGAAACATTCAGCCGCAGGTGGAGTGAAGCTCGGATTCATAACAGGAGAGATCTGGTAAGTTACTGTGTTCGTATCCGTACATTGTGATCCCGGATTAATGATGAGTGTTACCGTATATGTTCCTGCTGCAGGATATGTCCAACTTGGTGAAAATGAGCTTGATACATCGGCTGTTGTTGTAGTATCACCAAAGTTCCATAGATAAGAATTAGCATTCACACTGTTCTGGGTAAAGTTAACGTTGAGTCCGTCACAAAAAGAAGTTTGCTGAGGTATAGAAGCAACAGGTAAACCCGGACAATCTACTACATTGAATTGAAAATCTCTTTTATTAGTATTAAGTAGCACACCATTCCTGTACTCCTTTACACAAACACCCACAACCCATTGTCCGAGCATATTCGGTGTTCCGGTTAAGAGTCCGGTTACAGGATTAATATACATTGCCGGGAATGAACTCATTGGATACGAACCGCTGTAAGGCGCGACATAATTAACAAAAGGATATGGCTGGGGTTGCGGAACTTCCGGGCATGGAGGAATATCGCCCAGAGCAGGTGGACCAAATCGTACACATTCATCGGCAGTGTTAAAAGGATCACAAAATTCATAATACAACGAATCGCCATCAGGATCAGTAGCTGAATGATCGAAAGTCAAAGGAATACCGGCACAAATAAAGATAGGAGGAAAGTTATTGTAACGCGGTGAGTTGTTGACTGCTGCAAAAAAAGGATCCGGAATATGAGCCATGTAGATCGATCCTGTTTGCCCGGGATCATCAAGGTTTATTATGGTTCCATTACGGCAACAACGGTGATATGAAAGATAATATCCGCCCGGGAGAGGAGGTAAGTTTATGACCGCCTGGTAAATTCCTTCTTCAACACATATATCGGCAGGAGGAGTGAAGCATGGGTTGTTTATGATCGGAGGAACAATGGTGCTTCCGGGTAAAGGGATTGCAAGACTGTCGACAAAAGCTCCTGCATAATCGAATGCAAAAACATATGCAGTATCATCAAGAAAGTATCCGCTGCAATCGCGGTAAACTTTTAAGGTGATTTTGTAATTATCATTTCCCAGGTAATCATAATAGATCTCACCGCCTACAATATGAGTAGCGTAATTCCTGTAACTAAACAAGATTGAGAAAAGTATCAGAAGTAAAAACCTCTTTTTCATTCAGGCTTCATTCAAATTAGGGGATGATTTGAACTTTTTTTCCTAAGGTGGCTTGGGGACGTTATCATTAAACTTTTATACATACCCGGAAAACATAAACAAGATGAATTGGTATTGATACATAATGTTTAATAAGTAAATATAGTAAATAATCTTTTGAAGGAAAGTAAAAAGCAGAGATTTTTGAAGTTAGTGTGCGGGTCATCCTGAACTTGCCTGTCCCGAACTTGATTCGGGATCGAAGGATCTGAGCGGAGGCCTGTATTTAATGGAACCCAGAAGGATAATGAATGGAGCTCGAGAAAAAATAACTGGACAGGAGCCGGAATTTAATGGAACGCAGATTTCCACAGATCGTTATGATTAAAAATGATAGCTGTGTGTGTTATGATGGCTTCGCGGTTAAGATAAAAATATGATTCTGTGTGTAAGGATGGCGTAATGATAGCAGAATCGAATCCCCATTTAAAAGGGGGCAGGAGGATTGAATAACCTATTTTTTATCTTGTTTATCAGAACTATAGATTGGATTCTGCTATCATTAATGAAGATCCCGTGTCGGAGCACGGGATGACGGTTCTATTAAAAATATATCTCGAAAAGCTCATCAATAAATTTTCAATTTCGGGCCTCAGATTTCAATATTAATTGCACCTTTGTGCCACCAAAAATCCCAAAAAAATAATCAGATGAGCAAAGTAATCAACGAGTATATCGAAGCAAACAAAGACAGATTTTTAGAGGAATTGTTTGAGCTTTTAAGAATTCCTTCTGTAAGCGCTGATCCTAAATATAAAAATGATGTTATTAAAACAGCTGAAGCGATCAAGATCAATTTGATAGCGGCAGGTGCTGATAATGTTGAGATCTGTTCAACAGCAGGTTATCCGATTGTTTACGGAGAAAAGATCATTGATCCTAAATTACCAACTGTGCTTGTTTATGGCCACTATGATGTGCAGCCTGCAGATCCTATTGAATTATGGGTTTCGGGCCCGTTTGAGCCTGTGATCAAAGACGGGAAGATTTATGCCCGCGGTGCATGCGATGATAAAGGACAAATGTATATGCATGTAAAAGCATTTGAGTTAATGATGCGTACCAATACATTGCCTTGTAATGTGAAGTTCATGATAGAAGGAGAAGAAGAAGTTGGTTCAACAAATCTTGGAATATTTGTAAAGGCGAATAAAGAAAAATTAAAATCGGATGTGATCGTGATCTCTGATACAGGCATCATTGCAAATGACATTCCTTCAATTACTGTTGGTTTGCGTGGATTAAGTTATGTTGAAGTTGAGGTGACGGGTCCTAACCGTGATCTTCACTCAGGGTTATACGGTGGTGCAGTTGCAAATCCTATAAACATCCTTTGTGAGATGATCGCGAAAATGAAGGACGATAAGAACCATATTGCTATCCCGGGATTTTATGATGATGTTGAGGTGCTTACAGCTGAAGAGCGTGCGGAAATGGCAAAAGCTCCTTTCAACCTTGATGAATATAAAAAAGCATTGAATCTTTCTGATATCCACGGTGAAGAAGGTTTTTCAACAAACGAACGTAATTCTATTCGTCCTACTCTTGATGTGAACGGTATCTGGGGCGGTTATACAGGTGAAGGTGCTAAAACGGTAATTGCTTCAAAAGCATACGCGAAGATCTCCATGCGTTTGGTTCCACATCAGAACAGCGATAAGATCACCGAATTGTTTGCGAAATATTTTGAAAGCATTGCACCTCCTTCTGTAAAAGTAAAAGTCACTCCTCATCATGGCGGTGAACCGGTTGTTACACCAAGCACGTCTGTTGCTTACAAAGCAGCAAGCATGGCTATGGAAACAACTTTTGGAAAAAAGCCGGTGCCTGTTCGCAGCGGAGGAAGTATTCCTATTGTAGCAATGTTTAAATCGGAGCTTGGATTAGATTCAGTATTGATGGGCTTCGGCCTTGATTCTGATGCTATTCATTCACCAAACGAACATTATGGTGTTTTCAATTATTTAAAAGGGATTGAAACCATTCCGTATTTCTATAAGAACTTTGCTGATCTGAGTAAAAAGTAATTTGTTTTTTTAGAGGTATTAATGAATACCCCTGAGAAGTTTTATAAATAACCATTTGATTTTTTGAAAAAGCATCTTTTATTATTCTTCTTCATTTTTACTTTATTAAACTGCCGGGCACAACTGATCAGTACCAAGCCTGTCGACATTAACGTGGGACCGATCAATTTTAATCCTGAGATCATAAAAAAGAATAAGGTTAAAACAATTGTTCTTGATATAGTTGATAAGCCGGATGGAAAAATTATTGTAGATAAAGATGCTACTCAAGGGTTTGAATTTGATGAGGAAGGCAGAGTAAGCCGTTATTATTATACGATCTTAAACCGCGTTCAGGCAACTGAAGTTGATGTCCCTGCTTTAAAGAAGCGCGGAAAAGTCGTTCGTCCTGCCACCACCAAAACCGTTCTTAAATTTGTAAATGATACGATCTTTACAAGTGTTTTTTATGATCTTCTTGATAGAGTGATTCTTAAACGGTCCCGCTCCGGAGACTATTATGATGCCTATTATTATGAATATGATGATAAAGGAAAGATAAAGCGGGAAATGCATTGCAGGGAAACCAACATCAGTGAGAACAAAAATGTATTTAAGCTCGGAGTACAAACTATATTATCTTCTGAAACTTTCAGCTACGAAAATCTTACACCTACCCAGGTGAAGAAAAAGTGTTTTAATGATGAAGGCCGCGAATACAAAAAAGGAATTATAAATTATGATGCAAAAGGCAACAAGCTTTCGGAAAGCTATGATTTTATTGTAAGTTGGATGCATCAGGAAGGATTGTATGAATATGCCAACAATGGAAATCTTATCCGAAGAATCCTGAAAACAAACGAAAGCGGAGAACTTAAGCAGGAAAGTACTTTTGATTATGATGCTAACAATCATCTTATCACCGAAAAGAAGCTCAAGGATGCCGTTATATTAAATGAGATCAGCTATCTTTTTGATGAATTCACAAAGCTGGTTAAATCACATGTAGACCGTGATTTTAAAAATGCTTCGATTGGCATTGTAAAGTACGCTTATACGTATTATTGATTAGTCCAGGCTATCTTTTTATATATTTTAGTGTCTTCTAAATTAATTTCAATAAAGTAAATTCCGGTATTTCTTCCTTTAAGATTTAAAGAGAGTTCCTTGGTGCCGTTTATATCATCCTGGAAAACAAGTTCACCAATAGAATTGTATATTTTTAAAAGTCCTCTTATTGGTTTATTAAAACTAATTCTAAACTCATTTTGAGCAGGATTTGGAAATAAATTAACAGCATTTGGTTCTATTCCAGAAAAGTTTTCAGAAGTGCTGGTTGCTGTTGCTATAGAATAATTCCAAACAGAAAGAGGTGTTGCTGCAAATACGTAATTGCCATTTGAATACAAACCATGTACTTCATTAGTACAATCGGGACTTATTGTATCCCAAGTAACTCCGTAATCAGGAGAATACAATACACCTATACCTGAATTTGCAAACCATATCTCCTGACCTCTCACTGCGACATCCTTTCCATATAATTGTCCATCCGGAAAAAGTTGTTGCCAACTTGAACCGTTATTGTTAGATACGTAGAGGCCTCCCTGATAAGCACAAGCATATAACTTCCCTTCTAAACTGCTAATCTTTATACTATTCAAGTTCGGTTCAGCTATCTGCCATGAAGCGCCATAATTATATGATCGGAAAGTACCGTTCGTATTTCCTCCTCCTACTGCAACTAAGATATTTCCATGAAAAGTCATTGACGAGAAATACATCGACAATGTGGTATGAAGAGAGTCCCATGTATTACCGCCATCAGATGAGAAATAAATATTTCCCCAAACATCTGAAGCACAAATGTGATTACCCTTTTTGGCGGCAGACATCAACGTTTTTCCTTGTAAATAACTGCTCCAGCTATTGCCGTTGTCTTTTGAAATAAGAAGATTCCGCTGAACAGCACAAATAGTGTCTTCATCTGTTGTAATTTCGTCAACTGCAGTCCAAATTGATGGAGCAGCATGAACTAATAGCCATGAGTTACCTTGATCCACTGACCTCCAAATTCCATAGCGTGGACTTCCAGCAAAGACAGAGGTGGAATTACCAATAATACTATAAATCTTATTTGTTGATATGTTGTTATTTGAAACTGACCAACTTAGTCCTTCATCAATACTTTTCCGGATACCACGGTCATCACAAATGAATATACATCCTTGATGAGTAGTTATGCTTGAAATATTCTCATAATTATTGTTTGAATAAATCACAGCCCATGTTATTCCCTGATCAGAAGAAATATAAATAGCATCAGTATCGGAATTATGAAGTAATATTTTATTATTGTATTTAATCAAACATTCAATTCTTCCTTGACTACCTACCGGATTCCAGGCTCCATTATTAAACCTATACGCTCCCGAAGCCGTGCCGGCTATAATTATTGAATCATCAACATTAAGACTTATAATGTTTGAAGAAGAAAAGCCGGAATCTATTCTTTGCCAGGTTTGCATACTATCAGAGGAAGAAAAAAGACCATTAGAAGTACCTTTATATACAATATTATTCCGCTCCTGCAGAATATTGAAGTTTCCAATTCCTTGAATAGAATGATAACTTAAGCCTGAATCAGTTGATTGGTAAACGCCAGCGTATGTGTTAGTATATAAAGCTCCCTGTATAGAAAATATATTTTCAAAACTACGCGGTTGAATAGTATAAGTCTGGAAGTTATCAGAACTACTGTAATCTTTATATGGACCACATGCTATTAGATAATTTCCGTTTTTTAAGACACGGTATATATTTTTATTTTTAAGGTTTGTTTGCTGCCAGGTATTTCCTGTATCCGTAGAAATGTAACATCCTCCTACATACGAAGAAGCAATTATTGTCGATCCTAAATCTTTCAAATGCATTATTGGACCGCCAAAAAGGCCGGTTCCTTGCGTCCATTGTGCAGTTAGTAACAATGGTATATTAAGTCCAAAAAAGAGTATGAATTTTTTCATGCGCTAGCTTTTAATAAAATGGTAAAATTTTATGCCAGCGGTAATATTAGAGAGGGGAATAGAGATAAATCAATTGAATATAACAGCATAAAAAATTCTACATTGAGTGAATTCAACCTGTTACATAAACAATACATTTTCGAAAAATTGTTTCGATCGGAATAGTGAAATACGCTTATACTTTTTACTAATAGTTGTTATTGAATGATCAATTTTCCCTGATGTATCGCATTTCTTCCTTCAATAATTTTATAGAAATAGAATCCTTTGCTTTTTCCACTCAGATCAACAGATCCGGTTTCGCCAGCTACCGTGGAGCTATTAATCAGCTTTCCGGTAATGTCATAGATCTCTATTTTGTTTCCTGATTTTAAATTTGAAAAAACAAATTCTCCCTGCGATGGATTCGGTGAAACAATTATGTCTGTTAACGGTTCGTTAAAAGAATCAATTCCGACACCACTGCTCGTGTTAAAGTTCCACACCTGGGAATATGCGCTGAAATGACCGCCATTATTAGATCTTACTCTCCAGTAGTAAGTTGTGGCCGGACTTAAATTCGCAACTGTATTAGCGATCGATGAAAGTTTAATGGATTTGTGCAGTGTTGTAAATAAGGAATCTGTTGAAACTTCCAGATGATATATGATCGCATCACTTACGGTATACCATCTTAATAATTTGCTTGTGCCGGTCACCAAAGAACCCGATGCAGGAAGGTTCAGAAGCGGTGCATTTGGTATTGTATCATTGGAGCCGTTTCGCGTAATAAACATTTCTATCTTCTGAAGTGGATTATCATTTGCATCTCTGGGAGAATTAACAATGGTATCAACAATGTTCATTCCGCCTGTTACCTTTCCGTAAACTGAATATTGTCCGTTCAGCCATGATGCTGCTGCAACGCATATAAAGAATTGTGAATTCGCACTGTTTGTATCTGCATCTCTTGCGGCAGAAAGTATTCCGCGAAGATGTTTCGCTGTGCTGAATTCCGCATTAACGGTGGGCTGAGAAGGATCACCGTATCCCCAGGTAGAGATTGGTCCGCTTCTGGAGTTTGGGTCACCGCCCTGGATCATGAATCCCGGAATAACACGATGAAAAGCCGTGCTGTCATAAAACTGTTCACTTACAAGGCTGTCGAAATTTCTTGTATGCAAAGGAGCGATGGTTGGAAACAATTCTATATTTATTGTACCGATAGCGATGTTGTTTCTTTTAACAAGAATATCAAAGCGAGGCTTGCCTGTATAAACTCCGGTGAACTGAGCAGAGCCGGGGATTGATATCACAAGAAAAAATAAAATGATCTGATGTGAAATAAGTTTTCTTAACATGGTACAAAGTATTTGGTTGTCAGTGATCTTTAATTTAGGATAACTTTTATTCTCCTTTTTTCTTTCCTGCCACAAAGTCCTTCAGGTAAAATGGTTCGAAGTAGGCGACATCTTCAAACATATTTTTAGAAAATACTTCTTCTGAAGCTGTGATCATGTCTTTAGCAGAAGGATATATATTATCAATAAAAACAGCATTTGCATTACCTTCAAATGTTGTTTTGCATTTAGCAGCCCCATCACCAAAAAATATAAGCTGATGATCTTTTAATAATTCCAAGAAAGAATTCTCTTCAATGATTTCTGCTGCGGTTTCCTTTATTTCTTTACATGCGGCATCAAAAACAGCGCAGTAAACTTCCATTCTTCTTGCATCTATCATCGGGCAGAGTAAAGAGGAGGAGGTGATCATATCTTTACGGGAAGTCAAAATTCCCAAGGCCATTGATCTTAGTGTATTTAAGGCAATCAGAGGTTTATCAAGAGAATAGCATAATCCTTTGGCTGTGCTCACTCCGATACGCAGGCCGGTGTATGATCCCGGACCTTTGCTTACTGCGATAGCATCAAGTGAATGAAGTTCACACCCCGCTTCTTTTAAAACATCTTCAATAAAAATTGTCAGATTTTCTGCATGTGTGTAATCGGCATTCAGCTCTTTTAAAGCCAGCAGTTTTCCATCTCGTGCAAGAGATACACTGCATGCTGTGGTTGCTGTTTCAAGATTTAGAATGAGTGCCATTTATATTTATGATGACTGTATCAGGCCGGTACTTCTGGATTAAAATTACTTTTTATTGCCGCTGAACAATTCGTCCTTTTCTACCTTTTTGATCTCTGTTCCTTCTTTTAATTGCTTGGCAATGGCACTGTAAGGTCCTGAAATAACCTGGTCACCATCTTTGAGGCCTGATTTAATTTCAATGTAATTATTATCCTGTATTCCGGTCTTTACTTTTACAAGTTTAGCTTTTCCTTCATTCATTATAAATACACATTCTTCCACTTTGATCAAATCCTTTGCGTTTTCAGCAGCTTCACTTTTTTCGTCTCTTATCACAATACCATCTTCTCCTTCTTCACCATCTCCTTCACCTTTTTTCTTTTCATGTCCTTCCAGCGCACTGCTGTCAGCACGGGTAGTAACTGACTGAATCGGAACCGTAAGAACATTCAACGCTTTTTTTGTTTGTATATCTACGGTAGCACTCATTCCCGGGCGGAAAGGAGCAACATTTCTATCATTCATAAGATCACTGTATGATTCCTGAAGAATCCTGATCTTCACAGTGAAATTAGTTACCTGTTCAGCTGTAACACCTGTAGTATTAGCAGAATTTGCGATCTCAGTAACAATTCCTTTGAACTTTCTTTCTATGTAAGCGTCCACTTCTATCAATGAAGTATCACCATTGTGAACACGTACAATATCATTTTCATTAACATCCACACTTACTTCCATTTCATTTAAATTGGCCAGGCGCATGATCTCGGTTCCTTCCATTTGCGCTGTACCTACAACACGCTCACCTTTTTCTTTATTAAGTTTGGAAATGGTTCCGTTAACCGGAGAATAAATATTTGTTTTTGCAAGATTATCATTCGCTTCTTTTAAAGAAGCCTCTGTGCTTTTTACGTTATACTCTGCTGCATCTACATTATCCTCTGCACCTTTAACATCAGCTTTTGCACCTTCGTAGGTTGCTTTAGAAACATCGAAATCAGATTGAGAAATTGCACCTTGTTCGAATAATTTTTTATTACGCTGATAAGAAGCTTCTGCATTAACAAATGCGGCTTTGATCTGCTCCAGTCGAGCCTGAGCATTTGCAAGATTTGCCTTTGAACCATTCAGCATCGCAACCATTCGGCTGGAATTTGATTCATAGATAAGAGGATTGATCTTACAAAGAAGATCACCTTTTTTTACATGGTCTCCTTCTTTAACAAAAAGCTCAACGATCTCACCTGAAACATCCGAACTGATCTTAACTTCTACTTCCGGTTGGATCTTACCATTGGCAGAAACCATTTCGGTTAAATTTCTTTTTTGAACTTTTTCAACAGTTACCGGAATTGATTCATCGCCTGAATAACTCTTCGCAATGATCACTGTTATAAGGACTACAACTCCGATAATAATAAGCCAGATTACTTTTTTCATGTTTAAATTGTGTAAAATCTATTTTGGTTATCCCGGCAAAGCCAGAGATCTTGTTTTGTTAATTTGATTTCAATTTTTTTGGTCATCTCGAGCAAGGGCGAGAGATCTTGTTTATCGATAATTTGATTTCATTCTAAAAGAGTCCTCCACTAAGGCCAAAATGAATACATTAAAATTTCAGAGGTTTACCCTGATAGAAGTCAAGTACTTTCGCCTTAAATACGTATTCGTATTTTGCCTGCAGAAGATCACTTTGTGCTTTCGTCATTTTATTCTTTGCCGTATTGTAATCGGTAGTATTTACCATTCCAACATTAAATTTCTGTTCAGTGTATTTGAAGGATTCCTGCATTGCTTCAAGTGCTTTGGTGCTTGATGCATACTTTTTCAAACCTGCGTTCGCATCCGCGAAAGCCTGTTGTACATTTTTCTGGATCTGCAATTTTGTTGATTCAATTGTAAGCTCCGCGCTCAGCTTTTGGATCTTAGCGCGATCAATTGCGGTTTTGGTCTGAAACTTATTAAAGATCGGGATCTGTAAATAAAAACCGAACGATTTATTTACGTTATCGCGGTACTGGTCGCTGAAAGGAATCTTTTCAAATGTAGGGTTTGTAAATACAGGAGTGTAAACCGTATCTCCTGATGAAGTAATATCACCGTTTGGCGCATAAGTGCTGAATTCCGGTAACCCAATCACACGCTGACTTGCTCCTGAATATCCTGTTCCATAAGAGGCGCTGAATGATAATCGCGGGCTTAATCCTCCCCAGGCAACATCCACAGCTTTAGAAGCACTCTTTAAATTATACTCAGCACTTTTAACTTCCGGCAGATTGGAGATTGCAGCGTTATAAACGGCTGTTGGTGTTGCACTCAGCAATGATTCGCTCACAGCAGTAAGGTCGGGTTTAACAATTGAGAAACCTTCAGTGTTAGGAAGATTTAATAATTGCGTTAAAGAAAGTAAAGCTATATCAAGCTGGTTCTGAGCATCAGTAACTGCAAGTTCTTCCAAAGCCAATTGCGCCTGCATATCAAGCAACGTTCCTTTTGCGCTTGCACCTGCATCTACAAGTTTTTTTGTACGCTCTACCTGTGCAGCTGTTATCAAAGCCTGATTGCGTGCATTGTCTGCAGCATCCATTGTATAAAGGGTTTGAAGATAAGCTGTTGCGACATTCAGCGAAACATCATTCTTCATTTTGTCAACATCATATTTACTTGCTAAATATTGATAACGGCTTTGTTTTAATGAATTAATATTCTGAAAGCCGCTGAAAAGAGTTATTTCTGCACTTACATAAAGGTTCTGTGATAATACCTGTGCATCGGCAAATTGATTGGTAAACCTGTCGATCGTACGTCCGATGTTATAAGAGTGTGATGCATTTCCATTGATGGAAGGAAGAAAATTGCCTTCGCTTTGCAGCATATTTACTTTGGAAAGACTGGTATTCAGCTCCGACTGCTTTACCTGGATATTGTTTTTTAAAGCATAATCGATACACTCTTCCAGCGACCAGGTTTTGGCTGCAGGTGGCTGCTGAGCAAAGCCTGCACGGCTCATAAAGATGAATATTACAATAAGGGTTTTTAAGAAATTCCTGTGCATAGGTGCAAATTTAATTAATATACCGAAACATTCGAAAAAATAGCGGAAACTAATGTGTTGTAAATGAATGCTGTAGGTTCATTGAAATCAGATAAACTCCCAGGCGCTTTTATGAGCTCCAATAGAATCAACATAATCAAGAAAATCTTTGTAAAACGGATGGCTGCCAAAAGTGGCGCTGTCACCTATTACAACTAGCTTTTTCTTTGCTCTTGTGAGGGCAACATTCATCCTTCGCGTATCACTCAAAAAACCAATTTCCATTGCATCATTTGAACGTACCATGCTGATATAGATCACGTCCCTTTCCTGTCCCTGAAATCCGTCTACGGTTTTTACTGCTATCTGTGGAAGATAATCCTTCAGTTCAGGATCTTCGGTTATTTTTATAGTTAAATGCTGCACCTGTTCTTTATAGGGTGAAATGATACCAATGCTGATCTTCTTCCCACCCTTTTTTTCCTGATCATATTGTTTTAAAAGCAGTTTCAAATGATCGATGAGCAGTGTCGCTTCTTCAGGATTAGCGATACTAAGACTTTCCGGATTGATTATTTCAGAATAACCGCAGCCGGCAGTATCGATCAGATCAAATGGAGTACATAATAAATGCTCAGTTTCATCATAACTTAATACTGAATCTTTAACGGAAACATCTGCTTTTAATCCTCCCCCATAAAATTCAGAATTAGAGAAATTCATGATCTTTTCATTCATTCTGTATTGAGTGTTCAGCATCACAGATACATTCTCTATCTGCATACAATGCTCGAACAACGTTTGTTTTAAACCGAGATCTTCTGCTTTTTTTGATTTTACTGTAGGCGGCAGCTGAAAATGATCTCCGGCAAAAACTACACGGTCGCTGCGTGTGATAGGAATCCAGCACATAGGTTCGAGTGCCTGAGCTGCTTCATCAATAAAAACCGTGCTGAAATGCCTGCTTCTCATCATTCGTCCGGCTGAAACAACCGGTGTACAAGCAATTACTTGTGCCTTATCAAATTGCTCGGATAAAATAAAATCTTCAAGGACCTTTGCTTCCTGCAGTATCTTTCTTGCTTCCTGATAGAATAATTGCCGCTGTTCTCTGTCGGCCCGTCCAAAAGTTCGTTTATATTTTCCTGCCATGCGGAAATATTCTTCAGCAGTTTTCCTGTAAGATTTAAGATCTTTATAGGATTCATGCGCAGCTATTTTCGCGTCAAGTGTGTTTGTTAAAACATCCTCTGAGATCCTTGCCGGATTCCCTAATCGTAATACATTTATTCCTTCACGATGTAGTTTTTCTGTAAGAAGATCAACTGCAGTATTGCTTGAGCTGCAGACCAGGACCTGAGTTTCTGTTTTTAATGTTTGACGGATCGCCTGAACCAGAGTTGTTGTTTTTCCTGTTCCGGGAGGACCGTGAATTATGGCAATATCTTTTGCAGAAAGAATTTTTTGAACCGCAGTGTTTTGAGATTGATTTAATCCTGTGATATGAATTGCTTCAGTCTTCTTTTCAAATTCCGGCTGACGTACACCGGTTACTACCTCACGTAAATGAGCGAGGCGGTTACCATAAGCATTCATTACTTTTTCAAGAGCAATGTCCATTTCCTTATAGCTGGTTTCGTCAAAAAGAAGATTGATCCCAAGCTTTCCATCATCGCACCAGTCAGGGAGTTCATCAAGTGTCAGTGAAAGGCGAAGCTTATTCTGATTCAGAACTTTTACTGTGCCGTTTATCGGTTTAGCATCCTGGTGATTATTTGAAAAAAGAGAGGCGATCTTGCCTCCGGAAAAACGATGCGGTTCGTTATGATTGGAGGTTCTTTCTATATCGATATTCAGGTATTCTCCTAAACCGATCTCTACATTTGTTATAATAACAGGATACCAGGTAACACCGTTCTCTTTACGGTAATTAATATTGTTCCTTAAAAAGAATGATTTGTATTGGGCAAGGTCTTCATCCCGTTCGATCTTTAAGAGCTCTTGCAATTTTTTAAACCTTTCAGATCCTTCTTCACTCATGATTCAATAAAAAATTTTTTTGAATTGCATTTCTCAGATCTTCAATCATTACAGGTTTCTGCAAAATGGATGAATTAGTAATTGAGCTGATCCTTTGTTTTGTTTTTGCATCTGAATTACCTGTAACAAAAAGAATTGCAGTGTCATCGGTTTTACGGATTTCCTCTGCAGCCTGGATGCCGTCCAGAATCCCCTTTAACTTTATGTCCATCAGAATCAGATCATATTTTTGTTTGCTGATCTCAATGATTGCCTGTTCCGCAGATGAGACACTTGCGATCACTTCGTGTGAAAGCTTTGTCAGCATCATTTTTGTAGCCATTGCAACAATAGCTTCGTCTTCTACAATAATTATTTTCGCCATGTTTTATTCTTCAAAAGATAAATAATATGTAGTACCATTCTTATTGGTTGTTTTTATTGAACCGCTTACCTGTTCAGTCAGCGCAGTTATTAAAGTAAGCCCAAGTGAAGCAGGTTTTTCTATTTTGGATTCGGCATCATACCCGATTCCATTATCGCTTACACTCATTGTAAACTTGCCGCCCATTTTTGTGCAGACAACTTTTATCTCACCGTCTTGTCGCCCTTTAAATGCATGTTTGTAAGCATTCGATAGTAATTCATTTAAAATAAGTCCGCATGGAACCGCATTTTTAATATCCACAAACACATCGTTACATATGATGGAGAAACTTATCTTTTTCTCGTCAGAGCTATAAGATTTTTTTATAAAGTTAATCAGGTCATTGCAGTATGCATTGAAATCAATCCTTGCGAAAGTTTCGTGCTGATAAAGTTTGTCGTGGATCAGTGCCATGGAATGTATACGGTTGCGGCTCTCTTCAAATAGTAATCTTGCATTCTCGTCTTCAACATAGTTGGACTGAAGTCCCAATAATCCGCTAATGACAGCCATGTTATTCTTAACGCGGTGATGGATCTCCGAAAGAAGGATCTCTTTTTCGTTCAGGGAAGTCTGTACATCCACCTTCGATTTTTTCTCAGCGGTAATATCTGTTACACGAACCGACTGAAATTTTTGATCGCCTATCAAAACAAGCTTTATCGCAAGGGCACCCCAGAATTCATCACCCTTCTTAGTCCGGTATAAAACCTCTCCTTCATAAAAGCCTTTTGTGTTAAGAGCGGTTCTCATCGTTTCCATTTCCGCCTCAGAAGGAAATTCTTTATGCAGATCCGTTCCATACTTATCATAGAAGTCCTGTTCTGAATCCATTCCGAAAAGTTCTACGGCACGCTGATTCGCTTTAATGATCCTGCGTTTCTGCCAGTCAACTAAAAATAAAGCATCAAAAGAATTTTCAAAGATCGCCTGTAATTGCTCCTGCATCAATGTGTTCTTTTCATTAAGTTTTTTCTCGTAGCGCTGAATGCTTCCAATGAATGAATAAATTATTATTACTTCACCTATCAGGGCACTGGCATTGAAAGCCAACTTCATTTTAACTAAAGTTCCGGCAGGTAAAACAACACTGAAAGATGATGAAAAATTAAGCAGATATAGTGTTGCAAAGATCGCAAGACATAATAGTGACAGCGAAATTATTGTTCGTGAATGTTTAAGATCGAAAAGGACTAATGGGAGAGCACCTACAGGAATAAAAAGCAGATGAGCCTGGGAACTTTCTCCGAAACAGAGGCACAATGCAAAAAGATGGAGATAGAGACTGGTTACAAAAAGGATCTTAACAAGATGGTGATATCTGTAATGTGAAATTATAAATAAAAGAAGGTAGGCTATTAATGTTCCGGCTTCTATTTTAACAGCATCGGTAAGCCCCCATGCAGCATAAGCAAAAATGAATACAAGTGTAAATATGAATGAAATTGCAATGAGCTGGTTTGTAATTCTGATCCGCTTTGTGAGTGGAGTGGCAGCATCCTCAGGCAAACCCATATTTGAAATCCAATCCCAGCTTTGTTTTAGCATTATTCCTTGAGTAGAGAAGAAATACAATTCTAATAAAAAGATAGGAAATTAGCAAGTTTGCCGATGAGAGTTCTGTATTAGGCTAAAATTAAGCTGAGGGGTATGTTTTTTTACCAATTGATAGTATCTTCGGTAAAATTTTCAGATGATGAGCGATATAATCAAAGACATAGAAGAAAAATATAAAAATCTTGGGCAGGATCCTCAAACTTACCTTAAAGGTTTACTTCACAGCAAGCCTCTGAACTATTGGGATTATATCAATCTTGACACATTACTGAGCCTTCAGCAGCCCCGCACCGACTTTCCGGATGAGCCTATTTTTATTATGTATCACCAGGTAACTGAATTGTTGTTAAAGCTCATCACGCACGAAATAAAACAGATCGTTGACGATGAGAATATCAGTCCGGCCTTATTCAAAGAAAAGATTGAACGCATGAACAGATATGCAGGTGTATTAACTGCATCCTTTAGTGTTATGCGTGAAGGAATGGATTACGATCAATACAATCAGTTTCGTCTTTCATTGGCACCTGCGAGCGGTTTTCAATCAGCTCAATTCCGTTTCATTGAGATCTTCTGCACCGATATTCACTTATTGGTTAATACACGTGTTAAGCAGCAAGTGAATGCGCAAACCGATATGGAATATATCTTTGATAATCTCTATTGGAAAGACGGAGGTCTGGATCACAAAACCGGCAAGAAAACTTTAACACTGCAGCATTTTGAGAATAAATATCTCGATTCTTTAAAACAGACAGCTCAAAAATACAAAGAGAAAAATATTTTACATCGCTTCCTTGCATTGGATCAGAATGATGAAAATGTTAAACAGTTGAAATATGCATTGCGTGAATTTGATCATACTTATAACGTGATCTGGCCTCTTGCACATATTAAAACTGCAGGTTATTACCTGAATTCAAAAGGAGAAAACAAAGCTGCAACAGGAGGAAGTGAGTGGCAAAAGTATTTACATCCGTCTTATCAAAGAAGAATATTCTTTCCTCAGTTATGGACTGTCGAAGAGATTGAGAACTGGGGTAAGTAGTTTTATAGCTCCTGGCTTAAGCCGGGGGGTATAAAACCGAGCTACTTCACGCGCTGACCCTGCCTGTTCATGTAATATTTTTCTCCGTTAAGGAGAACCATTGCTCTGTCATTGATGAATTCATAGATGGCATCAAATGTAGGTTTAATAACCTCATTCCCGGATTTGTCCACTAATCCCCATTTAGTATCAGTTCTAACTTTAGCAAGTCCGTCTTTAAAGTTCTCCACTTCGTTGTATTTAGGTTTAACAACTACATTTCCTGTTGAGTCAGCGAAACCCCATTTTTTTTCAAGTTTAATTCGAGCAAGGCCTTCATAAAATGGACCGGCATAATCGTATTTTGCTAATGGTCCTGTCTTTTCTTTTTTTGTCCCTTTTTGAGCAAAGCTATACTGAGAAAAGATCAGAAATGAAAGAGTAAATAAAATTGAAAAAAATGTTTTCATATGTAAGTAATTTGTTCGTTTAAGGTCATATGGAATACGCCATTATTTTTATCCCGGTTATTTCCTGATGGAAATGGCTATTTCATGATTTTAGTTTTAATATGATAAGTTCGGTCCTAACCAGCGTTCAACGATCTCTAAATGCATTCCTTTTCTTTTTCCATAATCTTCCACCTGATCTTTCGCAATTTTTCCTATGCCAAAATAATGTGAATCAGGATGAGCGAAATACAAACCGCTTACTGCAGCTGTTGGAAACATAGCCATACTTTCTGTTAAAGTGATTCCTGTATTCTTTTCAACGTCAAGTAATTTAAAAAGTTCCGGTTTTTCGGTATGATCCGGTTGTGCCGGATATCCCGGTGCGGGACGAATTCCTGCATACTCTTCTTTTATCAGATCTTCATTCTTAAGATTCTCGTCTTTTGCATATCCCCAGAATTCCTTTCTTACTTTCTTATGCATTAACTCTGCAAAAGCTTCCGCCAAACGATCAGCCAAAGCTTTTAACATGATGGCAGAATAATCATCGTGATCCTTTTCGAAACGTGCAACATGCTCATCGATGCCGATTCCGGTTGTTACTGCGAAAGCACCTATGTAGTCTGTAGTCTCCGAAGTGGAGGTAGGAGCCACGAAATCGCTTAAAGCAATGTTGTATTGTCCGGCAGGCTTTTTGGTTTGTTGGCGTAACGTATGAAAAGTAGTTTTAATCTTAGATCTATTTTTATCTTCATACACTTCAATATCATCACCGACAGCATTTGCAGGATATATTCCAATAACCGCATTTGCTTTCAGCCATTTTTCAGAAATGATCTGCTTCAGCATTTTCTGAGCATCATTGAATAACTTTTTAGCTTCTTCACCACGTTCAGGATCATTAAGGATCTTCGGATATGAGCCTTTCATTTCCCAGCTGATAAAAAATGGCGTCCAGTCGATATACTCCGCGATCTCTTCTAAAGAGTAATCTTCAAATACCTTATTGCCGGTAAAAGCCGGGGTTTGAATTTTGGTATCTTTCCAATTGATCGGAAATTTATTTTCACGTGCCTCAGCAATTGAAATATACTTATTTTGAGATTGAGCATTTTTATTCTGTTCTCTTACACGTTCATAATCTTTGTTTACTTCAGTCATAAAAGCTGCGCGTAATTCATCCGAGATCAGACTGCTTGCTACCGGAACAGATTTACTCGCGTCATTCACATGAACTACAGGACCGGAATAATTCTGTGCGATCTTAACCGCAGTGTGAACTTTGGAAGTGGTGGCTCCTCCGATCAATAAAGGGGTGGTGAATTTCAGGCGTTCCATTTCTTTGGCCACATGTACCATTTCATCAAGCGAAGGTGTGATCAATCCGCTTAATCCGATCACATCAACATTGTGTTTTTTTGCTTCTTCAAGAATCTTATCGCAGGAAACCATTACACCAAGATCAATGATCTCGTAATTATTACAGGCAAGCACTACACCAACTATGTTCTTCCCAATGTCATGAACATCTCCTTTAACAGTTGCCATTAATATTTTGCCTGCATTCTGTCTTCCGTCACCCACAATTCCTGCAAGCCTGTTCGTTTCTTTCTCCTGCTGCAAATATGGTTCAAGATATGCAACAGCTTTTTTCATTACGCGTGCACTTTTTACAACCTGTGGTAAAAACATTTTTCCGCTTCCGAAAAGGTCACCAACCACATTCATGCCGTCCATTAACGGTCCTTCTATCACGTGAAGCGGGCGACCTAACTTTAATCGCGCTTCTTCTGTATCGATATCAATGTATTCAACAATCCCTTTTACAAGAGCATGACTTAATCTTTCTTCAACAGTACCTTTTCTCCACTCTTCATTTTTTTCCGCTTTCTCGTTCGATGTTCCTTTTAATGTTTCAGCATGATTCACCAAACGCTCGGTTGCATCATCTCTTCTGTTCAGGAGAACATCTTCAACTAGCACCAATAGCTCCTTTGGAATATCATCATACACCTGAAGCTGCGATGGGTTAACAATTCCCATGTCCATTCCGTTCTTCACTGCGTGATAAAGAAATGCTCCGTGAATTGCTTCGCGCACAACATCATTACCTCTGAAAGAAAATGAAACATTACTCACCCCGCCACTCACTTTTGCGTAAGGAAGATTTTCCTTGATCCATTTTGTTGCGTTAAAGAAATCAAGCGCGTTCAGACGATGCTCTTCCATTCCGGTTGCAACCGGAAAAATATTAGGATCGAAAATTATATCCTGCGGAGGAAAGTTTACTTTATTAACTAATATATCATAAGCGCGTTTACAGATATCAATTCTGCGCTGATATGTATCTGCTTGTCCAACTTCATCAAAAGCCATCACTATAACAGCCGCACCGTATTGTTTGATCTTATTTGCCTGTTCAATGAATTTCTCTTCACCTTCTTTCATGGAGATGGAATTCACGATCGCTTTCCCCTGGACACATTTTAAACCGGCTTCAATAACTGTCCATTTGGAAGAATCGATCATGATAGGCACGCGTGAAATATCCGGTTCTGATGCTATCAGGTTTAAGAATTTTGTCATGGCAGCTTCGCCATCCAGCATTCCTTCATCCATGTTCACATCGATTACCTGTGCTCCGCCATCAACCTGGTCCTTAGCGATCGCTAAAGCCTCTTCATAATTTCCTTCTTTAATTAAACGAAGGAATTTCTTTGAACCTGTTACGTTTGTACGTTCACCTACATTCATGAAATTGCTTTCAGGGCGAAGTGTAACAGGCTCCAGGCCGCTCAGGTGCATTAAGTGATCAGGTTCCGGTTTTTTTCTTGGCTTTGATTGTTTTGCTATTTCAGCAATTCGTTTGATGTGTGAAGGTGTTGTTCCGCAGCATCCTCCTACGATATTTAAAAACCCTGCTTTAAGGAACTCTTCGATCTGGTGTCCCATTTCATGAGCATCCTGATCGTATTCACCAAACTGATTCGGTAAGCCGGCATTGGGATAAGCGCTTACATAAAAAGGAGCTTTATCGGAAAGCTCTTCAAGATAGGGACGCATGTCCTTCGCACCTAAAGCGCAATTCAGACCAACACTTAAAAGGTCAACATGTGAGATGGAGTTTAAAAATGCTTCTGTTGTTTGTCCGGATAATGTTCTTCCGCTGGCATCAGTGATCGTTCCTGAAACCATCACCGGCATTTTTATATTTCTTTCTTTACATACATTCTGGATAGCAAATAAAGCAGCTTTAGCATTCAATGTGTCGAAGATGGTTTCTACCAAAAGTAGATCAGCTCCGCCATCGATGAGCCCGTTTGCCTGTTCAGCGTACGCTTCCACCAGCTCATCAAAAGTGATGGCGCGGAACCCGGGATCATTTACGTTTGGTGAAAGAGATAAAGTACGGTTGGTCGGACCGAAAGCTCCGGCTACGTAGCGTGGAGTTGTATCACCCGTTTCTTTCTGAAATTCTGTGATCGCTTCTTTTGCGATCTTTGCTGACTCAACATTCAATTCAAATGCAAGCTCCTGCATATCGTAATCAGCCATTGCAATTGTTGTAGCACTGAATGTATTTGTTTCTATGATATCAGCTCCGGCTTTCAGATATTCTTTGTGGATAGCCTTGATGATCTGAGGCTGTGTGATCGATAAGAGATCATTGTTTCCTTTCAGGTCTTTATGCCAGTCTGAAAAACGTTTGCTGCGATAATCCTTTTCTTCCAATTTGTATTGCTGGATCATGGTGCCCATTGCACCATCGATGACTAATATTCTTTTTTCTAATTCTTTTTTAATGTCTGTCATAAACCTCTCCTGCAGTCCCTCTCCTTGAAAAATGAGAGGGAGCTGGTTTTTTTATTTTAATTTTCCGTAATAAATCTTTGTATCGTATTCAATTGTCACTTTGTTGTTTTCCTGAAAACGATTAAAGATCTTTTTCAGCACATACATCATATATTCAAAATCTTTGTGTCCTTCAGGCGGCATATACGAAGATGAAAGAATTCTTCCTTTAAGTCCTTCAAGATCGAAATATTGAAAGTTGTCGAATGCTTTCATTTTATAATTACTATCACCAAAAAAATCATTGAAAATAGTTTCATCAATATTCTTATGATTCACTTCAAGATAATCGGTTGCGAACATTTTTATAAAATCTTCATAGCTTCTCAGGAATGGTGTGCTTTCAGTTCTTCTGTCGTTCCACATCAGGCAAACAGTGCCCTGAGGTTTTAAAATTCTTTGGAATTCTTTTCTGCATTTCTTTTTATCGAACCAGTGAAAAGCTTGTCCGGCAATGATCAGGTCAATTGAATTGTCGGGCAGCTTAGTTGATTCTGCAGTCGCGTCCTTACTTTCAAAGTTATTGTATTTCGAGAGGATGCGTTCTGCAGCTTCACGCATTTCTTTATTCGGTTCAATTCCAAACACTAAATTTCCTGTCTTTAAAAACAGCTCGGATGAGATTCCTGTACCTGATCCGATATCTGCTATGATCGAATCATTGTTCAGGATTCCTTCCTGTTTTAAAAAAGTAATGATCTCAGCCGGGTAATCCGGGCGAAATTTAATGTAATTGTCAACTCTGTTACTGAACCGATCCAGTGTGTTCATTCTGTGTTTTTTCTAAGAAGTTTATCCCAAAAAAAATCTCCTCCAACGTTTATAGTCAGAGGAGATAAAAATATTTTGATTCGTACGTTTCAAAAATAATTATTCTGACTTATCTGTTCCGCAAAGCGGACAGGAATTAGCACCTTCTTGATGTTAAGTTAAAAGTTATTAGTTATTGAGTTAAATCAGGCGTAGCCTAAATAACCAAATAACAAATTACCAATTAACTTCCCCAATGGGTTGCTAAGGCTTCAACGGGCAAGTCCCTCAGCCTTTCTTGATAAGCATGTGAGAATAGGTTTTATATTTCTAAAACCTTTTTCGAACATGTCCCGCAATTTTTATGCGGGATCTCATAAGGTGAAAGAAATTTAAACTGTTTTCTCTTCCGGTTTCCCGGTTTTAAAGAACTGCCGCAAAGATACTTAACTAAACAGAAAAGCACAAAAATATTTATTACATAATACCTACATTTACAAAGATTCTGAAGCATGAAAAAATATTTCTTTCATATAGCTTATCATGGTTTCCATTACCGGGGATGGCAGCGACAGCCCGGGGTTAACAGCGTGCAGGAAGTATTAGAAAAGGCATTTGAAAAGTTGCTGAAGGAGAAGATCACTGTTTATGGCTGCGGCAGAACAGATGCACAGGTAAGTGCCAGCCAGTATTTTTTTCATATTGAAACATCATTGGAATGGGATTATGATCTTGTATTCAGGCTCAATAAAGTGCTTCCGCATGATATTTCCGTGTTTGATATGATACAGGTTTTTGAAGATGAACATGCGCGACATGATGCAACTTCACGCACGTATGATTATTTTCTTCATACTTACAAAGATCCTTTCCTGAGTGAATTCAGTTCAATGTATTTGGTGAATAAGCTGGATCTGGAGAAAATGAAGGAGGCTGTTTCTTTATTGACTAAATACGAAAACTATTATACATTCTGCAAATCACCGGAAAAGCATAATCATACAAAATGTATTGTTACACATGCTGCCTTGTATCATAATGAGAAAGGCGATAGGTTAAGGTTTCAGATCAGCGCCAACCGTTTTCTGAAATGCATGATTCGTATGCTGATGGGGAAAATTCTTTCAATAGGGAAAGGAGAAAGTACAATTGAAGAGTTTGAGAATTCGCTGAAAACGCAGGAAACGCCAAAGCTTTTTTTACCTGCACATCCACAGGGATTGTATTTATCAAAAGTAACGTATCCATTCCTGGATATGCCTGCGCGGACAAATTTCCTTCCTGCACTAAGTGATCAATTAAAATAAGAGGATTAGAATGCCGGACATTTGCTCGGATCCGTTTTTGTTTTCTGGACTTTACCGGAATTATTCACGAGTTTCTTCTTTTTAGGAACTTTCTTTTCGGCAACTGCTTTATCTCCTTCTTCTGTTTTCTCTTTTGAAACAGCAGGCTCTTTTGTTTTAGAAACAGCTTCCGGTGTCTCCTTTTCTGCAGGAACAGTCTTTTCAGAAGGTGCCGGTTTAACTGTAGGTTTTTTATCCATCACTTTATCGGAGCTGGAGCTGAAAGAAGGAACATAGGCAGTTTCTGTTTTAGCTTTTGGAGCAGCTGCTGGCTTGGCTTTCTTGGTATGACGCATAGCTTCAAAAGATGCAGCTTTGCTTGACTGAGGTTTATTTACGAAAGTAGGACAATCCGTTGTAGATGGCTTAGCGGTTGTTTTTGCAGCTTGTGCTAGACAGAAAACCGGGAGAAAGGAAAATGCGATCAGGAGAGCTTTCATAGAAGTAGTTTTGGTTTAAACGCTGTTAAGCATTTGTTTAGTATCTAAGCTACTTAATTTCCATGAGTTTTACATAAAGATCTTCCACTTTCTTTCTTGCCCAGGGTGTTTTTCTCAGAAACGTGAGGCTGGACTTGATGCTCGGATCTTTCATAAAACAATTTACCGGGATGTGGTAAGCAAGTCCTTCCCAGCGGTAATGATCCAACAGCTCTTCAAGGATCATTTGAAGGGTTTTGTTATGAAGTGGGTTGTTGGGTTGTGACATTATTTCAATTTTTATATAATTAAAGATCGTAAAAATTATAGGCAAATACTATGAAGTGTAGTATTTTTTAATACACATATATTTTCGCTGTTGCTCCAAAACATTTATGAACAAAGGAATTCAGGGGATTGTCTGTGTGATTTAATCTTTAAAATGTTAATATGTTGTGAATAATTAAAATTTGAATTTGCTGATGGAATAAGTGGGAGAAGCTAGTCATTAAATATCAATGAATTACAAATTTATTTTCGAGCGAAACCTTAGTTTAGGTCATTTTTGTTTTACTATCAACTTGCATATGGAAAATTTATGAATTTATATTTGCAGCCGATTAACCAAGCATATTGTAGTATTAAACTGCGATAAACAAAAAAACGACTCTTCAAGTCGTTCATCAGTAGGCCTAGGAAACTTACTAAAAAAAGGAAGGAGGTAATAAAAAACAGTAATTAAACCGTAGATCATCAACGTTGAAATTATTAATAAATCATTTATAAAACAAATTAAAACCCTTATTAAAAAAATGAAAAAATTTATTTTAGCAGCAGTAGTATTAGTAGGAATGAGTGTGCAAGCTTTTGCAGGACCGATAATAACAATTAGTATTGAATTTGGTCACAAGGATATTAATAAAGTATGTATTGAACGTGGATTATGTGATATAAGAGTTGGCGGATCACGTTCTATGACCGCAAGCATAAATGACAATACAGGCACATTAGATATATCTATTAACAAGACTTCATTGTCACGAGAAATAGCTGAATATCAGTTTTCAAACGGAATCTTTGAAGTTCCTGTTGATTATATCTTGACATCTGAAGTTTGCTCACAATTGGGTATTGATAAGTTCACCGTTAAGGCCGGGAAGTACGCGGTGACAGAGAAAAATGGCATAATTATGATTTCTTTAGTGAATAAATCATACACTACTATTGCCAAGTAAAGTAAACTAAACATAACTGGGCAATGAATTTCATTGCCCAGTATTATTCCTTTCTATGAAATCAAAAATTATTTTCAGCATTATTTGCTTATTAGTTTTTACAGGTTGTAATAAAATACTGTTGTATTCATATGGTGTTCGAAATCCTAAAGTCGAAACTTCTCACAGTATAACAAAATATTTGCATTCGAATGAACTGGATACCGCGAACAATTACGCCTTTAGGGATACAGCTTCTCTAACTAAATTTTATAATAAAAATATAGGTATACCTGAAATAAGATTTTATGATAAAAATGGTTACTTAATGCTTTATAGAGACGAAAAAAAATGTAATGGACAAAATGATAGTTTAATTAGTTTTCTTAATCCTCATAATGTAATAAGGGTAGATTCAACTGATAATATTTTTGATTATCTAGAGGAGGTTCGTAAAATTAATGGCTTATCTGTAAATAAAGAAGAATTTTCCGGATTCGATTATTATTTAGTAATGTATTGGGCAAAATATTTAGGAAAAGTTAATAGTATCAAAATGAGAGATTGGGAAAGTACATTAATGAAAAAGCAGGATCTAAAAATTAAAACAATCAAGTTAACTACCGACTATATGGATTTTTGGCCACTTGATAAAAAAAATATGATAAAGATATATAGCCCCAAAACAAAAACTACAGACAGAAAGAAAGAGCGAGAGGCGTCCCTATAAATATCCACTTTTAATCTCCTATTTAAAAACCTTATTAAATGAAAAAAAATTCATTCATTATAATCGTATGGCTTTTTGTTTCCTCATGTAGCTTTGTCATAAAAAAATGGGGAGGAATAAAGGATCCCAAAATGGAATCTTATCTTTCAATAAACCAATATTCAAAAAGTTTAAATATTGATTCTACATTAATTGTTTTTGCAAAAGATTCAACTAGTCAGGTTAAACTAAACAGATATTTCTTAGGTGGGCCAGAACTATTGGTGTTTTCTGGTCAAAAATTATTTTATCCTTATAAAAACGATTCAAGCACTTGTAATGCGCCAATTGACAACACTTTAGCAAATATTTGTTCGATAAATAGTAACGGAATTAATACAAAAAGAAATATTTCTATCGATTCAATTTTTAATTGTTTCATAGACCCGAATAAAGTACTAGACCATTTCGAATATAGCAGGTTTGACTTTATTGTTTTAATGAATTATGCAAAGTATTTTGACGGAATTAATAAAACTCACATTCCGGATTGGAATGCCATTATTAATAAAGGTAATTCGGGATGTAATGTCAAATATATCTATGTAAATCTTGATTATCTTGATTCATGGGGAATTAGTAAAAAGTCTTTACCTAAGCTTAGAATAAAAGCCTCATAATTGTTAGAGATGAAAAGAACTCAAGGAATAGTCTTTTTATTGCTCTTTTTATTTTTAAACTCTTTTGGATTTGGTCATGATTCTATTAATAGAACCAAGCACCATGTCATTCCCTCCGCAATAACCTTCTCAAACAATTTCTCCGCATCATACACACATTATAAAAACTGGAAATACAGCGGGTATAATAATTATACTTTTCTGTTAAGGAGTAATATTAATTATGATACCATTGGTAATAAATGGGAAACGCATATCCGTTTTAATGGTGAGGTAGGATATATGAAGTTCGTTGACAGTGTGTGGAATAAGAATAGTGATTACCTGGATCTGAGTGCTGAAGTAGTAAAGAATGTGAATAAGCGTTTTGAAAATATATTTACGTTTTATTTTAATTCTCAATTTCTCTCCACATATGAAATGTATTATAATGATACCGGCTACTACACTAAACGTTGGTGCGGTGGATTCGGCAACCCAATGAGTATAGACCTCGGCTATGGAACTTCTGTTCACTTCTGGAAAACATGCAGAATCAACCTGACATTTGTTACACTTAAAACAACTGCCGTTCCTTATTTGTCTACCCAAGTTTTGGCAAATGAAAATGATATGGTCTATAAGAAATCTCTTATAACCTCTGAATATGGCTTAGGCTTACAAACATATATTCGAAAGAATATCAATTCAAGACTTCGTTGGGAAAACTATTCACGTGCTTTTGCAAATGCTGTGAACCGTGAAAAAGTAAACATTGATTTTCGAAATCGCGTAATTGTAAAAGTTTTCAGGTTCATGGATTTTATTATAGACAGTAGGATAAAATACTTGCCTTACCCGCCTTATAAATTTCAGTTCCGAAATGAACTTATGCTCTCATTTACTTTCGAAAAAGTATAAAGCCTGATTTACTTATTCAGGATTTGTCTGAACGCTTCACCCGTTTCTTTCACCGGTTCCTTGCAGGTTTTATTGCTGCAAACATAAAGCATGGTTTCTCCTTCAACAAAACGGTTTTGGAGTAAGGGTAATGTGCTTTCAGCTTTACTTATCGCAAATATTATGTTTGGAAGGAAATGTTTTTGGAATTCCCTGTATTTTTCATCCGCTGCTTTGCCAACAATGGCCACTTCAAAAAATGGTTCTGTAAAATAAAGCAGCAGCATGGCCCAGTTGCTGTATCCCGCTCCGTAATTCTCCAGCTCTTCCAGTACATTGTTCAGCATGGCCCTGCTCATGGAAATATATTCTTCATTCTCAAAATAATGTCCTAATAAAAACAATGATTTTGCAATGCTGGAATTGGAGGCAGGAATCACATTGTCAGAAAGCTCCATTTTTCGTGTGATCAAAGCCTTGTCTTCATCCGAAGTGAAAAAGAACATTCCGCTGGAGCTGTCACGGAAATGTTTAATGCAATACTCCATCAGCTCTTTCGCTTTTGTCAGATAGGATTCTTGACTTGTTGCCTGGTACAATGCAATAAATGCTTCGATGCTGAAAGAATAGTCTTCAAGGAAACCCAGCTTTTGTTTACTTGTTTCCTTTATACATAAATGGCTCAGCGTATCATTATTACAGGCATATTTTAATAAGTAAGCCGCATTTTTTTCAGCTGCTGCTAAAAATTTCGTTTCGTTAAAAGCGTTGTAAGCATCAATGTATCCTTTCAGCATCAGGGCATTCCAGGAAGTAAGGATCTTGTTGTCGAGTCCCGGGCGAATTCTCTTTTCTCTTACTGCCAATAAAAGTTTTTTGCTGGCAAGAATAATTTCATGCAGCTCATTTAAGCTGATCTTGTTTCTTTCAGCAATTGCCGCATCGTCATCATAACGGAGCAAAATATAATTATCGTGCTCCCAGAATCCGCGTTCGTTTACATTGTAGTAATCAGAGAACACTTCGAACTTATTTTTCAGCAGCTCTTTTAATTCCTGTTTTGTCCACACATAATATTTTCCTTCCACACCTTCTGAATCCGCATCCAGGGCTGAATAAAATCCGCCCTCAGGTGAAGTAAGCTCGCGGGAGATAAATTCAAGGGTATCGTACACCACTTCTTTGTACAATTCATTTTTGGTTGCACGGTATGCTTCGCTGTAAAGTGTTACCAGCTGAGCATTGTCGTAAAGCATCTTTTCAAAATGCGGTACTTTCCATAAATGGTCAACGGAATATCTTGCAAATCCTCCGCCTATCTGATCATAAATTCCACCGTAAGCCATTTTCTTCAGCGTAAGATCAACATGCTCCATTACTTCCGATTTATTTTCTGAAGCAAGCGCATAGCGCAATAAAAATTCATAATTATTCGGCAGCGGAAATTTAGGTGCTTTGTCAGGGCCTCCTTCAATAGTATCGAAGCGGAGCTTCCAGTTATTGTAACAGCGTGAAAGAATTTCAGAAGAGAACTCTTCCCGTTCTTTTACTTTCACCAGTTCAGCCAGCTTAACTCCCTCTGTAAGCCTGTTGGCATATTCCAATGCTTTGTCTTTTTCATTTCTATAAACATCGGTAAGATTAAGAAGTATGTTTATCCATTGCTGCTTAGGGAAATAGGTTCCACCATAAATGGGCCTTCCGTCAGGCAGAGCAAAACAATTGAGCGGCCAGCCACCGTGCCCTGTCATCAGCTGAACTGCAAGCATATACACCTGGTCAATGTCCGGGCGTTCTTCCCGGTCAACTTTTATGCACACGAAATTATCATTCATGATAGCCGCTACTTTTTCATCTTCAAAGCTTTCATGTTCCATGACATGGCACCAGTGGCAGGCTGAATAACCTACGCTTACAAGAATAAGCTTGTCTTCCCTTTTGGCTTTTTCAAGTGATTCATCATTCCATGCATACCAGTTCACAGGATTGTGTGCATGCTGCAGAAGATAAGGGCTTGTTTCACTGATCAGTGAATTTGTATGTTTTGGGTTTTTTTCTTGCATGAATTAAAAGTACTAAAACATGTTAAGGATGCGGAAGGTAATATTCTTCAAAAAATTTGGCCGGGATCACAAACAGGTGAAGACTGTAATTAAAAACCTGTGGCGTTAATAGGAACGGTTTTAATAAGGTCAACGGGGTATTTTCTTTTCACCAGTAATTTTCCAACTTTAAGATCACCTTTTACTCCCACTTTCACATTCTTACCTCCGATGGCAGTCATAAGCATGGGGAGTTCAAACATATTCAGTGTGGAGAAATCCGATTTAACCTTAAAAGTATAGGAGCGCTCCGAATTCGCTTTGATCTTTATGTTGTTCGTGAGTTTTGCTTTCCCGGCATTCATTCCGTTAAGCGTAGCATCCAGTACGGAAGGATAAATATGAAAAGCTATTTTATTCGGGTTGTGGATCCTTGCGGTGATCTCTGCTTCAATCCCTTCCTGTGTCATCTTTACAATTTTTACACCTTCAACACCTTTAAAGGTGATATCCTGGAAATCCCCGCAGCTTGTAAAAGTGAAAGAGCAAATCGAAATTAAGAGTAAGAAGATGTTTTTCATAGGACAATAATAAGCTTTATGCCTTTATAATAAAATTTCATTCCAGTCAAATACAGTTTTAAGCTCAAGCTCCTCTTAAATAAATAATAATTGGGTTGAGCATTAACTGAGGCATGAAGAGGATGTTTAAGGTATGGAATTCAAAACAGTAAGATTTTGAATTTATAGGGTTAAATACTGATAATTAAGTAATTAAAGAGTTAAAAAATTATTATGCGATATATTTACATTAAGAAACTTACTCTCCATGTTTCCGATGAAGTCTGATAATAAATTCCCCCATGTTGTTATTATAGACGATGACGACATAAGTATGTTCATTACCCGCACTATCATAGAAAGGTCAGGGTCTTTTTATGCTATCCATACTTTTAATGATACTGAAGAAGCGCTTTCTTTCCTTAAGGAAAAGGAGAGTTGTGGTAATTCTGATACGATCGATTTTATTTTTCTGAATATACAGATGCCAGTCTGCAGTGGATTTATGTTCCTTGATAAATTAAAAGAACTAGATCTTAAAGTTGCTGCTGAAGTAAAGGTGGTGATGCTGACTAACCTGATTAGTCCGGAAGATATACATCGCTGTTCTCAGTATAAACAGATCATAGAAATTGTTGAAAAACCTTTAAAGGAAGAGACCTTGCAAAAAATCATAAACACTGCTATTCATTAAAAAGGTTGCTCAGGATATTTTAAATCGAACTTAATATCCCTAATCCTTAATTCTGTTCTCAGGCTGTCAAATTGTTTTCTTGTTAAGGGGCCAAAAACTTTTTCACCATTCTTTTTTATTTTGCGGTGCATATCAATAATGAAATAATTGGTTGTATTGAAATCTTCGGAAGGATGTTGTTTGGCAATAATAAATTCCTCATTATGTCCGGCAGCGAAAACATATGGCGGGACGATAACACTGGAACCTGCTGAATTTTTTTCGAATTGTTCGGAGATGCATCTGTTTTCTTCAAGATCTATCCACAATACTATATACTTATCAATGATCCTGTCGGACTCGCTGTCGAAAAGACCAAAGCAGGAGGTAAGAAAGAAACTCACGATCAGTGAGATGATAATTTTAGATCTCATTTTTTATTTTTAAAGAAATCTTCTTCAATGGATGGCAGCTCTTTTTTGTATTGTTCTACATCCCAGGTAAGGTCGCAGCAGTTTTTAATATAATCAGACAATATTTCCAATCCGGCTTCTTTCCTTCTTTTATCTACATTGTCAGGATCTTCGAGGGGAGCAAGATAATATTGATTGGTTTTAAGGTTCCAGCTTAGCTGGCTTCCATAGATCTGCTTTTTTCCCTGCTGCAGTAAAATGCGATCCTCCAATAAAGCAAGATGGTGCGCCTGAGCTTTACCATTCTTTACGGCAAGCCTCATGATCGGTAAATATTTTTCCTGATGTGGCTGATCGGAATGTTGTATCACCATAAATAAGGTAGTATTGCATTGGCTGCCGATTTCATTAACACCTAACCATCCATATTTTGAAAGAATATATTCCACTTTGATCAGATTAAGTGAATCAGCACTTTTCATTGCTTTATAAAGCTCTTTCATTTCTTTGGAATCACCGCCATATCGTGATTGAACGGAACCCATTTGATTTCTGTAGCGTTGATCCAGTTCATCGATGCGAAGAAGCTGCTGAATGATTTTATTATATGCGGTGTCCTGGCTAAATAGATTAAAAGTACAACAAACAAAAAACAGAATAATAAGTTTGATGCAAAGCTTTTTCATTATTCACCAATTAATTTGTTGTAGTCCTGATGATCTTCCTGGCAAGTATCCCCGCGATCTTTTCATTGCTCTCGTGTGTCCATCCTGCAATGTGTGATGATAATATAACTTTATCACTTTTGATCAGTTCGCGGAAAGCCTGGGGTAAGGCACTGGTATCAAGGTTTTCAAAAGATGTCATTTCGTATTCTAATACATCAAGACAAGCTCCTTTAACTTTCCCGGAGTTTAAATTCTTAATAAGATCGGCAGTGTTCAAACATTTACCTCTTGCAGAATTAATGATATAAATATTTTTTTTGAATTTATTGATGAACTCATCATTGATAAGATAATGTGTTTCATCTGTTAATGGAGTGTGCAGACTGATGATGTCAGCATGTTCACAGATCTCTTCTAATGTTGATTCTTTAATAAATTCAGTGCCGAAGTTCTTTTTGTATTTATCGTAAGCCAGTACCTTCACTCCGAAACCTTTTAATCTTTCAGTGAAAGCACTTCCCATATTCCCGTGTCCGATCACGCCTACTGTTTTGCCTATAAGTTCAACTCCTCTGTTCCCTTCACGAATCCATTTTCCTTCACGCACTTCTTTATCAGCCCGACTGATATTATTAAATAAACATAGGAGCATTCCTATTGCATGCTCTGCTACGGCATCGCGGTTTCCTTCAGGAGCATGCAAACACTTTATTCCTTTGCTTTCTGCATATTCAACATCAATATTTTCCATTCCCGCACCTGCACGGGCAATGAATTTTAAATTAGATGCTTTATCAATAATTTCTTTAGTGATCTTTATTTTACTGCGTATAACAATGCCATCATATAAGTGTACATTATCAATGATCTCTTCTTTTGTCCATGAATAATTAAGTTCACAGGTATGACCAGCTTTTTCAAGCGAAGTATGTAATAAAGGATGATTGGAGTCAATAAATAAAATTCGCATTGTTCTATTCTTTCACTATTTTTTTGGTGAGCGATTCTTTGTTTGTTTGGATTCTGATCCAATAGATTCCTTCAGCAAAAGATGACATATCTATGTTTGCATTGTTTCTGCCAACAATCGTATATAAAATTTCTTCTCCAAGAATGTTATATATGTTAATTCCAGTGATTAGTTCTGAGCTCTTAACAATAAGAATATTTCTTGTCGGATTTGGGTAAACACTGATCTTATTTTCAGTAACACTTTCAATTCCGGTACAAACACTAACAGTTATAGTTGAAATTGCAGTGTCACTGCATCCATTAGCATCAGAATAAATATAGCTTACAGGATATGAACCTGATCCAGCAGCAGAAGGACTGAATATGTTTCCTGTAACTGCGGTACCGCTGTAATATCCTCCTGAAGGAGTACCAGGACTTAATGCAAGAGATGAAATATTCTCACAGGCTATAGCCGGGCTCTGAGTATAATTCACAGATGGTTTCGGATTAACGATTACTGAAACAGTGCCATTCACATTGCAACCGTTACCATCAGATACACTGACAGAATAAGTTGTGCTTGAAGAAATACAGGCCATTGGATTGGAGATAGAAGCATTATTTAAATTTAATGCGGGCATCCATCCGTAAGTATATGGGCCTGTTCCACCTGAAACAGATGCGAGAAGGGAAGCACAATCTCCTTCGCAGATAGCGCTTGCACCAGAAGTTGTGTTCAGCGAGATTACAGTTGGTTGGTTTATGATGATGGATTCAATAAGCTGGCAACCATTTGCATCGGTAATCGAAACTGAACATGTTCCTCCGCAAAATCCATTCATGAAACTGCTTGTAGTCCCTGTACACCATTGATAAGAATATGGACCGGTGCCGCCTGTTGGTGATACCGTTGCGGATCCATCACAAAGTCCGTTACAGCTGATCCCTGAGATGACAGTATTTGCAAGAATTTCTGCAGGTTCTGTAATGGTTATGGCGGAACTTGCGATACATCCGTTTGAATCAGTGATATTAGAAATGTAAGTTCCTGCACAGATGTTAGTAGTAGTTCCGGAATATGAATAAGGCGGTGTTCCACCAACAGGAGTGATAGTTATAGCTCCGTTGCACATTCCATAGCAGCTTGGATTTGAATGTGTTTCACTTACAGTGAATGAACTTAATTCAGTAATCATTGTTGTAGCGGTAGTGCTGCAGCCTCCATCACCCGTAATCGTTACGGTGTATGTTCCTGAACATAACGAATCTGCTGTCTGACCTGTTTCTGTTCCAGGCAGCCAGCTGTAAGTAAATGGACCGGTACCTGTTGGAGTAACTGTTGCAGTTCCGCTGCAATATCCATAACAAGTTGGATTGGAAACAGAACTTGCGGATACATTATTAATTGTTAATGATAAGCTTTGAGCAGAAGAAGATCCGCAGGTATTATTTGCAGTTACAGAAATTATCCCTCCATTTAAATTTGCGGTTGAAGTAATGCTGTTGGATACAGAGCTTCCGGACCATCCTCCTGGCAATGTCCAGGTATATGATGAAGCACCTGGAACAGTTGGAACAGAGAATGTATTTGTAGCATTAGGACAGATCGCATTGTTACCGGAAATGGATGTAGGGCTTGCAGGTATCGGTGTTGCATTCACCGTTATTGTTCTTGCAGTGCCCGGACCACATGAATTATTTGCAGTAACAGAAATGGTGCCGCTGGTTGCACCTGCAGTTGTTGTAATAGAAGTACTTGTTGATGTTCCGCTCCACCCTGAAGGCAGCGTCCATGTATATGATGTTGCACCACTAACAGCTGGGACAGAGTATGTATTTACTGTTCCCTGGCAAATATTTATGTTACCTGTCATTGTCCCCGGTTGTGCCGGCCTTGGATTTACGGTTACAGCTTTAGAAGCAGCAGAGCTTAATCCGCATGAATTGGAAGTTCTTGCATAAACAGTTCCGCTTATACCTGCGGTTACGTTTATTGAATTAGTGGTTGAGCTACCGATCCAGCCACCAGGAAAATTCCATGCATAGCTTGTTGCCCCGGAAACGGTTGCAACTGAATAAGTATATGAATTTCCACTGCATACTATTGTAAGACCGGTGATTGATGCCGGGGGGGGAGGAGGAGTTATAACAGTAACAGGCAGAACCTGAACGGCACTGCTGCCGCATCCATTATTTGCTTTCACAGTTACATTTCCACTGGTTGATCCTGCCGTAACTGTAATGTTATTTGACGTGCTCACTCCTGAAAAACCGGAAGGGAATGTCCATGTATAACTTGTTGTTCCAGGAACCGGAGTGATGCTGTATACATGTCCATACGTGCCATAGCACATTGATACCGGGCCGCTTATTGCAGAAGGTTGGGCTGGAGCGGTTGCACATGGAATGAAGGAGTACTTTGCATTAAAGATCTCCCAATCATTTGCCGGATAATCTGTTGCACCGAAAGTACAAGTTCCTGTTGGAACATTTCCATGAAAATAAACGTTATCAGCAGCATCAATTGCCATTCCCTGGCATTGAATATTTATTCCAAGGCTGGTTGTGGCTTTTACCATGCTAAGGGTGGTCTTGTTTGTGTCAAGTACAGCCAGGAACATACCTTGTCCGTTAACCGAGAATGTTCCGCTCTGACAAAAATTTCTGTAGGAGCCTGCAACAAATATCTTGTTACCATTACTGATCGTTATTGCATTTGGCGAATGTCCCCAGCTGCTGTTACCCATTCCGGTGGACCAAATGAAAGTTCCTGCCGAATTATATTTAAAAAGGAAGATATCATATCGTCCGGTGTTTACAGTTAAAGTATTAGGGGATTCAAAATAATTGGTTCCGCAAGACCCTAAAACATAAATGTTACCAGAAGGGTCAAGTGCAAGTTGTTCAATATGTGTGTGACCGGCCCCGCTTATAAGCCTTATAAAGTTTTTTGCTCCGGTGGATGTACTCAAAGAAATTATATATGAATCATAACCTCCGTCATTAAGATTAAGTAAAGTATCTGTTCCGAAAATAAACTCATCTGCGATAAAATAGCCGCCTATCACCACACTATTCTGATCTTCTGCAAGCTCAATTGTAATACCAGCATCATTATCATTTCCTCCATTTGGTGTTCTGCCATTTCTTGCCCATTGATAGCTTCCTGAAGAATTCATTTTTAAAACGAACATGTCACTTTGAATTCCTGAAGCACTTAGAGTAATTCCGGGTGAAAGTGTTATTGCCGCATAGCTGAATCCGGTAACATAAATATTATTGAGCGTGTCGCAGGTAACGTCATTGCCTGCTTCCCATACACTGATTGAATTTCCACCGAAGGATTTTGCCCAGATAGGATTTCCTGAATTGTCCAGCTTTGCAATGAGAACATCATAACCTCCATTTGAATTGAGCGTAGTGCTTCCTATGCTTATGCTTTGATTGAAACTCCCTGTAAAGATTATGTTTCCCGAATGATCCAGAGTTATACCATTGCCTCTGTCATCGGCAGTACCTCCAAACCTTTTAGCCCACAAAGGAACTCCGTCTGTATCCCTTTTAATGATATAAATGTCAGATCCTCCTGCACTGCTTAAAGAGATGGTCGGACTTACCGTCAGAACACCATAGAAATATCCGATTGAAAAGTTATTTCCTGCATCATCGGATTCAATCTTACCTGCAATATTCTGCGTGCCTGGATCTGTTGCCATGGTAAACCATTTCCATTCCTGTGAAAAATTCTGTAATGAAAGTAAACAAAATAGCAGGAGTAATAGTTTTTGTTGTTTTTTCATGTTCTTATCTATTATAGTAAAAATAGGGAAATTCTACCATTTAACATTAGAAGAATTGGAGAGATCCTTTGGATAACTTTATAAAATAATGCTTCCGAGAAGTATTGACGCCACTGTGAAATAGATAACAAGCCCTGTAATATCAACCAGGGTAGCAACAAAAGGAGCAGAAGAAACGGCAGGATCAAGTCCCAAACGCTTTAAGATCAATGGAAATAAAGAACCGATAGTATTGCCCCATAACACAACTCCAACCAATGAGAAACCGACTGTCATTGCAATTTGCATCCAGTGCGGGCCGTAGAAGCTAGGAGAGAACTGAGCCCATAATGCAACTCTTGCAAATCCGATTACACCTAAGAGTAATCCAAGCAGCAATCCAACTCTGATCTCTTTTCTTATGATGGTCCACCAGTCGCGCACCGTGATCTCACCCAAAGCCAATGCACGTATTACAAGCGTAGATGCCTGTGAACCGGTATTACCCCCGCTGGAAATAATAAGCGGGATGAACATTGCAAGAATAACCGCTTTCGCGATTTCATTTTCGAAAAAGCTCATTGCACTTGCTGTAAGTGTTTCTCCTAAAAATAGTATAACCAGCCAGCCGGCACGTTTACGAAGGATTCCCCAAATCGACATGTTCATGTATGGTTCATCCAGCGCTTCCATACCTCCCATCTTCTGCACATCTTCTGTCTCCTCTTCTCTTCGTACATCAACAACATCATCTACAGTGATTCTTCCCACAAGTCTTCCCAATGCATCCACAACCGGTAATACAACAAGGTTGTACTTGTCCATGAGGTTGGCAACTTCTTCAGCATCCGTGTTGGTCTTTACGGAAATTACTTTTGTATCATAAATGTCAGATACTTTTGATCTTGTAGAAGAAACGATAAGCTTTTTAAGATGAAGTAATCCTACTAACTTTTCATTATCATCAACAACATAAATAGCGTAAATATTCTCAACATTATCAGCCTGTTCACGGATTTCACGGACACACTCGATAGCATTGCTGTGTACATGAACACGCACAAGCTCGGTAGCCATTAAACCACCGGCAGTGTTCTCATCATAATTTAAAAGTTCAACGATATCACTAGCCTGCTCGCTGTCCTCCATGTGTGAGAGGACCTCATCCTGCACATTGTCTGGTAACTCCGCGATCACATCGGCAGCATCATCCGAATCCATGTTGTCGATCAGTTGTTCAGCGATCTCTTTGGATGTTAAGGAAGCAAGGATATCCTCACGAACATCTTCTTCCAGCTCGACTAAAACATCGGCTGCAATCTGTTCATCAAGATATTTATAAAGGAATTTTACCTGATCAAGTTCCAGCTTATTGAAAATCTCGGCAATATCAGGAGGATATAACTCTCTCAGCTGCGATTCTACATACACAGTATCATTACTGTCTATGGCAGTCTGCAGTTTTGTTAGAAAGTCCTCTGTTAATTCAAATTGCACCTTTTGCCGGTTTTAAATTTTCAGGTGCAAAGGTAAGGTTTATCCTTATTGGGGAGAGTTTTTTTGGAAATTAATAGGAGAGTACTAGGCACTTTTGAGTTAACGTTATCACATAGGCCAAGGATGTGGATAGTTTATTTACAACGGTAGTTCCAATCAATGGGATTTAATTAAAGAGCATTGCAATACCTAAAGCAATAAAAAGAAGGATGAAGCCAATAACTATAGGAACGAGCTTGTAATATGAATAGGCAGCATCACCATCAAAAGAGTCTATAAAATCTTCTTTTATTTCCTTCAACCAGTTTATAAATTCTTTCATGTTTAGCTTAAACTCCTACCTCAACCATATTCGTCAAGGCCACAAAATCATTCACAGAAAGTTCTTCTGCTCTTTGTGTAAGATATTTATGATCTAAGAATTCCGGTTTTAATTTAAAAGCGCGGATAGAGTTACGAAGTGTTTTTCTGCGTTGGTTAAATCCCGCTTTTACAACCTGGATAAAAAGCTTTTCATTACAATCCAGTTTCTGAACTTCATTTCTTCTTAAGCGAATGACTGCTGACTGAACACGTGGGGGAGGAATGAATTCACTGCTGTCGACAGTGAACAGATAATCGATGTCGTAAAATGCCTGTAATAATACACTTGTGATGCCGTAGGTTTTATTCTTTGGTTTGGCCGCAATCCGCTCCGCCACTTCCTTCTGAAACATGCCAACCACTTCCGGCACCCTGTTCTTATGATCGAGCACTTTAAATAAGATCTCGGTGGAAATATTATAAGGGAAGTTTCCTATCACAGCAAAATTGCCCTCAAACAGTTTGTCAAAATCAAGTTTTAGAAAATCCCCGTCAATTATATTTTTTTCAAGAGAAGGGAAATTAACTTTCAGGTAGGCGATGGATTCTTTGTCAATATCGATCACATGCGTTTCATAATTAGGATTGGCTATAAGATATTTTGTTAAAACACCCATCCCCGGACCCACTTCAAGCACATGTTTGTATTCTGATGTCCGTGTAAGTCCATCCACTATCTTCTTAGCAATATCTTCATTCCTTAAGAAATGCTGTCCTAATTTTTTCTTGGCCCTTACAAAGTCAGTCATCAGGTTCTATTTTAATTGTATGTTTTTAAACTATCTCAAGCAGTGTTCTGAATGCCACAAACTTTCCTGCGAATTTATCATTCACTTCTTTCTGTAAGCGCGGGGATTGGAGTTTCTGGTACTCTTTTAATTTTTCAAGATCAGAACAGGTGTATTGGATAGAGTAGGTGGTTCCCTGTTCTTCATCAACAAGCACTTTGCAGATCTTGTTCTCAGTAAAATAGCCTGTTGCCATTACATCCGGGATATGTACTGCTTTCATCCAGCTGAGCCATTCTTCGCGAACATCGTTTTCAACGTTCACTGTTACATTATAAATGATCATGTTTTATTTTAATTAATTTATTAAGTCGCCTCTGAGTTTTCTGAAACGTTTTCTTGCTTCCACAACATATAAGCTTGCCGGATATTTTTCAAGCAATTGCTGATACAATTCTTTGGCTTTGTCTTTATTTTTGAAATGATATTCATTCAGGTCGGCCAGTTTGAATAAGGCATCATCAGCAAGAATGTCTTCACTGTAGGTATTGATGATGGTATCATACAACGCAGCAGCTTCATTTAGCCTGCCGTGTTTCATTTCCAGCTGAGCCTTTTTGAAAAGTATATCATCCGCCAGAGCATGGTTTGGATATAATTTATTTATGGAATCCAACGTAGTCTTTGCAAGATCATCTTTGTTCTGGAAAGCAAGAAGATCAGCACGTGCGTAGATCAGGAGCGGTGCGGTATTGGTATCGATAGCCAGTGCGTCACTAATTGTAAGCGAAAGTTCAAGTGCATCATTCGCGATAAGTTTTGAAGTAGCGCCTTTTAAAACGTCAAGTTGTGCCTGTGCCCATTTAAAATCTCCGGTGTAATAAGAAATTCTTGCAACCCGAAACTTTGCTTCCTGTCCGATCGCATCATATTTAAATGATTTTTCAACCTGCGAATAACGTAATGATGCTTCCCAGATATCTCCTGTCATTAGTAATATATCAGCCAGCTCCAGTTTACATTCCGCCTGCGTGATTGCAGAAAGCTGAGGAAGCGCGATGGTTTCTTCTAAAAGCGCAATTGCTTCGGTTGGTTTGGTTAAATAAAATGCAAGCAGATGAGCAAAGTTTTTGAGGAGGGAAGCAGTTGAAGCTGATTTTCCAAGTTCACTTATTGTTATATTGAAATTCTTCTCCAGTTCTAAAAGGTCGGCATTTGTATAATTGCCTTTTGAAACGATCATCAGGTATGAAACATTTAACAGTTCCATCCTGGCATTGGTGTAATAGTAATTGTCCTTTCCTTTGGCTATCACATATTGATACGCCCGTATGGCAATGTCATAGCTTTCATTCTGTGCAAACAACTGAGCAAGGCCCATTACGCGAACTCCTTCTTCTTTTTTTCTTTTATCCAATGCTTTCGCTTGAATAAATGCTCCTTCAAAATCTTTGATCTGTATCTGCATCCAGATCAGGAGTTCGGAGAATATTGTTTTATCCGGACTCCTCGCAATTCGTTTTAGAAGCTCGGTTTTTAAAATTTCATTTTGCTTGCTGTCGGCTTCATTACCAAAACTTGTTTGTAATGCATTCTGAACACTTTGAATATAGGAATCGCTGGTTTCAAGGACATTCAGGTATTCATTGATCATTGCAACCTGGTTTCCCTGAACCCGATACACATCTGCAAGCTCGAAGCTGAATGGATAATTTGTCGGAGAGGTTTTTCTCCCTTTTAAATACGTTTCAATAGCATAATTGTATTCTCTTAATGACATAAATGCATTGGCGAGAGGAAACACCTGGTCATCATTTCTTATTTGCTTGATTGCTTTCTCCCATTCCACCTTAGCTTTAGCAGGTTCATCAGAACGCAGGAAGACCATTCCAAGATCGACATAGAGATTAAGGCTTTCAGGATGATTCTTTATTTGTTTCCTTACAATTTTTTCCGCTTTCTTAAATTCTTTTAACTCAAGCAAACAGTTTAAGTAAGGTGTGTAAAACTGGTCAGGTGATTTTTTGTTATAAAGCTTTTCATAATATTCCAGGGCTTTATCAAACTCTTTGTTCTGATAGAATTGCTGGGCAAGCTGCTCATCAGTTCCCGGCTGTGCAATAATGCAGAGAGGAGCTAAAAAATAAATGAAAAATAATATGTGTTTGATTTTTATCAAGTTTTCTTAAATTGATTTAATAAGTCATTACAATGGCTCTCGTACCTAAGATATAAATTTCAGTTCTTGTATCCGATGATCTCCAGCACTATCGCTTTTGCCTCTACATCTATACCATTACGTAAAGTTAACAAACTTCCTTCATGTAAATGCTCTCCAAATCCCACAGGATTTACAAGAACGG
The DNA here is from genome assembly GCA_021323165.1 of Bacteroidota bacterium. Taxonomy (GTDB): domain Bacteria; phylum Bacteroidota; class Bacteroidia; order 2-12-FULL-35-15; family 2-12-FULL-35-15; genus 2-12-FULL-35-15. The sequence goes on along the minus strand of JAJTCJ010000014.1, from coordinate 10,856 downwards.
CTTTAAGGACTTCAGATTTACCTGGTTCAATTGGTTTTTTGAAAAGCTCTACCTGGCATTCGCTGCTGTACCCTTTAGCGCCTTTGCAATATGCCTGGGGGCGGTAGATTCCCATGAGCTCATATTTACTGAGATTCTCGATCAGCAGTTTTACAATGAGATATTTTTTTGAATAGATCAAAAGATTTCAAATTAAAGATTTCAAATTTTAAACACGCCCAGAACCTACAATCTGAAACTTGAAATTATTTTAAATTCTTTAATATTTCCTTCTCAACTTCCTCGCTGTCCCATTTCTGTTCAATCTCAGGCATCGCCATGACCTTTTCCATGATAGCTTCCTGCTTTCTTCCTTCTTTCAATGCAGTTGAATATCTTATATGCGGGCTGTAAGTTACCATTGAATATAGCGGGATCCATTTGTCAGGATATTTGCTGCTGAATCTTGCTTCTATCTTTTTCTGAAGAAGGAATTTCGGGTCAGCTGTTTTATCGCGCATTTCTACAAAGTTCATTATCGCAAGATCAGCAATAGCATCAGCATCCGGCTTTCTTAGTTTCTGATATTCATCTAAAATTTCAGGCCAGTTCTCCTTGTGCTTATCGATAAGCTGATTTAATACAACACAATCTTCAAACCCGCAATTCATGCCTTGTCCGTAGAATGGAACAATGGCATGGGCAGCATCTCCGATCAATGCGATTCTTTCATCAAATGTCCATGGATAACACTTAACTGTTACAAGTGATGATGTTGGATTATTCATATAATCATCAAGAAGGGTAGGCATTAAAGGAACAGCATCCGGGAATTCCTCATCAAAGAATTTCTTTACATCATCACGTGTTTTTATTGTCGCGAAAGACTTTTCTCCTTCGAACGGGAAGAATAGAGTACATGTAAAATTCCCATCAGTGTTTGGAAGGGCAATCATCATAAAGCTTCCGCGCGGCCAGATATGCAGTGCGTTTTTCTCTATCATGAATTCTCCGTTTGGCCCCGGAGGAATGATCAATTCTTTATAACCTGCAGAGATATAATGCTGATTGTATTCGAAGCGGTCGCTTGTAAGCTGCAGATTCAGACGCGAAGCAGCAAAGGCTCCATCAGAACCAAACAGCAGATCACTTTGAACAGAACTGGTTTTATGCGTTTCGGTATTTTCAAAATGTGCTTCAAGCTTAGTTCTGTCGATGGAAGTACAGCGTTCATTAAAATGGATCTTTACACTGTCTTGTTTTTCCGCAAGCTCCATCAGGCGCATATTTATCTCTGCACGTGAAACAGAATAGATCGCTTGGTTGTCTTTTCCATAAGGCTGAAACGCAGTAGATCCATCTTTGTGGTGGATCTGCCTTCCATACATTGGTATTGCTATCTTTTTTATTTCATCAGCAATGCCGACACCTTCAAGTCCTTTCCATCCGCGGTCGCTCAGTGCAAGGTTGATGGATTTGCCCGCTGAAATCTTCGCTTTACGCATATCAGGCCTGCGTTCAAAAAGGTCAATTTTATATCCCCGTTTTGCTAAATATATTGATAAAAGTGAGCCAACTAAACCGGCACCGACTATTGTTGTTTTTTTATTCTCCATGTCTTTTGGTAATGAAATGCTTTCAAAGATAAAGTTAAAAAGTTGTTTAGATAATAATAAAAAAAGATCTCATTTTAGAAATGAGATCCTTTAAAAAAAACATATCCGGATATTTATTGCTTAATGATCTTGTATGGTTTTGTCTGTCCGTCTATCATTAAGTAATAAATACCTTTTGAAAGATTTTCGAGTGGTAGTTCTGTTTTGTTCTGAAGTGTTCCTCTTATCAGAACCCTTGTTGAGTTGTCGAGCACACTATAGTTTTTTCCTATAAAAAGATCTGATAGAATTGTGATATTATCATGAGCCGGATTTGGATAAATGCTCAGTGTTGAAATATTGTCATCCGGGATCCCGAGCGGATCAAGAGTCACTCCAAAGAAACGTTGATTCACAGTATTTACAGGAGCATTCAGGTTTTTAAAACGAACTTTAACATAACCGCTGTCTGCACTGGCACCAGTATAAAAATAAAATGTAAAGTTAAGGCTGTCAGACGGAGCAATAGTCACGTTTGTAGAATTCACTGTTGGTGCATAACAGATATCACCACATAAGGCAGTTGACCAATCCACAGGAATATTAATAAATTGTTTGGAAATATTTATTTCAACATTGTCTGTGGAAGACAGGTTTCGAAGAACACTGTGTATTGCCAGAACATCCGTTGGGACGCCATAAGCTGTGCTGTCGATATCAGTCAGAGAGAAATTAAAATATCCGTTGTTTCCCACTGTTGTGCAGTTACCTGAATTTGTTCCGAAAAGTGAATCTATATCACACCATAGGTTTTCAGGTGCGCGCTGGAACCAACCTTGTTTTGCACGGACAATGCCATTTGTGTCTATTAGGTAAGCGTTGTTAGGTGCAGGACCAAAGTTTAGCCACCACTGGTTACAAGGACCGTCAACTAAAATTTCAGGAACAATATTATAATTGGCTCGCAATGAATCAATCAATTCAATGCGTTCTCCATAAGTGTCGGGTTGTTCATAAAGAACACCTTCATTGTTGTTCTGGGATGTTGTCCAGACAAACCCACTGTAAGGGCTTGGGTCAACAATTGGATGAGCTTCCACACCGTAAACTACATACACTTTTAACTGTCCGGAATAATAGGATGCGATGTTATTAAGCTCAACAATTTTCTGACGGAAGATAGGACAAGTATAATTACCTCCTACAAGTAAAACAGGCTTACCTAAAGCAAGTTCATCACTCAGCCTTACAGAATCTCCATTAGTTTTATATAAAGTAAAATCAGGAACTGGGTTTCCTTCGGAGTAACCTGATGTGTCCATTTCACCTGTATACACAGGAATTGTACAAATAGGGTCGGAGTTTAATGGAGGATTATACAAACCTATATGCGGTAAAAGCGAGGATTGTGCAATGCAAATGAATGGTAAAAGAAAGGAGAGTAAAAATATCTTTTTCATGTTACAAGATTTATTTTCTGACTCAGAAACTCACATAAAGTTTAATGTGAGGAATTTACTTTTGATAATGATCATTTAAGCCGGTCTTTTCTTTTATTTTGGATAATGCCTGATCAATTCTTCTGGCTCTCGTTTCAGCCTGTTTCGCACCTTCTATCCATTGAACATAATCCTTTCGTCTCGAGTAAGACATCTCTTCAAAATTCACAAGAAGTTTATACTTAGTGAGGAGCTTTTTAAAGTCAGTTGGAATGATAACCGTTTTGTCTTTTGCTTCAGTGATTTTTAATCCTTTTTCATTATTGATCACTGCTTCAGTAATGTATTCGATCAGCAGCTTTTCATCGATCTGTTTTATGTCTGTAAATTTGATATGCCTGTTATGCAAATTACCTTCATTTTTCATTAATACTTTTTTCTTGTCTTTAAGTAAAGCACCCTGAAAAAAAGTAAATGTTACATGTGTTTTAAAATACCAGAAACCGCATACCATTCCGTCTTTATAATAATTCGGTCCCCACTTCCAGTCTTCAATAATGTTAGGCTCTGCTTTAAAAATAATGGAACGCAGTTTTTTGCAGATCGCTTGTGCTTTCGGTTCTGCTTCACTGATCCCCTGATCTATAAGCGTTTTTGCATCAGGATTATGTTTTACTTTTTTTGGCATGTTTTTTCTCGCAGAGACGCAAAGTTCGCAGGGATTTACTTAGTTAAATGGTTTTCAGCTTTTTCTAAATAAAGCTTTTCCAGTTTCAGTACAGTTGCTACCGCACGGTTAATTCTTGTTTCTTCTTTTTTACCTTCCGAAATGTATCTGCAGTGTTCTTTCTTCATTGAAGGAGAAAAAGAATCAAACATCTTTTTGGCTTCTTTGCTTGCTTTGAAAGCCTGTTTTAATTCTATCGGTATTTCGAGAACAGGCTTTTCGTTATCCTGTTCTATTACCACGGATACTGAATCTCCGGCATCTTTACCAATTTCTTTTCTCATTCCCAGATTAACAGGAAAGCAATGAACGCCCTCACCCATAGGCATAAGAGAAGTTTTTAATGGCAGGTGTTCAATCGTTCCCTTTATTCTTATATATCCTGCTGAGCCGTAAGTTTTTTTAACATCGAATGGAATCTTGACAACTATCCAGGAACCCATTTTTTCAAGTTTCGCTTTGAATTTTTTTTGACTCATTTCCTTAGTGTTTTTTTAGTGTCTAATCGTCTTAGAAGTAAAACTACAGCGCCTTCTTCAGGATCTCACCAAATCTATAAACATCTTCAAATGAGTTATACAATGGCACCGGAGCACAACGAATCACATTAGGTTCACGCCAGTCGCTCACAACACCTGATTCCATCAGCTTATTAAAGAGATCTTTACCGCGTCCATGTGCAACAATTGATAACTGACATCCGCGTTGTTTTTTGTCGCGTGGTGTAATGATCTCTAATTTTTGGTCAAGAGATTTGTTAATGTCATCAATGATAAATTCGAGATAACCGGTTAGTTTTTCAGTTTTCGAAATAAGAGCATCCATTCCGGCTTCATCAAAAATGTCTACAGCTGCTTTATGCGCAGCCATTGATAATACAGGAGCATTGCTCATTTGCCATGCTTCAGCTGTTGGCATCGGGATAAATCCTTTTTCCATTTTGAAACGTGTCGCTTTATCATGTCCCCACCATCCTGCAAAACGAATGATCTCAGGTTTATTCAAATGTTTTTTATTTATGTAAACACCCGAAACGCCACCCGGTCCAGAGTTTAAATATTTGTAGCTGCACCAGCATGCAAAATCAACATTCCAATTATGAAGCTCGAGTTTTAGATTCCCTGCAGCATGAGCAAGATCAAAACCAACAACAGCACCGGCTTGGTGTCCTGCTTCTGTGATTGCTTTCATGTCAAATACCTGGCCGCTGTAATAGTTAACCCCACCGATCATGATCATTGCAATGGAATCTTTATTCTTTTCGATTGCTTCTAAAATATCCTCATGCCTAATGCAATGTTCACCTACTCTTGGTTCAACTTCAATGATCACATCTTCTGGTTTAAGATTGTGAAATCTTACCTGTGATTCAAGTGCGTATTGGTCAGAAGGAAAAGCTTTTGCTTCGCACAGGATCTTGTAACGTGTTTTCGTAGGGCGGTAAAAACTAACGAGAAGTAAATGGAGATTAACTGTAAGTTGATTCATCACAACAACTTCTTCAGGAAGGGCACCAACTATCTTCGAAACCGGTTCAGCGAATTGTTCATGATATGACAACCATGGCTTGCGTGCATGAAAATGTCCTTCCACACCAAAGGTTGCCCAGTCTTCCAGCTCATTCAAAACATAATCCTGTGTCGACTTAGGTTGTAATCCCAATGAATTTCCTGTGAAATAAACTGTTTCCCGTCCATGCATCATAGGAAAATAAAATTTATCTCGATAATCTTTAAGTGAATCAGCAGCATCTTCTTGCTTCGCAAACTCTAATGTGTTCTGGTAATTCATACGATAATTTCTCTGTGTTTCTTAGTGTTCTCCGTGCCTCCGTGGTAAAAAAATAAACCGAAGTTAGCGCAGAGTTTGTTGAGTTCAAAGATATATATTTGCAGCCTAATTTATCCCATTTATGAAGAGAGAAAAATCAGAGGCTTTATTTGAGAAAGCGAAGAAATATTTTCCTGGCGGAGTGAACAGTCCTGTCCGTGCTTTCCGCTCTGTAGGCGGAACACCATTGTTTATCCAAAAAGGTAAAGGTTCACACATCTGGGATGCTGATGGGAATGAGTTTATTGACTATTGCGGATCCTGGGGTCCTTTGATCCTCGGTCATGCAAATGATATTCTTTTGGTGCTCCTACTCAGCTTGAAAATGAACTTGCAGAGCTGATATTAAATAATAATAAATACATTGAAAAGATCCGTTTTGTAAGTTCAGGTACTGAAGCCGTAATGAGCGCTATTCGCCTTGCAAGAGGATATACAGGAAGAAACAAGATATTGAAATTTGAAGGGTGTTATCATGGCCACAGTGATTCACTTTTGGTTAAAGCGGGTTCAGGGTTAGTGACATTTGGGAATACTTCATCTGCAGGTGTCCCTGAAAGTTTTGTGAATGAAACTATTGTTGTTTCACTTAATAATGAAGAGGCGGTCAAACAAGCGTTTGCAGAGTTTAAGGATCAGATCGCCTGTGTTATTATTGAACCGGTTCCTGCCAACAACGGGCTTCTCCTTCAAAGAAAAGAATACCTGCAGTTTTTACGTGAGATCTGTACTGAAAATAAAACACTCCTCCTTTTTGATGAAGTGATCAGCGGCTTTCGTGTTGGTTTTGAAGGTGCAGCGGGATATTATAAGATCCAACCGGACATCATAACTTATGGTAAGATCATTGGTGGTGGCTTGCCGGTAGGTATGTATGGTTCAAGTAAAGAGATCATGAGCTCTATCTCTCCTGAAGGAAATGTTTATCAGGCCGGAACATTAAGTGGTAATCCGGTTGCAATGGCAGCAGGAATAGCGCAGCTAACAGAATGTTTGAAGAAAAATTTTTACGAAGAGCTCGAATCAAAAACTAAATTTTTGATTGAGCAGATATTTAAAAATCTGAAATCTGAAATCTCAAATTTCAAAATCTTTTCGGTTGGTTCCATCTTCTGGATCGCATTTACTGACAAAGGAGCTATCCGTTCTGCTGAAGAGATAGATGCAGATTCCATGAAATATTTCAGGATCCTACATAAAGAACTTCTTGAACGCGGAGTTTATCTGGGCCCTTCAGGATATGAAGTTGGCTTCGTTTGTGAAGCTCATACAAAGGCCGATCTTGAGATTACGGCAAAAGCATTTGGAGAAGCATTACAGATAGCCTTAAAATAATATTGGTTCGCTATTCAGGCTTTAATATATTTGCGGGGAAGTCCAGATGAGAAAAATACTAAAGCATTCGATCCTATTTCTTTTTTTTATTCCTTTTGTGCTTTGCGCTCAAAAAGCCGGCTATCATATCAGGAATTACAGTCCTAAAGAATACAAAGGTTTTAATCAGGTATGGCAGGCGGTTCAGGATTATAAAGGATATATTTATTTTGCAGGTACCACAAATGTTTTTGTTTATTCAGGTCAATTCTGGGAAACCATCCCGGTCAAAAGCGGTGCAGCTACCCGTCAGATCTGTTTAAACCCTGTTGATTCTCTTATCTATATCGGTTCTGTTGGTGAATTTGGATATTTAGATAGAGATAAAAGAGGTAAATGGAATTTCATTTCTTTAATTTCTCAGCTGACAGAAGAGCAAAGATCATTTAATGATGTTTGGAAAGTGTATCCTTTTCAGGGATACATGTATTTTCAATCTTCGGAACGGATCTTCAAACTCGAAGGCAGGAAGATCACCAAAGTTATTGAAGCCTCTCAGAATCACGGTTTCGCCCTATCCTTTATTTCGAACGGACATTTTTATGTGCGCCAGAGGAATATCGGTTTAATGGAAATCATTAATGATAAACTGGTTCCTGTGGCCGGGGGCTCTGTGTTTGGTGAGGTACGTGTACTTTCAATAATTCCTTTCAGCAAAACTGAAAACCTTATTTTAACAGGTGATCAGGGGTTTGTGCGGATGAGCCTGCAGCCGGATCCAGTGACAAAATCCTGTTTCGTAAAAGGAACTTATTTTACTGATGAGCATCTGAATAAAGCAGGAGTTCTTGGCGCTAAGTGGATCAACGATTCTGTTATGGTTGTGAACTCCCGGGCAGGAATTGCAATTTATTCACGGGATGGCAAACTAAAAGAGATACTTGATAAATCATGCGGCTTGAGTGATGAATCGATCGCTGATGTTTTTCTCGACAGGGAAGAGAACATCTGGCTAATGCACAATAGCGGCATCAGCTGCATCGCCTATAACAGTCCGGCATTATTGTATGATGATAAGATCGGCTATACCGGTACCATCGATATGGTTCATATTTTTAAAGACCGGCTTTACCTGTGCACTTCCGATGGTATGTTTAAAGCAAAGCCACAGGACCCGATGCATCCGAATTCACTTGAAATGGCAGCTACTTCCGTTCAAAATACTGAAGTGTGGGATGTTAAGGATTTTAAAGATCATATGCTTATTTCATCAAGTGAAGGCTTGCTTAGAATGAAGGATGAGCAGTATGAGCAATTAACAAATAATTATACAAATAATATATCCTTCATTCCAGGTACGGATTATATTCTGACAGCTGAAAAAAATGGATTAAGCATAATCGACCTTTCGTTACAGGAACCTCAGATAATAAAACATTATGAATTACCCGGACAGGAACTTATGCAGATCGGGAATGCAGAACCTATACCGCAAAAACCAGGGATGTATAGTGTATGGACCACCACGCGTTTCAAGCATATCATGTATTTTGAATTTGGCATAAAAGACAGTGTATTTATTCAGCGTGAATATGGTCCTGATAATGGCGTGACCTACAACAATTATTACCTGACGGATTTTAATGATAGCATTTATTTCTGCACAGCTGATTCCTGTTTCAGATATCTGCCTTCATTGGATAAAAGCACCGGCAGTAAATGTTTTGCCAATGCCTCAGATGTATTTAAGAAACTTGCAATAGGCGATGGTTCCGGATTAAAGCCTCCATTTAACAATAAGCTTTTCTTTTTGTATAAAGATTCTGTCACCTTATTTGGACATGATAAGCAAGGCAAAATGATCTCTAGAAAAATTAAAACGCTTCGAAAATTTCTGGAGCTTACTCTTAATTATGCAACGATCCTTCCTGATGGAAAATTGATGATGGTGCTCGATAATCTGATCATGACCTATGATACAAAAAAAAGCCTTCGATCAAGATCCGGGTTTTATTGTGATATACAAAGTGTTTCTGTGGGCAATGATTCAATGATATTTTTCGGAGGAAGACAAGGGAAGGATATTCCGGAAATACCGTATACAAAAAATCGTATTGCTTTCCATTTTCAGTCACCATTTTTTCACCTGGGTGATGCGCTTGCATTTTCTTATCGCCTCGATGGCTATGATACTGCATGGTCAAAGCAAACCCCGGAGACTGAAAAAGAATTCAGCAATTTGCCTGAAGGAAATTATACATTCAGAGTAAAGGCCTATAATGCTTTAGGACAATCAAGCGGAGAAGCGGTTTATTCTTTTGTCATTGCGACACCATGGTACAGATCTACGCTGGCTTATGTTTTTTATGCTCTTGTTTTCTTTCTGATATTATACTTTACAGTTAAGGTTAGTGCCTATCAGCTAAGAAAACAGAAAGACAAACTCGAGGCTATGGTGAAAGAACGAACGGCAGAAGTGATGTCTCAGAAGCAAATGCTTGAAACGGCTTATGGAGAAATAAAAGATAGTATACGTTATGCAAAACGAATTCAGAATGCACTTCTTGCAAGTGATAAATTGTTAAAGGAATATCTTAAGGAATATTTTATTTACTACAAGCCAAAAGATATTGTCAGCGGTGATTTTTACTGGGCTCATCCAAAAGGTGATTGGCTGTATATGATCACTGCAGATTGTACCGGACATGGAGTTCCCGGAGCATTCATGAGTTTGCTTAACATTTCTTTTTTGAATGAAACCATAAATACAACTTCTTTTGTTACACCAAATGATGTACTGGGTGAAGTCAGAGCTCAGATCATAGAAGCATTAAGATCAGATGGAAGTGAAGAAGGTGGAAAGGATGGAATGGATTGTGTTCTTTGTGCATACAACTTTAAAAGCGGTGAACTGCTCTTTTCTGCTGCAAATAATCCTTTGTGGGTCTGCAGGAACAAAACCATTATTGAGTATAAACCTGATAAATTTCCCGTTGGAAAACATGATAGAGAGAATGAACCTTTCAGGCTACAGAGAGTTGATTTGCTGCCGGGTGATATCGTTTATACTTTCACTGATGGATATGCCGATCAGTTCGGAGGAGCTTCAGGCAAAAAATTCAAGGTAAAGCAGCTAAAGGAATTACTGCTGTCAATAGCGCATCTTCCCATGAATGAACAAAAAGATGTAGTTTCAAAAACGCTGCGTAAATGGAAAAAAGGTATTGATCAGATAGATGATATCCTGATTGTAGGAGTAAGAATTCAATAAAAGAATTGGTTTATTTCCAGATATCGTTGCCGGATGACTTTAATCCTATGTAAGTTCCGATTCCTGCAACCAGACCTAAACCGCCACCGATCAAGGATTTAAGTTTTCTCTTTTTCTTTGCTACACGCTCATACCCCATCAGGTAAGGATCATGATTTAGGTATTCAAGATTTGATACGGTTGACTTTTTAATTTTCACTTTAGGCAGTCCGGAAAGAGCGGTAAAAGCAAAAGGAGGAATAGGGGAAAAAAAGCTTCCTGTGATTCCCGATAAAACGCCAACTGCAGCTCCAATTGCCAGACAACCATTTGCTTTAAAATTTTTATCTGCATCCTGCTCTCCGTAAATAAAATATCTCATTTCATCTATCGTAAATTCATTACCGATAAGTGTATCGTAAGTATAGATGATGCTTTCACCGTTTTTATTGCGTATAGAAAAGATGCGGTCGTTTTCAATAAGGATATTTTTATTAGGTTTTTTTGGATTTTTTATACTGGTGAGCCCGTTTGTAGTATCAATAACGGTACAGATTATTACATCTCCATTCAGCAAAGTCAGAGTATCTTTAGTTTCCTGTGAGGAAGCGCTTGTTGCAGTAATTAAAAGGATAAATACGGTAAATAGCTGAAGTGTCCTGAACATACGGATGGGATTAATTTTTTCAAAGATAACTATTCTCTTTAAGAAGTTCATTTTT
>JAJTCJ010000114.1 GCA_021323165.1 Bacteroidota bacterium | reverse complement strand
TTTTAACTGAATTAATATGCATAGACTAGGAACGATTGTATTTTTTTTCACAATGATTTTTTCGTATAGCTTTTCTCAAAATAAAAGCTCAATCGATTCTCTTACTCTTCTTTTAAAAACAGCTAAGCCGGATACAAATAAAGTGATCCTGCTAAGTCAGCTGTGTTATGAGTATGCAAATTCAGATCCTAATGAAGCTCTTGTGTATGGCCGTCTTGGAGAATCTTTGGCTAATCAGCTCAAGTATAAGAAAGGAACAGCTTTATGTTTGGGTAAAATGGGAATGGTTTATTACAATCAGGGTGAATATGAGAATGCTCTTGTGCATTACTTACGCGCATTAAAACTAAGTGAAGAGATCGGTAATGCAAATGGTGTTTCAGATAATCTCTGCAACATCGGAACAGTTTACCGGACTCAGAAAAAATACGATAAAGCTTTGGAGTATCAGTTCAAGGCTTTAAAAATGGATGAAGCATCAGGTAATAAGTATGCGATCGCATCTGATCATACAAACATAGGAAACATTTATTTCGATGCTGAAAATTATCAGAAGGCAATGATCTATTATCCGAAAGCATTAAAGGTTTTTGAAGAGCTGTCGGATAAACAAAATACAGCTACCGTTCTTAATAATATAGGAGGGATTTATTTTAGCCGTAAGAATTATACAATGGCAATCGAAAATTTTAACCGGGCCATTAAAATTTATGAAGCTGAAGGGGATAAATTGGGCATTGCGATCGATTTTAATAATATTGGAGAAGTATATGCAGATCAGGGCAAATATGACAAGGCGCTGGATTATTACAAAAAAAGTCTGCTTGTTGCCACAGAGATAGGAGCTAAGGATATTCAGAAATATAATTATAATGGCCTGGCTGAATTATCATCTGCACTTAACGATTATAAGTCCGCTTTTGAATATCATAAATTGTATTTCGATGTGACGAATGAATTACTGAATTCAGAAACGAGCAGTCATATAAACGAGATGGCGATTAAATATGAAACTGAAGAAAAAGAGAAAGAGAATGTTTTATTAAAAGAAGAGAATACAAAACAAAATTTTTTAAATCAACATCAGAAAGAAATCGGGAATTATCTTATCCTGGGTCTCGTTTCAGTATCATTGGTAGGTTTCACATTTTTCAGTAGAAGCCGAAGAAAAGAAAAAGAAAAGGAAAATTTAGAAAAGATAGTTTCTGAAAGAACATTTGAACTAAAAAATAAGAATAAACAAAAAGAGTTGATGCTCCAGGAGATACATCACCGGGTGAAAAATAACCTTCAGTTGATCTCAAGTTTATTACGTTTGCAGACAAATTTTAAAGGGGATAAAGAAGTGGATGAGATCCTTTCTAACTGCAACAATCGAATTAAATGCATGGCAATTCTCCACGATAAACTATGCCAGGCAAATGATTACAGTGAGATAAATTCCCTGGAATATTTTACCGAACTCACAAGCTATGTTTCCGGTAATTACGACAATGTCATAACAAACATTAAAACAGATCTGAACGTAACACCTTTGACCCTCCATATAAATAAGCTTATACCATGCGGACTCATAATGAATGAGCTTGTTTCAAATGCTTATAAATATGCATTCAATGAAAGTGATACTGATAATACAATAAAAATTTCCTTTTCAAAAAATGCGGTCAATCAAACTTATGAGTTGATAATATCAGATAATGGAAAAGGCCTTCCTGAAAATTTTGATGCTGAAGAGCAAGGAGGTTTGGGGTTGGTAATTGTTCAAAGTTTAGTTGAGCAATTGGATGGGAAAATAAGTTATATCCGAAATAAAGGAACAAGTGTAGAGATTATTTTTCCTGTTTAGTTGTTACTATAAGACTGATACTGTTATGAAAAAAATCCTCTTCCTGATATTGCTTTTTTATTCTTTAATTGGAAAAGGCCAGTGGCAGCAAACAAATGGTCCTCTTGGTTGTGAAAATGGAAGGTTTTTTAAAATCGACTCTTCTTTATATCTCACTTCATTTCATTCAGGATATTTTGTATCAAATGATAAAGGAAATACCTGGGAGTTTGGGAACCTCATGTTTCAAGGAGCCCAAATTGATTTTATAGCTGCAAATAATACATTTCTATTCCTTTGCTCCCAGGATAGCGGAATCTATAGATCACCTGATCAAGGATTGACATGGACAAAGATCGTATCTAACCTGCCATTTACTTATTATAGTTTTAAAGGAATGGTGGCTAATGATACTTTACTCGGTGTTTCATTTTACAATTCAATTTATTACAGCCTTGATAATGGAAACAGTTGGATCCTCTCAACTAACTCATTCAGTGGCCCATTGACTCAATCTGTAAATAAATATATGGTAGCTGCCGGTCCGGGCACTTACACTTCCTATGATATGATAAGCTGGACTACTCCGGGTCAGTCAAGTATCTCTGGTTCCTTTCTTGAATCTCAGGATTCATTGGTTGCAACCGGTTCTTGGGGTGGTGGCTTGTATTTATCGCGGGATCTTTCTACCACCTGGACGCGAATTAATTTGCCAGGAGATTCTATGATCTCAGGCATTTCTATAGTGCAGGATACTATTGCCGTTGCAGGATATAATGGGGTGTATACATCATTCGATAGAGGATACACATGGCTATGCGATACTATGATGGAACACGCAGCTCTTGATATTCACTATCAATATAATGCCGTTCTTATCAGCAGCTATAAACAAATTTTTAAAAGATCGGACAATGTGTGGTCCTTATCAAATATTGGATTAGTGGGAAGTTGGGCAGATCAGATGTATTCTTTTGGAAATAACTTATATGTAAGAAACAGGAACGAGATTCAGATGACTTCTGATCACGGAAATACATGGCAGGATTGCGACAGCATTGTATTAAATTCGGATCGTATCTTTAGGACGGATTCATTGATCCTTGCCTTTTATTTTAACAAAGTATTCAGATCAGAGAATAGTGGATCAACATGGCAGGTTAATTTTCCTGCGACCGGACATGTCAGTCATGTTGCGGCAAATGGCACCAAGATCTATCTTTCAACAGATACAGGGCCTTACTATTCAATTGATCGAGGGGTAACCTGGGTGAGTCTTCAAGGTAACTTACCGGCTTCAAACCAAAATGCATTTACTATTTATGCAGAAGACAATTTTCTTTTATTATCGACCCAGTACGGGTTTTACCGTTCGGTAAATAATGGTGTTAACTGGACACAGGTGGGAATGTCGTTTGGATATATGGGATACGTAATGAAAGTAGTAAGATCCGGTCTTTATCTTGTTGCAGCGGCTCAAGGTATACAAGGAGGCTTAATGCGTTCAAGCAATAATGGAGTAAGTTGGTATAATATTACCCCTTCTGCCAGTTCATCTTATTACGGAGATATAACAGCAATAGGAAATAGTATTGTTGCCATCAATCATTTTGTAGGCTGTTTCGTTTCAAATAATAATGGTTCGAATTGGATGATGGATAATACTGGATTGATTTATTACAGACTTCACGGGATAGAGGTTATGGACGACAACTTCTATCTTAGCACTTACGGGCATGGAGTATTTAAGAGAAGTTTTGCAGATCTGAATGTTGTAAATGTAAACGAGATTTATAAAATACAGGAAGCAGAATGGTCGATATTTCCAAACCCTTCTAATTCAGAAGAAATTAATATAAGAAGTGAAAAAGGGATTAAAAAAATAGAAGTATTTTCAGTTAATGGCATGAAACTGATCAGTAAAAATGTTGATTGTGTGGAACACACCATTTTCATTCGGGAGTCCGGTGTTTATTTCGTGGTCATTACACGTGATGATATTGTCAGTACTAAAAAATTAGTTGTCATAAAATAAAATTCTGCTTAGTTACGGCTGCTTCGGCAAACTAAAATAAAACGTTGCACCATTCCCTACTTCTCCATCGGCCCAAACCCGGCCTCCATGATTCACAATTATTTTTTTTACGGTAGCCAGTCCAATTCCGCTACCTTCAAAGTCATTATCACTGTGAAGCCGTTGAAACAATTCAAATAGCTTAGTATAAAATTTCATATCGAAGCCTGCTCCGTTGTCTTTCACATAATATATATTTTCCATATCATCTTCGAAAGACCCGATCTCAATTACAGGATGATCTTTCTTACCGGAATATTTTATCGCGTTCAGAATATAATTTGTCCATACCATGTGAATCAGATGAAGGTCGCCAAAGCCGTTGATCAAATTTTTTATCTCAAATTTCACCTTATCATGTTCCGGAGATTTACGCTCTTTTATTACTGCAGGTACAAGTACATTCATCGCAATGTCAGATTTTACAAGATCATTGCTGCTTAATCTTGAATAGATCAGAAGATCATCGATAACAGTGTCCATCTTTTTACTGTTCATAAGAATAAAGTCGAGCAGTTCTTTTTCATCCTTTTCCAGTTTGTTATTCGCCCCATTTTTCAATAGTTCACTAAAACCTATAATTGAACGTAAAGGTGCTCTTAGGTCATGAGAAGCGTGATACACGAATGATTCAAGGTCTTTGTTTGCATCATTAAGCTGAGCTGTTCTCATTTTAACTCTTTCTTCCAGAAGCCTGTTTAATTCTTTTGCTTCTTCCTGGGCTTTTTTCCAGGGAGTAACATCATGAGTAAAACCAATGAGACGATTGCAGTCACCTTTATCATCAAATAGAGGAGTAATGCTCATTTCTCCGCTTAACTTCCCTTTAGGATAAGTGAATGATTCCACCCATTTCACCGGCTGCTTTGATTCAATGGCTATTTCAAGGTTTTTGATCACCTTTGAAAGTAGGGGTTCAGGAAGAACTTCATCCATGTATTTATTTATGATCCTCCAGTTTTCCAGTCCGGTCAGATAAGTAAATGAAGAATTAAGGGAAACGAATTTATATCTGTTATTTTCTATGCTCAAAAGGAATATTACATCTTCCACATTGTTGAAAATGGTAGTGAGTTCCTGCTCGTTTTCACGTAATGCAATCTCTGATCTGGTACGTTTTAGTACCGCCTCCAGCTGCGTCTCCAATAATGAGACCAGCTCCAGGAGTTTGTTGTCAGTCTTGATCTTTATG
The DNA here is from genome assembly GCA_021323165.1 of Bacteroidota bacterium. Classification (GTDB taxonomy): domain Bacteria; phylum Bacteroidota; class Bacteroidia; order 2-12-FULL-35-15; family 2-12-FULL-35-15; genus 2-12-FULL-35-15. Next base: position 3,363 of record JAJTCJ010000114.1, on the reverse strand, counting down.
GAAGAAAAAAATTCAATAATAGCTTCTACTTTGTCATCAATTATGACAGGAAAACCAAACCCGGTTGTTAAGCCGGCTTCCTCAGCATACTTATGTCGTGGAAAGTTATGGTAGTTAACTATATCTTCTATCCATAGAGCCTTCCGCTGCTCGTGAACACTTCCGGGCAGACCTTCTCCCAACTGAAAAGAATAATTATCAGTTATCGATCTGAAATTTTGAAAGCGTTCCGGGTCGGCTAAGTGCCATATTGGGGTATTCTCAATAACCTGGTCGGGTGTAACAGTGTATAGATGTCCGATCTCCCAGCCGATTACCTCACAAACCTTATCAATACTTTTTTGGGCTGCCTCTTCAAATGTTTTTGATTCATTGGAGGAAACAGCTATTTCCTGCAATAATTTCAAAAAAGATATTTTATCTAGACGATACATTCTGGAATTCAATAAAAAAATAAGCCATAGAAAGAAAAACGGATCTCTCTAAATGTCTGATTAGATGCTTTAAGCTTCAGCATTCATCTTTATTCCATAATTGGGTAAAAACGGGAGAAATATCCGCATTTGACAGGGCGATTTTCTTGATTTTTTTGCCCTTTTTTCGTGAATTTTTCGTACTTTTGTGTCCCTTAAATAAGTATCTAATTAAATTTTGAAAAAATGAACATTACTCAAGAAAATATTGACGAATTAAACGCAGTATTAAAAGTTAAAGTGGTTGCTGAAGATTATCTTCCTAAAGTGGAAGGTGCCTTGAAAAATTATCAGAGAAAAGCTACAGTTCCAGGTTTCCGTCCGGGTAAGGTACCGACAGGTGTTATAAAAAAAATGTATGGTAAATCAGTGATGGTTGATGAGATAAACAAACTTTTGAACGATTCTTTATACAAGTATATTAATGATAATAAGATCGAAATACTGGGTAATCCTTTGCCGAAAGCAGATGATAAAACGGTGATCGATTGGGATAACCAGAAAGAATTTGAGTTCATGTACGAAATGGGCTTAGCTCCGAAATTCGAAGTTGAACTTTCTCCAAAAGAAAAATTCACTTATCAGACAGTTAAAATTGATGATGAATTAGTAAATAAATATGTTACCGATATCGCTAAGCGTTATGGAAAAGTGGAGCAGGTTGATGCTGCTGCTGAAGGCGATCTTTTAAATGGTGATTTCGTTGAACTTGATGCTAACGGAGAGATCCTTCCTGGCGGAGTTTTCAAGACGTCTTCTGTGTTCCTGGATAGAGTGAAGCCGGAAGCTAAGAAAGCTTTCATCGGTTTAAAAGTTGGTGATAAAACAGTTATCAATGCCCAGGATCTTACTGCAAATGCGGTTGATCTTGCTTCTATGCTTGGATTAGAAAAAGAAGCTGCAGAATCATTCAATTCCAAACTGCAATTCACGGTTAAAGGTGTTAGCAGATTAGCTGCATCTGAGATCAATCAGGAATTATTTGATAAGATCTATGGTCCCGGAAACGTAACAACTGAAGAGGAATTCAGGATGAAGATCCGTGAGGAGCTTTCAGGAATGTTCGTTAATGACAGCGAGCGTAAATTCTACAATGATGTTGTTGATCGTTTAATGAGCAAAGTGAATTTTAATCTTCCAAGCGATTTCTTAAAACGCTGGATAGTTGCCGTGAACGAAAAGCCGGTTAGCTCTGAGCAGGTTGAGTCAGAATTTGACGGATATGCTAAAGGATTAAAATGGCAGCTGATCGAAAATAAGATCATTAAGGATAATAACATTGCTGTTACTAAAGAAGAAGTAATGGATCATACTAAAAATCTTATCCTTGCTCAGTTTGGAAAAATGCAGCAAATGCCGATGAGTGATGAGGACCTTGAAAATACTGCAAAACGTGTTCTTGGAAATGAAGAAGAGGCTAAAAAGATCTACGAACAGGTTTACGGACAGAAAGTAATGACCTTATTCAAAACCAAATTCACTTTGGAGAATAAAGAAGTTGCGTATGATGAATTTTTCAATACTGCCAAATAGTCAATATAAATTTTGAGGTTTAGTTTTTGTTTGTACATTTAACAATCAACTAAACATTCACTTAAAACAAAACATATATGTTCGATAACAATGAGTTCAGAAAATACGCTGTAAAGCACAAAGGAATCAGCGGTAACACATTTGATTCATACACAAAGCATAATATTTCAAACGTTACACCATACATCATCGAGGAGCGTCAGTTGAACGTAGCTCAGATGGACGTATTTTCCCGTTTGATGATGGATCGTATCATCTTCCTTGGAACAGGAATTGATGATCAGGTTGCTAATATTATCCAGGCGCAGTTGTTATTCTTACAGTCTGTAGATGCTAAGAAAGATATTCAGATCTATCTTAACTCACCAGGTGGTTCTGTTTACGCAGGACTGGGAATATACGACACAATGCAGTACATAACTCCGGACGTAGCAACTATCTGTACAGGTATGGCTGCTTCAATGGGCGCAGTATTAATGTGTGCAGGAGCTAAAGGAAAGCGTGCTGCTTTAAAACATGCACGTGTGATGATCCACCAGCCTTTGGGCGGTGCGGAAGGACAAGCTTCTGATATCGAGATCACAGCACGTGAGATTCAGAAACTGAAGAAAGAATTATATGATATCATCGCTCAGCACAGCGGACAGACATACGAGAAAGTATGGGCTGACAGTGACCGCGATTACTGGATGACATCAGAAGAAGCGAAAGCTTACGGAATGGTTGATGAGATCCTGTTAAGAACTAAACAGATCTAAGGAGAAGAAGAATTGGAGAAATGGAGATTTGTTGAATTGGAGAATTGCAATTCCCGATTTAACAAATCTTTCCTTTTTTAACTCTCTATATCTCTAATTCTCCGATTCTCTAATTAAATAATAAAATGGCAAAAGAAGAAAAAGAAATAAAATGTTCGTTTTGCGGACGTACCAAAAAAGATTCTGAGATCCTTATTGCGGGGATCACAGGGCATATCTGTAACCATTGCGTTACACAAGCTCAAACGATCGTTCGTGATGAAATCAGTCAGCGTACAAATACTTCTGTATTCAGCGGGATTCATTTACTGAAACCTATCGAGATCAAAAAACATCTTGATGAATATATCATCGGACAGGATGATGCAAAGAAAACCATCTCTGTGGCGGTTTATAATCATTATAAAAGATTGATGCAGGCATCTTCCAAAACTGCAGCGAAAGATGATATAGAGATCGAGAAATCGAATGTGATCATGGTTGGTGAAACAGGAACGGGGAAAACTCTTTTAGCGAGAACTATCGCTAAGATCCTGAATGTTCCTTTTTGTATTGCTGATGCAACCGTTCTTACCGAAGCAGGTTATGTTGGTGAAGAT
>JAJTCJ010000013.1 GCA_021323165.1 Bacteroidota bacterium | reverse complement strand
CGAACTTTTTATTGAGAACAACAAAAAAAGCCTGGTATTGATCATTGGTGCCATTGCAGTGTTGGTAGGCGGATATTTTGCTTATAAATACTGGTATGTAGCAGGTGAAGAAACAAAGGCTCAGGCCGAAATGTTTAAAGCAGAACAATATTTTGAAAAAGATTCACTTGATAAAGCCATGAATGGTGATGGAAACCTTGTTATGGGCTTTTCTCAGATAGTTGATGAATACAGTATTACACCATCAGGAAATCTTGCTGAATATTATTTAGGTATGTGTTTACTTAAAAAAGGTCAGTATGAAGAAGCAATTACTCATCTTCAGTCATTTGACGGTAACGACCAGATAGTTGCACCAATCGCGACAGGCGCTATCGGAGATGCAAACCTTGAACTTGGCAAAACAGAAGAAGCAATCACTTTTTACCTGAAAGCTGCTGAACAGAATAACAATAAATTCACTACTCCTATCTACCTTAAAAAAGCTGCAATGGCGAATGAGGATAAAGGGAATTATGCTGATGCTGTAAAATTGTATGAGCGTATTCAAAATGAATTTGCTGAAACTACTGAAGGTAAAGACATGGAAAAATATATTGCACGTGCAAAAGCTTTAGGAAATATCTAATTCTAGCATAAAATTTTAGATGTAAAGGTGATCCAAATGGGTCACCTTTATTTTTTTTGCAGAATTCCCATTATCTTTCATTTAATCCAATTTACTCTTCAGAATCGTCATCCCGTGCCTCGACACGGGATCTTCATAAGGTGACCAATATTTTTTACCTCTCTGTTACTATTTTTCTTAATTTTTTTTCGAGAACACACCACTATTTTTATGAAGACAAATCCTAACGGGTTTTGTTTAAATTAAACGGAAATAACAATTAAAGGAATGTTAATGAAGTAATGAGAATGAATTGATAAATTCAATTTATTCTGAGAGGATAAATCTGACTTATGATTGGAATTGCTTAACTCGGCTAACAGTGATAAAGATCCCGTGTCGAGGCACGGGATGACGTTTCCATAAATTTAATTCTATAAAAAGAAACAGAAATTAGATTGAAATAATTAAACACAGATTCATAAATTCGTTTATTTATTCGTTATGTCATCAACACATAGAAATTTATCAAAGATCGAAGGAAGCGGTATTCCTGATGGAAAAGGAATGAGAATGGGAATTGTGCTTTCCGAATGGAACAGTGAAATTACCGGTTCGCTTTTTGACGGAGCTATTAAAACTCTTGTTGCAAACGGAGTTTCCAAGGACGATATCATTATTACCACTGTTCCCGGAAGCTTTGAACTTACCTTAGGAGCTCAGTTCCTTTGTGAAGATAAAACAATTGACGGTGTAATTGCCCTGGGCTGCGTGATACAGGGAGAAACCCGTCATTTCGATTTTATCTGTGATGCTGTTGCGCATGGAATTACGAACGTTAGTTTAAAATACAACAAGCCGGTGATCTTTGGAGTGCTTACGCCAAATGACATGCAGCAGGCAGAGGACAGATCCGGAGGTAAACACGGGAACAAAGGTGATGAAGCAGCAATCACTGCATTAAAAATGGTTGCATTAAAAAAAGGACTTTAACTAAAAGATAGTATTGTTCTTTTTATCAAGCAGCAGTCGTTTGATATAAAACCAGGTTACACATATCATTCCTGCTATAAAGGGAATTGCTGCATAATTCTTTATTTCTTCATGATGGGAGAATTCGCATAGCATCCAGTAAGAGTTTGCCGCTATCCAAAAGCAAGTTGCCAGATTTATCCAAAACTCATCATCTTTTTGTCGCCAGCATTTTACAGTAATTACCGCAGCAACAATGATCGTAGGAAAGATCATGACAATGCCAAACGTTTTCCACTGCAGCATCCAACATGTATCCTTCAATAACCAAAGCGGAATATGTAGATTTTCGTAATGTCTTAATTTATGCATATTAAAACGTTTTTGGATCAGATATTTTTTCAGTTTGTCCGGACTTAATCATTTTTCCTGCGACCCAAAAGAAACCTGCAACAACTATCACTATTAAAAAACTATAAACTCCATTATCCATACCTATCGCAGAAGCGCCTGTGAGTGCGTAGATAAAGGTTCCTGGAAGTAAACCAAGAAAAGACGACAAGAGCATTTTATTCCATTTCAAACCGGTTGTTCCGGCAATTATGATCACTGTTTCCGATAAAAGGGGGATTGGACGTGTAATTATGATAGCCAGGTATCCCCATTCCATCATTAATTTACTGGCTGTTTCTTTTTCCTTTTCTGAAATAAATTTATTGATCAGTCTGCTGCCTTTTTTACCTATTAAATATCCGCATACACAGGCTAACATACCGCCTGTTAAGGATAGTAGTGTTCCTAATAAAACACCAAAGAGCGCACCATTACCTATCATAATCAGGCTACCGGGAACCGGAAGTAAAACATCACTTACCAGAAGCAATATTCCTCCAACAGCAGCGAAAAGTCCACCTCTTTGCTGAATATATGCAGGGTCCTTTAATAGAGGAACATTCAAATATTCAGCAGCAAAAAACGTCAAAAGGAAAAAGCAAATAAGGCCGAGTGATATATAGAGATATCGTTTCATTTAAATAATAACAATTGCGTTTATCACTTCTGGCTCACCCAGGACATTGTAACTTTATACAATGCCGGATTCGGATATGTATTCACATGTCCTTTGGGCGTTGTTCCGGAAGTTGGCCCCATGGATAGAATGCCACCATACATATAACCGACAATTGCAGGCTGCGGTGGTGATGATGGAAATATTTTTTTTACATCAAGTATGTTTTGATATCCATCAGCCAAATAATTCGGGACCGGAAAAAAAACTGCATTTGAACCCAGATATCCCGGCATTAAAGGTTTTATGGGAGGCAACTGAATAGATTCTGTTGTAAATGAAAAACCATCAGTGGTAACTGTTGAAATAAGATTAGAAAATGGCAATGACATACCATGGTCTCCCACTACTACTTTACCTTGTGTAGTATCATACATGGTATAAGAGATTCCTCCCAGAAAAACAGCGAACATAGGATTCGTAGAATTGATCCATAGAGGAATATTTGCACATGAATATTGATTCGCGTTAAGCTGAGTTGTGTCAACCACCATTTTCACCGTCCCGCTGGAAAATCCGCTTAGATAAATAGGATTTCTAAAAGCTCCGTCCTGCTTAGTGAACACACCGCCATACAAAATTGCATTCAATTGATTATTTACAATAAATGGAACAAGATTCAGATCTCTTCTATGGAGATTTATAGGGTCAATAATTGAAAGAGTATCATATATCCTCCACGAAGTTCCTGATTGAGTAAGTGAAAATCTCCGGATGGCATTTGTATAGATCCCTGTTTTACCCGAAGAATAAACATCGTTATAATTTTGACCGCCAATAAGGTATATGTAGCGACCCGCCTGGAACATTTCGCCTCCTGTAACCTGAACATAAGGATCTTCAAAAGCAATTGGAAAAAGATTTTGCATCACCGGCTGAGTACCGGGATTTTGCACATACTTAATCAGTTGAGGCAGATTTATTTCGAAGAACCAGTCGGATGTACAATCATAATTTTTAGCAGTGCTACTGCTCACTGTATAACCACCACTATAAAATAAAAAACTATCAACCTGGTAAAATGAAGGATTTGATGATGACAATGCTGCAGCATATTGCTGCGGTACCGGAGCGCCCCAGCTTCGATTATTATTTATATCAATAACCCAGATCGAATCATTTGCAACAGTTGACTTGAATGGAGCAGGATTATTGGATGTTCCGTGAAAGCCATACTTTTGTCCGCCAATAAGGATCCAGTAATTATGATAACTTGCTGATGCGAACGATTGCAGTGCAGGAAGTTTAAATGAAACAGGAGTTGCCTGCAGAGAAACAGAAAAATAATTGCCTGCATTTTTACCTGTAAGTGAATCAAATATACTTTCAGCAGAATTAACAGCAGTCTTATTTTCATTTGGTGAGGAACATTCGGTAAAAAAAAGAATGCTTGCAAAAAGAGGGAATATAATAGAAATACTTTTTTTCATTGTTAGTTAAGCTTTTAGTTGTTGACTTTGATTTACCCACAATACCAGTAATTGCCTTTGAGCAGCCGAAAGATCTCTGGTCACAGGCATATACATTGGTGCGTTCCAGTTCTCCACACTGATAAGCTGAATCATTTTTTGCTGCATGAATGGCTCTGACCAGTTTGCTTCATTTAATGGAACGATAGCGTCCATTATTGGAAATAACGTTTTATACAGTTGAAAAACATTATCATACACTACCTGCCATGTTACCGGCTGACCTCCTTTTATATATATATCCAGCTGAGGTTCCTCAGAAAGAACACGGATCACATTCATATATGCTCTTTTGGTGAACGCAAACAGATCAGGAAGTCCAAAATTATTCGGCATTAGCTCGCTTTGATCATATACAAATGCATATGTAAAACAACCATCCTGATCAATCGGAAACTGATAAGTCATCCCATCATAAATAGTAATCGAAGCATTATTAACTACGTTAGTATTTACATTGATGGATTGGAGTGTTGCCGGCACAGCATTGGCCTGAGCCACAGGAACACCTCTCTTCAGAACCTTTAATTTAAATGGCACAAGCGGTAGTCCATCCGACATATAAACACCAACCTGAGCCTGATTTTGCTCTGCGTAAATCCCCTGCTGATCGGTTGTTATGAAAACATCATCTTCTTTCAGAACGGTCTGCCCATTTAAAAGCAATATAAAATAGCCATGCGAATAATCAGTTCCCGGAGGAACTTTAATATCCATCATTCCACCTGTAGCTTTTAACTGTGCCAGTGAATAATCTGAAAAATTAATATCCGTAATTGGTGAAGGAGGGCCTTGTCCGTCCGGGTGGTAGGCTAAAGAAAACTTTCCATAATTATAACTTTCAAAAGTCCGGTAAGGAGGAATATCTCCGGAACCGCCATGAGTGGGAAAGCCCCCGGGATTGGAACCATATTCATTAATCGCATTTAGGATATCAACCGAAAGCAATCCTCCTTCAATATCCTGACTTATGAACATTGGTCCCATTGTTACGCTCGCAGGGATTTTAAGAGGTGCCTTATCTTTAGGATTCGGAACAGGTATGTTAGTCGGATCAATTGTTATAGCCTGACTGCTTTTTAATATTCTTGCCAAAGGTGCAGTTCTCAAATCACCAATTTTCCATGGGGTAATTGAGCCTGTAATTGAAACCAAAGCCGGATTTTTAGAAAGTTCAACAGTTGAACCACTTGCTGAGCGCACCTTTTTCTTTGGTGTAAGATCATAATTAGGATTACGTACTTCATATACTTCGTGGATCATTATCTTCATGAATAAACATGTAACAGGCCCGCCAGTATACTGCGAAAAAATTGATGCAACTTCGCTTCCCGGATCCAATTGAATCATTGAGTAAAAAGAGGCTGCTCCTCCCATCGGGATCATATTGGTGTAATTAAGCACACGATTAAGATTCATCCATCGAGCTGTTGATTTTACAGGGGTACCTGAAAAGAAAGTTTTATTCTCACCGCCATTGTTCGAGTAGAGTCCGACCCTGCTTGCAAAGATCTGGGTACACATCTGGCCTACTGAATCTGTATCACACATAAATGCGGTAGTTCGCGAATCAGGCATAAAATAATCAGAGTTGAACGACAGCTCAGCATTTAGCATATCTGATAAACCCGGAGGACATCCTTGCGGGTTTTGCGGAGTGAATGTTTTTGATCCAAGCGTACTATCAGGAATAGTAATGCCTTTAACAACAACGTCATTGAGTGTTACACTAAGGTCTCCAAAATAATTCCAGTATCCGGGAGTGCTTTGAAAGATTCCGAGAAAATTATACAAATTAATGTATGATTGATCTGCCGAAAAATTTCCCAGAGGTGTGGATGCCCAGTCCTGATAATTTTCTGTTGTGATCGGTGAGATAGGAACATAATATTGCTGATACTTATCTTCCAGCAATTGCGAAGCATATTCCTGTGGACATTTTGTTGGATCACTTCCAATATAACATCGTGGCGGAATAAAAGCCATTGATTCATCCTGATCAAAGAGTGTTAAAGGCGGACCATAATTACCATTATTAGCTGTGGCTGTATCAAGTGCAGCACTGCCGCTGAAATTTATTCTGGGAAAATCAAACTGACTCATATATTATTGATGTGATTAATTTAAATTCTGATACCCGCAACTGAAATGTCATCCACTTGCTCCAGATTGCCCTTCCACTCTTTCAGTGTGGCAGCTAAAATTTCATGTTGTTTATTCATGTCTTTATCAGAAATGCTTAAAAGCAGTTCTTTAAGCTTTTTATGACTGAATTTTTTTCCTTTAGGCCCACCGAACTGATCAGCATAACCGTCAGTGATCGCATAGATAATATCATTCTTTTGCAGCGGTATCGTATGCTGATTAAAACTTATCACATCTTCCAACATATTAACACCCACTGGCTGCTTATCAGCAGGAAAAACAAGCATCTCCTTGTTTCTTACGATCCATAAAGGATTATTTGCCGCTGCATAAGTAAGTGTATTTTCTTTTTTATTAAAACGACAGAAGATCATATCCATACCGTCTTTGTTTTCACCAGAAGCACCCGTTTGTTTTAATGCAAGAATGATCTTGACCCTTAACATATTTAAAATATCTCCTGGTTCATCCATTCCTTTTTCTATTACGATCTCATTCATTAGTGAGATCGCCAGCATACTCATAAAACCTCCGGGTACACCGTGGCCTGTACAATCCGCGATAGCATAAAAAACATGATCGTTTCTGTTCAGTGTCCAATAAAAGTCTCCGCTGACAATATCCTTCGGCTCGTAAAAAATAAACGATTGAGGGAAAAAGCTCAGAAGCTCCTGCTTTTCAGGAAGTATAGCCTCTTGTATTCTTTTAGCATATCTGATACTCTCTACAATATCCCTGTTGCGCTGTTCAATGATCTTCTTTTGAAAATTGATCTCGGTAGTTCGTTCTTCCACTTTATTTTCGAGCTCTCTCGTCACTTTCGTCTGTAATAATTCATTTTCTTTCAGATGACGAATTATTTCTGTCTGGTTCTGAATGTTTTCTTTCTTAAGAATATTGATCCGATTTGCCAATGCAAAAGAGAATAATACTGCTTCAACTGATGACCCGAACTGCATACTGAATTCCGTGTATATATTTACTGGCAGCACCCCCATCTCCTTTAGAAGCAATATAGCAACACCTATAATAAATGAACTGTAAGCAAGTAAAAAGTATCCCGCAGAAGGATGTTTTCTTCGATAGCTTTTTATGGCAGCAGTTAATACCAGTCCAAGAGTTACAAGTCCGATTAAGTGAAGAAAGGTTGTACGCGAGAAATCCTTCACCCAAAAATGCAGGTATTATAACCAGTACCAATAAAACCATTACAATATTGAACATCTTATTCAGTAAAGGAAAACTCTCCTTAACATTTAAAAAGCTCCGTGTGAAAAGCAGGATAAGAAAACCGAAAATTGTAGAAAGTATAAGATCAATCTTCGTGTAATAAAGATAATAATCAGTCTCAGGGAATATTTCAATGGCATAACCAAAATTGTGCGGGACTGCAAGAAACAGGACCAACATCAGGCCCAGGTAATACAAATAGTTGCGGTCCCTCGTTGATATGTATACAAACAGATTATACAGAAACATTACCAGATAGATCCCAATGAAAAAACTTATCAAGCTTTTTTTGATCTGTTCAACTCTAAAGAAATGATCTTTTGAATAGATTGAAAAATCAAGATTAACAGGCTGAGATGTGTAATTGGAATTTGTTTTCAGTTTGGCGTAACAGGTAAATGATTGATTCCCCTTAAGTGAGATTGCGATAAGATTTCTGTTTGCAACTCCATGATCCCTTTTTTCAAAAGGTATAAGATGCCCGGTTGATTTATAAAGTGTACTGTTGCTATCGCTGATGTAAAGATTCACATACAACCATTTATCAAAGTCGATCAGCCATTCTAAATTTCTTTCAGATGTATTTACAAGATCAAATCTTATCCAATAATTGAAACAGGTTTCTTTAAATCCTGATTGTGCAGGTGACTGAATTGAATATTTATCCGGGGATAAACCCTGAATCTGTTCTAATCCAATATTATCTAAGCTGTCACATAAATATGATACATTTTGAATTTTAAGCTCCTCTGAGTTTTCATCCAGTGTAATTTGTGCTTGGGCAGACAAATTAAAACTAATTGCCATGCAGCAATAAATAAAAAATCTTTGTAGCATAGGGAGTAGGTTAAAATGTTGTGTGGCAACTAAAATAGGAAAATAATATGCAATACCATCTTCTCACTTGAATTAGTTTCGGATTTCTTATAGTGCATGAAAATCACAAGGAAAGTTGAGGCAATTAATTATTTACCTTCCTGAGAAAGAAGGATTGTCAGAAAATAAATGGAGGAGTTATAACTTATATAGCACTCACAAAATCAACCAGTTCATCAACGTTTAGATTTTTACCTTTAACTGTATATTGGGCCTGATGATAAACATCTTCCCGTTTTTCAAGCTGTTCGGTAATGTATGACTGAAGCTGTTCTTCTGTTTTATTTTCAATGAGCGGACGAGGGGATTTTGCTTTTAACAATCTGCTCGCGAGACCGGCAGCACTCATCTTCAGATAGATGGTAATTCCGTTATTATTCATAAGTTCCATATTGCCGTAATAGCAAGGAGTTCCGCCTCCACAGGCAATTACTATATTATTATCTTTGGAAAGTAATTTTTTCAAGGCATTGTGTTCAAGAGCCCTGAATTCATTCTCTCCTTTTTCAGCAAAGATCTCGCTGATGGTTTGTCCGCACTCGCTTTCAATAAATTTATCCAGATCAATAAATTCAAAATCAAGCTTAACTGCTAATTTTTTACCGGCAGTAGATTTACCGCTGCCCATGTAACCTGTCAGAAATATTTTCATCAGTTTGGAAGAATTAGTATTGGTTGATCATTCAGTGGCTTACCGTAATTTATTGATGTTAATTTATCGCGTTCAAAATAAAAGTCAATATTGGCATCATCAAAGCTCAATCGTTTTTCACCCCATTCATGAACTTCTGTTTCATACAGAGTATAGTTCTGACTTTTAAACAGATCAATGAACACAACCAAAAAGTTGCTGATTATTCTCATCAAAGAAAAGGGAAAATCCTTGTTCCCAGTAATGCCATACGGTAGAATGACAATCTTCCATATCATCGAGGATCTCCGTTTCTTCGGGTTTCCCGAGAATCTTTTCCACAGCCGACATTGCTGCTCCGAATGGCAGGTTGGAGAGGCCGATACAAGGTTTTATTTCAGGATTGAATACCAAATTGTGTCATGACTTATACACAATTATAGTAAATTTTACGACATATACCTAATAATCACAGATAGGTTATTTAGTAGAGCAGATTAATTATTGCAAGGCTCGAAAGTTCAATAAAACTAGGTTTAAATAAATCTTGAAGATTCCGTAGCTCAGCTGGTAGAGCATTACACTTTTAATGTAGGGGTCCTGGGTTCGAATCCCAGCGGGATCACGAGTAACAAGAAACCTCTCCTTTTTTTAAGGAGAGGTTTCTTGTTTTTATACGTGTCGAAAGCTCTTTCGCTTTCGTAAACGTATGAAAACAAAAAAAACACTGACGCGATAGCGGAAGAGGTTTCTTATTGCAATTTTGAGTATTTTGGGATCATAAAATAATCCCAGCGGGATCACAGAGAAATGAAAACCACACCGATAGGTGTGTTTTTTTTATTTATGAACTTTTTTAGAATAGAAATTTATTATCGGAATAATTGCACAAATCCAGTCATTATTTTATCATTTTGTAAATTTACAGTGTAAAAATAAACACCACTTACACATTCAACACCAGTAATAGTTCTCCCATCCCATCCGGAGTTACTTATCACTTCAGAGTTTGTACTTATAACTTCAATACCCCAACGATTATAAATTTTAACTATACTCCCTTGAGTTAAATTATTTATGATAAATAAGTCATTTATTCCATCATTGTTAGGTGTAAAAATATTTGGTGAATCATTAAAATTTGCTTCTTCTGGAATTCCAGACGATACCTGATTTCCTAATTTCATTACAAAAACATCGGGAGTTCCCAATCCCGCTGATATAAGATTAAATGAGTCTATTCCAGGATCAAAATCAACTGTGTCATAAAAACAACCAATCGCATAGACATTGAAGTTTATATCAACAGCGACTGAATAACCATTATTCTGACCTGATCCTCCACCCATGTTTTTTGCCCAAGCAAAATCACCAGAATCATAAAGTTTACTTATAAAAATATCACGGCCTGTGGATGACAAATTGGTAACACTAACTCCCGGGTCAAAATCAACGATACCACCAAAAAAACCGGCAGTATAAACATTCTTGGCGACATCAACTGTAATGGATAATCCCATCCCTCCACCTGTTATTCCTCCTAAACTTTTTGCCCAAACGAAATCTCCAGAACTATTCAACTTGCTTATGAAAACATCGGATGAGCCAGAAGGTCCTGGAGATACAAGATTATGTACATCATTACCCGGATCAAAGTCTGCGGTTCCTTGAAAAAAACCTGTTGTATAAATATTAGCATCAGAATCAACAGCGATGCCCAGGCCATAATCAATGCCTGTCCCACCCATTTTTTTTGCCCAGATAAAATTACCTGAGGAATCAAGCTTACTCAAAAAAATATCAAAGTCCCATGCTTCAGAAGTAAGATTGTAAACTCCTGGTCCTGGATCAAAATCTGTTGTGTACTCAAAAAAACCTGTGGTATAAACATTTCCTATTGCGTCAACAGCAACTGATTGCCCAGAATTCCAACTAGTAGAACCACCTATACTTTTTGCCCAAACAAATGCTCCTGAGTTATCAAGTTTACATATAAATGCATTCGAATTACCTGGTGTAAGAGCATAAACACCTGGTCCTGGATCGAAATCAACAGGACTGGAGAAATACCCTGTTGTATAAATATTTCCTTCAGCATCGGATGCAATGGAATATGACTTTTCTGTGCTTGTACTACCAATTCTTTTGGCCCACAAAAGATTTCCTAAAGAATCAAGTTTAGATATATAAATATCTTCTACTCCTGAGGAGATAAGGTTATTTACTCCAAGGCCAGGGTCAAAATCGGCTGTGTCAAGGAACCCACCTGTTAAACACACATTTCCTGAACCATCGATGACAATAGCTTGTCCAAATCCAAAATTACCGCATATTCTTTTTGCCCACTGGAAATCACCAGAAGAATTAAATTTACTTACAAAACCATCTTGACCTGAAGCTGTTAAATTATAGACACCTTCATTTGGATCAAAATCAACGGTACCTTGAAATAGACCGGTTGTGTAAACGTTGCCAACTACATCAACCGTAATAGAATTTCCAACATCATAATAAGAACCTCCAATTCTTTTCGCCCATAAGAAATCTGCCGTTTGCGCATTTACCCAAAAACGAACAAAGAAAAACATGATTATTAATAATATAATTTTCTTCATGGAGTGATTCAGAGGTAAATTAATATTCTATCGCTCAATAAATATAAATTAACATGCCTGACAGAAAATGTTTTTACTTTTTTTTCAATCGATAATCATAGACCAACCAACACATCACTTTTTCATGATTAAATTTTGGTCCACGGAAATAGCAAAAAATAAGAACCACACCTAAATTGGTGTGGTTCTTATTTATGGATTTTTCATTTCGTTCTTCTAACATATTTACTTCTTAACCGCCCATCTCAGCTTTGCTGACTTTGCTCTTGGGTTAGTATTACATTCCTTCGCTGATGGACGGATCGCCTCAGGTGATACCTTACTGTAAATACCTTCACGAAACAGACTTTGAAATGACTTCTTCACCCTTCTGTCTTCTCCAGAATGAAACGAAAGAATAGCCACTCTTCCACCCTCTGTTAAACACGAAGGAAGTTTTTCAAGAAATTTATCCAGCACTCCAAACTCATTATTCACTTCTATTCTCAATGCCTGAAAACAGCGCTGACACGATTTTTTGATCAACTCATCACGAGTTGCAGCGGGAAGAAAGAATAATGCTTCTTTGATTATTTCTTTTAAGTGTGTTGTTGTATCTATGGCAATTCCTTTTTCTGTTCTCGATATTATCGCCTTTGTAATTTGTGCAGCGTAAGGTTCATCGGAATTCTCAATCAACAATTCCTGTAATTTATCACGGGATATTGTTTTTAATAAGGCTGAAGCCGGCTTGCCGCTTTTAGGATTTAGTCTTAGGTCAAGCGGACCCGCTATCTTAAACGAAAATCCTCTTTCGGGGTTATCTATCTGCATAGAAGAAACGCCAAGATCTGCCAGTACGAAATTGAATGGTCCGGATTCAGCTGCAATAAGATCGATCCCTGAGAAATTCATTTTCCTTATCGTTAGCACCTCCTCTCCGAAACCTAACGCGGCCAAGCGTTCTTTTGTTTTAGGAAGCTCCAAAGGATCGATATCAACTGCATATAAATGTCCACCGGGCCCCAAAAGCTTCAGCATTTCAAGGCTATGGCCACCATAACCTAATGTTGCATCCAATCCTTTTTGTCCGGGTTTAATTGAAAGAAACTCCATGATCTCATTCACGCAAATAGAACGGTGCATTCCTGCCGGTGTACGTCCTTGCTGCTTTACTTTTTCAATATCTTCTGAATATACTTCCGGCTGGAGCTCTTTATATTTCTCTTTGAAATTTTTAGGATGAGTGCCTTTGTATCGCTCCCTGCGGACGCGTTGTGGTTTGTTATCGTCCATGAACAACTGATTAATAATCCGATATTAATTCATTTTTATTTTATTCAACAAGATACTTAATAATAATCTAAGAATTATTTAAAAGATGTTATGTACTTGAAAAGAAAGAAGAAAATGAATAATTCAATTTCGGTTTGTATTGTTGAATTCCGAATGAAAACATTTTTTTGATTAAAATAAATCATTGAATTTCAGCGCTTTATATGATTTTTCAATAAAATAATCTGCTTTAGAGTTTCGAATACTCCGAAAACTTTAGAATGGCAGGGCTCAGCACTTCATGTATGTTTGGAGAAAGAATTAATTATCCTAAACTTATAATTCCTGTTATGAAAACTTACTTAACTCTCCCGGTTATTTTTTTCTTAATCGTTTGCTCTTCCTTTGTAAAAGCTCAGCCCACAAACACAACTTGTGGAACTGCTCTTAATTTAACAAATGTATCTAATTTCTGTTCGGCTGCCGGCCAATACACTAACGTGAATGGTGGTGTCGGTACAACATTCGGTAAACCTGCCTGCTGGCCGCTTCCTTATAGCAACGCAATCTCCCGGGATGTTTGGTTCAGTTTTACAGCTACTGCTGCTAATGTTGCCATAACTGTTAATGGAAACACAATGAGCCTGGGAACTTTAAATAATCCTCAGGTTGCGTTATACAGTGGTAATTGCGCGCTTGCACTTACAACAGAGGCTTGCGGTGTATCTGCTCCGGGATCTCATACAGTTACTATTGGTGCTACTACCCTGGTTCCTGGGTTAACATATCTGATTCGTGTTGACGGATACAACAGCAGTGAAGGGACTTTTCAGTTATGTGTAAATAATTCTGCTGTTTCACCAATCCCCTCGAATGATGATTGCGGTGCTCCAACAATTTTATCTAATGTGACAAATTTCTGTTCCTCTCCGGCAATATATACTAATGTTCTTGCATCTAACAGTAGTTATGGAGCACCTACATGCTGGTTAAATACTACAAATGATGTATGGTTCCAATTTACTGCGGTTGCACCGGCAATAAATATTGTGGTCAACGGAAACAATGTGAGCCCCGGAACTTTAAGCCGTCCGCAGATAGCATTGTACTCAGGCTCATGTTTAGCCGTTGTATTTCAGGAAGGTTGTGATACAGCCGCACCTGGGAGCGGCACTGCAAGTCTCAACATAGGTGGCCTTGTTACAGGTACAACATATCTGATACGTATTGATGGGATGAACGGAAATACAGGTACGTTTCAGCTTTGCGTGAATAACTTTAACCCTCCTGTGATCCCTGGCCAGGACTGTGGAACGGCTACACCTCTTTGTACCAAAGACCCTTTTACAGTAAATAACATTACCGGTTTCGGAACTAATGGACAAGAAGCTGCAGGGTCCTGCCTTGCCGGTGGAGTAAGTACAAGTGGAAATACTGAACAAAATTCTGTGTGGTATACATGGACAGCAGCAAATAATGGTACTCTTACATTTGATCTTGTTCCAACGACTCCGGGTATTGATATCGACTTTGTGGTTTACCAATTCAATGCAACAGGCTGCGCAGGACGCACAATGATCAGATGCGAAGCGGCCTCTTGCCTGGGATCCACAGGACTAAATGCAACAGAAATTGATGTTGCCGAACCATTTGATTGTAATCCTCCAAATAATAATTATTTACAGCAGCTTAATATGACCGCGGGCACAACTTATGGATTACTTGTAAATATGTTCCAGACCCTTGGTGCCGGCTTTACAATTAATTTCGGAGGAACTGGACAATTTGCCGGTCCTGTCCCTAACTTTACTTATGTTAAAAATCTTTCCTGCACAGCCAACAAAACAGTTACTTTCACGAATTCTTCAACAGGAGCTACTTCTTATGCATGGACCTTCGGATCAGGCTCTTCTCCCGCAACAGCTAATACCGCAGGACCTTTTACTGTAACCTATTCTACTCCCGGTCTAAAAACAGCTACTTTAACAGTAATCGGAGCAGGCGGATGTGACTCTGTTATTTACAAACAATTTACTATTGCAGATACTCTTTCATTAACGACAGTAAATGTTAATTCAACCTGTCAGGCAGCGAATGGTTCAATAACAGTTAATGCTGCCGGAGGAAACGGGAGCTTGTCTACTTTTCAATATAGTTTAAATGGTGGTGCATTTCAAAGCAGCAATCTCTTCAGTGGACTTTCAGCCGGAACATATACAGTAACTGTTAAAGATTCTACCGCTTGTTTAAAAAGCAAAGTGGTAAATATTACGACTACAACAAATCCTACAGCGAATATTACTCCATCTCCCGCCTCCACGTGTGCGGGTATAAGCCTGCTTTTAAACGGGAATCCCTCCGGAGGAACGACACCTTATATAACTCACGCATGGAGCGGGTCCGGAGCATCTTCTTTAACTTCCGGCAACACGACTGCCAGTCCTACTTTTAACAATTCAACAGCAGGAAACTATACAGTCGTTTATACTGTGACCGACAATGCGGGCTGTACAGGATCGGCATCAACAATCATTACTGTTAAGCCAAAGCCAACCGCAGCGATAACCCCATCACCTGCTACTGTCTGTGCCGGATCTAATCTTTCTTTAAATGGTAATCCTGCAGGAGGATCAGGAACCTACACTCATAACTGGAGCGGTACTGGTTCAGGATCATTAAGCGCAGGTTCTTCTACAGCAACTCCTACATTTAACAATGCAACATCGGGAACATATACGTTATTATATACAGTAACTGATAATCAGGGATGCTTTGGCACTGCAAGTATTTCGGTCCTTGTTAATCCTCGCCCGGTTATTACATCAGCAACAGGAACTAATACTTCAGCCTGTGGTATCAGCGATGGATCAATAACAATAAACGCCACCGGTACCGGTCTGACATATTCTATTAATGGCGGAACAACATTTGTTGCAGGAAATACTTTTACATCACTTGCTGCTGGAAGCTATCAGGTTATTGTAAAAAATTCCGCAGGCTGTACTACGTCAGGTGGAACTATTTCAATATCAAGTGCAGGAGCTCCAGCACAACCAACTGCGTCTGCTAGTCCGAATCCATTATGCGAAGGAACTTCATTCACACTTTCTGTAACTCCTGTTGCCGGTCAGACATATAACTGGACAGGTCCGGGCTATGCAGCTTCCGGAGCCAGTGTAACAAGAACAGCAACTACCCCATCTATGTCAGGAGTGTATGCTGTCACAGCAAATTCAGGAGGATGTGTGAGTGTGGCAGGCACTGTAACTGTCACTGTAAACGCTAAACCTACTGCTTCTGTAACTCCTTCACCGGCCACTGTTTGTGCAGGAAACGATCTTGCTTTAAATGGTAACCCGACAGGAGGTTCAGGTACTTATTCTTCACATGCCTGGACAGGAGTCGGTGCTGCATCGTTGACAGCAGGCACAGCTACTTCAACTCCAACATTTAACAATTCAATAGCCGGAAGTTATGCATTAACATACACTGTTACTGACAACAATGGTTGTTCAGGAACAGCTACCAGAACAGTTTTGGTAAATGCAAATCCTTCTTCATCTATTAATCCATCTCCTGCCTCCGTTTGCGAGGGAATTGATCTAAATCTGAATGGAAATCCTACAGAAGGATCAGGTATTTATACTTCACATAGCTGGTCAGGAAACGGTTCTGCTTTTCTTACATCCGGCTCTTCAGGGGCCACTCCTACATATAATCATGGAACGGCAGGGAGCTACACATTAATCTATACTGTTACGGACAATAACGGATGCATTGGCTCTGCAACAACGAACGTTACAGTTAACGATAATCCGGTAACGAATATCGCACCTTTTCCTGCAAGTGTCTGTGCCGGATCCAATTTGCTTCTGAACGCTAATCCAACTGGCGGCTCAGGAACATATTCAACGCATGACTGGACTGGAATCGGAGCATCTTCTCTAATAACAGGATCTGCAACAGCTTCTCCAACATTTAATAATTCAAGTGCAGGAAATTATCTGCTGAATTATAGTGTGACAGACAATAACGGATGTATAGGTACATCATCAACAACTGTTTCTGTCAACTCCAATCCAACAGCCTCTATTTCTCCATCACCTGCAACAGTATGTTCCGGAGTTGATCTGGTTTTGAATGGAGATCCGTCAGGAGGATCAGGAATCTATACATTAAACAACTGGATAGGTACAGGAGCTTCTTCTCTCACATCCAATGCAACAACCGCGGCTCCAACATTTAATAATCTTGTTGCCGGAAATTATAGTCTAACTTATAGTGTAACCGATAATCAGGGATGTTCGGGAAGTGCAACAACAACTGTTTTAGTAAATTCAAATCCATCAGTAACAATTTCTCCTTCACCGGCAATAGTATGTGCAGGAACAAATCTGGTAATGAATGGAAATCCGTCAGGAGGATCAGGAACTTATTCATCTCATGTATGGACAGGTACTGGGGCAGGTTCTCTGATAGCAGGAAGTTCAACGGATTCACCAACGTTTAACAATTCAACTGGTGGATCTTATTCTCTGATTTACACAGTAACCGATAATAACGGATGTATTGATTCTGCTTCAGCAAACTTAACTGTGAATGCAAATCCAACAGCTTCAATATCGCCCTCACCAGCTCAGACATGTGAAGGTGCTGATCTTATCCTGAATTCTAACCCGACAGGAGGATCTGGAATATATTCATCACATACATGGACTGGATCCGGAGCTGCTTCGTTAATTACCGGAGCATCAACTTCAACACCTATATTTAATAGTTCTCTTGCCGGAAGTTATACTTTAAATTACACTGTAACAGATAATAATGGATGCACCGGCACAACAACAACATCCATTCTTGTAAATCCTAATCCTACAGCTTCGGTTACGCCAACACCGGCCGCTGTATGCCCTGGGAATGATCTATCCTTAAACGGAAATCCTTCAGGAGGTTCAGGAATATTTGTATCACATTCCTGGAACGGTACAGGGGCCTCTTCCTTAACCGGAGGGACAACTGCTACTCCGATATTTAACAATTCTGTTTCCGGAGCTTATTCATTAACGTATGTCGTGACCGATAACAATGGATGTATCGGAACAACTACAACTTCTGTAACAGTTAATCCGTCACCTGCCGCACCGATAGCAACAAGTCCTTCTGCGTATTGTTCCGGAGCATCCATTGCTGATCTTACAGCAAGCGGAACAGGCGGAACACTAACATGGTATTCGGATGCTGCATTAACTAATCCGGTAGGTACAGGTAATACTTTTACATCCGGTGCAACATCAACAAGTACATTTTATGTAATAGAAACTTCCGGAGGATGTCAGGGAAATGCAAGCCCTGTAACTATAACAGTGAACTCAACCCCCACTGCACCCGCTGCTACAAGTCCTGCAGCATATTGTCAGGGAGCCTCAATAGCTGATCTTACAGCATCTGGCTCAGGAGGAACTTTTACCTGGTATTCAGATGCAGCATTAACAAATCAAATAGGTACAGGAAGCACATTTACATCTGGTGCAACAAGTACTACCACTTACTACGTGACAGAAACTAAAACAGGATGCGAAGGAAACGCTACAGCGGTGACTATAACAGTGAATGCACAACCTTCGGCTCCGTCTGCTTCGAATCCTTCTCCTTATTGTTCTGGTGCAGCAGTTGCAGATCTTACTGCTTCGGGTTCTGGTGGAACGCTCACTTGGTATTCAGATGCTGCTTTAACAAACCTTGTTGGAAATGGTAATCAATTTACTTCGGGTGCAACAAGCACAAGCACATATTATGTTACAGAAACTCAATTAGGTTGCGAAAGTTCAGCCACTACAGTGCTTATTACAATAAATGCTCCTGTTAATACATCATTTACCGCAACACCTGTGTCAGGTCCGGCCCCTCTACCTGTAACTGTAGAGAGTAATAATTCAAACGCATCTGCATGGACCTGGTCGTTTGGGAACGGTGAAGTGGCATCAGGATCAGAAGCAGCAACAACATATATGAACACAGGAACCTATCCACTGATCTATACCATAATTGAAAATGGTTGTACCGGTACAGACTCCGTTTCGATACTTGTATATGAAAATTTTTCAATACTGATCCCGAATGTATTTACACCCAACAGCGACAATTCAAATGATCTGCTTAAATTATCATTCACTGGAATAGAAAAATCCTCGATAACTATTTACAATAGATGGGGAACAAAAATGTTCAGTTCTGAAGATGCTGCAGAAACTGCATGGGACGGAAAAGATGAGGACGGACAGGAAGCTCCTGCCGGGACTTATTTCTATACTTTGTCATACAGACCTATTCAACAACAGGAGAAAACACAAAGTGGATTTATTAATCTCTTACGATAACTTTATAATTATTAAAATGAAAGAGCCCTATTAAAATAGGGCTTTTTTATTTTAAAATAAATTCTTAGCTCAAATAAACAGTTTCTTTTCCTTTTTTATTTAACTCACAGGTAATATGCTCTTGCAATGTGGTTGATAAGGAAAGTCCTACTACATCCGCTTTGATCGGATAACGATTATGTCCGCGATCTACAAGAACTGCAGTTGTTAATCTTTTTACAGGAGAATTAAGGAATAGCTTGGCTCCGAAGATCAATGTCTTGCCTGAATTCAGAACATCATCAACAAGAATTATCACTTTATTTTTTAACTCTTTATCAGTCAGCTTTAATTTCAGATCAGAAGAAAATGGATTTTCTTTATCCAGTGTGATCTCTATCAGCTGTACTTTGATCTTAGAAATATTCTGTAGAACTTCAGCAATTTTAGCAGCAAGTAAAAAACCGTTCTTTGCTATCCCTGCAATAACAATTTCTTTTTCATCGTAATTGTTCTCATAGATCTCATAAGCTATCCTGTTAATCTTTTGGCCTATTTGATTGCTATTTAATATTAAGGTCTTATTCATATCAATCCTTATGTGTCTTTATTCTATTTAATTTCTGATTGTTACCTGACCAGATTTTCTTCCGCCTTTAAAAAAGTACTTTTGGTAGTAAGGTTCATTCAGATCACTTATTATAACTCCCTGCTTTACCGAAGCATGTGCAAATTTATTCTTTCCGAGGTAGATTCCAACATGGGAGATCTGTCCTTTTTTAATTTTAAAAAACAAAAGGTCGCCTTCTTTCAGATCTGCCTTTTCAATCGGAATTACCGTGTGCCAGATATCTTTAGAACCTCCGCAAAGCGTTTCACAATATATGTTTTCATACATTTTGGATACAAATCCGGAACAGTCAATTCCCTTTTTTGTATCACCTGAATATTTATAACGTGTTCCTACCCAATCATACACCTGGTAAAACAAGAATGGTGTTGAGGCGGAAGCGGGACATAGCTGCTGGGATTCATAATAAGTATTGAGATCTTTTTTGGGCCCATGCGCACTTACTTTTCTTTTTTTTGTTTGTGAGAACATCAAAAAAGGACATAAAATGCATATGAGGATTATCCTGCAGGTCGTCATACACAAATATAATCATTTAAAAAAGATCTTCCTATGCCTTAGATCCTGACGCCAATTACCAATATATCATCAACCTGCTCCAAAGCACCTCTCCACTCTTCAATGGTTTTATCCAGTAATCTGTGTTGTTCTTCCATAGACAGATTATGGATACCAAGCAGTAATTGCTGTAATGATTTATATTTAAACTTCTTTCCTTTTTCCCCGCCAAACTGATCAGCATAACCATCTGTGAAAATATAGATCAGATCACCTTTAACAACATTCACTTCATGATTATGAAAAGGTTTTAGCTCCTCACCGATAAATAATCCGATCGGTTTTTTATCCGCCTTCACTTCAGTGAGCTTTCCGCCCCTGATGAGCCATAAAGAATTATAAGCACCTGCATATTCCAGCACTCCGGTTGTTTCATCATAAGAACATAAAGCTATGTCCATTCCGTCCTTTATGCTGGCTCCTTCCATAGTTTGTTTCAAGGCTTTTGTAATTCCTTTATTCAAAGCATTAAGAATCAGATTGGGTTTCCAAAGTCCGCTTTCATTCACTGCCTGGTTCAATTGATTGTATGCAACAATACTCATGAATGCTCCCGGAACGCCATGCCCGGTGCAATCCACTGCGGCAAACAGCTTCTTGGTTCCCCATTGTTCAAACCAATAAAAATCACCGCTGACAATATCCTTAGGTTTATAAAGCACGAATGATTCAGCAAATAACTTTGAAATAAAATCACTACCTGGCAGAATAGCTTCCTGTAAACGTTTTGCGTATTTGATACTATCAGTGATCTCTTTATTTTTGAAAGCAACTTCATCCCGGTTTTGTTCAAGCTCATTATAAACCTGGGTTAATTTTTCATTTTTATCTGCGATCTGTGAGTATGCTGTTTGCAACTCAGCATTTGCTTTTTGTTTCTGACGAATATTCCGAAAGGACATAACAATTAGAATGACCAACATTAATGCTGTAAGAGAGATCGCATTGAAGAGCCATTTCTTCCTGTTCAATTCACTTTGATGTAATTGAGCTTCCTGTACCAGCAGTTTGATTTTTTGCTCTTTCTGTTCGCTCTCATATTTAGATTGCATTTGAGCTACTCTTACTGAATTCTCATCACTAAAGATCAGGTCTTTTAGATCCGAATACTTTTTAAAATAATTATAAGCTTCTTTATAATTACCTTTCTTATAATAAATTTCAGCCACGGATCTTGCAGCACCTTTCTGAAATACAGGTGAATTGATCTCATCCGCCAACTTATAGGATTCTAAATAATATTTCAAGGCATTTTCTTCGTCACCCATTTTTACTGAGATCTCACCAAGATTTGCAGATGCTATCACTATTCCTTCTTTATCATGAGCCAGCGACCAATATTTATAAGCATCATAAAAATTAATTATTGCTTTTTGATATTCACCCTGATTCATATAAACCTCACCAATACCATTAAGCGAAGCACCAATCTTATCTGTCGCGCCAAAATTTCTTCGGATGGTTAATGAGGTCTGAAGATGCTTAAGAGCCAATTCAGGCTCTTTTAAACCGATATAGCCTAAGCCCATCCGGTGATAAGAATTACCCATCCCTGCAGAATCATTGATCTCATGCTGAATAACTAAAGCATTCTCACAAAATTTTATTGCTTTCTCAGGAACATCCTGTCGGTCATATAACACTGCAAGAGCGAACAGACAATCTGCTTCCTGCTTTTTATTATGACTCTTTTTAGCAATTTCCAGGGCTAAAAAAAGCTGATCAAGTGCTTTATCAATATTTCCTTTGGACGAATATATTTTAGATAGATGAACATGATCTGTGACAAGTGAAGCGCTATCCTTAATTTTATTATCGAGAACTAACGCTTTTGAATAATAAGTGAAGGCTGTATCAGTATTACCATTCCAATAATTCATATTACCTGTAAGGGTATAATTATAGCTTAATGTTTTGATAAGATCTTGTTCAATCGCCAGCTTTCTGGCTTTAAATAAATACTTATTCGCTGAATCTTTATCAGAGCGAATATAATAAAGAGCGATCCTGTTATATGCATCCGACCTGACTGAATCATTTCCGGAAACAACCAGTTTAAATAAACTATCGGGCTTCTCCTTTTTCTGAGCAAAGCCCATTAAAAAGAACATCATAAAGACGAAGCTGATATATATTTTTGGTTTGATCACAACAATTGTTTTAAATACGTACACCGAATAAAAGAACATCATCTACCTGATCAAGACTTCCTCTCCAGTTCTCAAATATTTGTTTATAATATATTTCTTGTTTACTCATTGGAAGTGAATGGTTTTCAAGTAAGACACTCTTCAATTGTTTAGTCATAAATTTCTTCTTGTTCGGCCCACCGAACTGATCCACAAAACCGTCACTAAAAAGATATAGAGTATCATTTTTAAAGAGCTGAATTACCTGCTCCTCAAAAACCTGATCAATTTCGGTAAAGCCGCCAATAGAAGCTTTGGTTGGCTTAAATTCCAGCACTTCATTGTTTCTAACAACAAATAATGGCCTGTTGGCGCCTGCATAATTCAAGACCCGTGTTTCCTTATCAAATGAGCATATTGCTATATCCATTCCATCCCTGGATAAGGAGGAATTATTGGTTTGTTTCAGTGCCTTTTTAATTCCGTTATTCAGGAAAGACAAAATATCAGAAAGGCTATCAATTTTATTATCCGTGAGACTCTGATTTAACTTATCAATTCCGATCATACTCATAAAGCCTCCCGGCACTCCATGGCCGGTACAATCTGCAATGGCAAAATAAAATCTGCCATTGAGTTCATTGAACCAATAAAAATCCCCGCTGACAACATCCTTTGGCATAAACAAGCCAAAACCCTCAGGAAAATAATTTCTCAGAACACTCACTTCCGGAAGCATTGCTTCCTGAATATTCTTTGCATAGTTTATACTGTCCTGAATTTCTTTTTTCTTTTCAGCGAGCTCAATGTTCGTTCTTTTGATCTGCTTATATGCTTTATAAATAAAGAATGCCATTATCAGGACAATTATAAGAATTGCTATTACTGAATAAATAATAACTGAATTTTTTTTGATCACAGCTGATTGTGAAGCGACTTTCAGTCTTTGGATTTCTTTCTCCTGTTTTAGGATCTGAATTTCTTTCTCCTGCTTTTCATTTTCAAGCCTCTTCTCCATTTCCTGCACCTGCCGCATACCTTCCTCATTATTAATCGAGTCTTTTAAAGCTAAGTGAAGCTGGTTGTAACGATAGGCTTTTTCAAAATCCTTCATCTCGGCATAGAGTTTTGATATGCCTTCGTATGCATCATCAGTAAAATTAACACTTCGGAACTTTAAGGCCTGATCCAGTCCTTTCTGATAATATTCCAGCGCTTTTTTATATTCTTTCTTATCCCTATAAAGCTCACCAATATTGGAGTTTATGCCTGCTTCATTCACTGTATCTTTAATCTGCCGGAACACTTCTGTTGCGCGTGCGTAATGTTTTAATGCTGCGTCATCATCTCCTAGGATATGACTGATTATTCCCAGATTGCTATTGGCTGAAGCTATACCCCGCTTAAAACCGGTTTTTTCAAACTCATCCAACGCAAGGTTATAGTACTTTTTAGCTTCGGTATGCCTGCCCAGGTTCTTATAACAAATTCCAATGTTATTATAAGATACCGCAAGACGTTTAGCATTTTTTCTACTCTCAGCGATCTTCGCGACTTTAAGAAAATATTTAAGTGATTGTTCAAACCGCTGTTGGTTAGAATAAATTATTCCCATTGCATTATAGATCTGCGACAATTCTTCCGACATCCCCTCCTTCTCTCCCGCTGAAGACGCAACCAGATAATTCTTTAATGCATCCGGATAGCTGAGCTGGCCGTAATAATAATCTCCGATAATTGCTGAGGATAAACAAATACCTTTTTCAAAACGGATCCTGTATGATAATTCAAGTGCTTCTCTTGCAAACGAAACTCCTTTTACTTTATCCTTTCCCTGAAACTCTGATGAGATAAGTATTAAGAGATTGATCTTAGCTGTGTCCGCTTTCTCCTTAATACAAACAGCATACAAGCTGTCAACCCTTGCCTTATTGACCTGAGAGCGGCCATTTGCAACAAAGAAAAAAACAAATAACAATAAGAGATTAATCTGAAATAACTTCATCTAACTTATTTTTATTCCGATCATTAAAATATCATCGATCTGCTCAAGGCTGCCTTTCCATTTTTCAAATGTTTCATCAAACACCAGATATTGCTCGTTTACAGCCTTTACTGAATTTGTAATCATTAACTGCTGGAGCTGCTTATATTTGAATTTCTTTCCTGCCGGTCCTCCAAATTGATCAGCATAACCATCAGTAAATAAATAAAGCATATCACCCGGTTCAAGCTGGAACATGTTATGTGTAAAATACTTTACGTCTTCGCCAAGAAAAGCTCCGACAGGAAATTTATCCGGCTTTACTTCCATAAGTTCACCTTTACGTATTATCCATAGAGGATTATAAGCTCCAGCGTATTCAAGGATCTTTTTTTCTTTATCCAGACTGATCAGGCAAATGTCCATTCCGTCTTTTACAGCAGAATCTTCCTGTGACTGATGAAGCATTTTAGAGATATTCTTATTCAGATCATTCAGGATCAGGAATGGTTTCTCAAGACCATAAACGTTCAATGCCTGATTCAAAAGATTATAACCAACAATACTCATGAAGGCCCCGGGAACACCATGGCCTGTACAATCAACTGCAGCTACGAACACTTTTCCTCCCCACTCTTCTACAAAATAAAAGTCACCGCTTACAATATCTTTAGGCTTGTATAAGACAAAACTATCCGGTAATAATTTTTTTACAAGCGCACTCGGAGGAAGGATCGCTTCCTGCAAACGTTTCGCATATTTAATACTATCTGTGATCTCTTTATTCTTTATTCCCAGTTCAAGATTCTGTAATTCTATCTGATTTTTTTGATCATTAATATTTTGATTCTTAGCTTCCAATGCAATGTTGGCCTTTCGTCTTACCTGATTTCGATTGTATAATAACAATGCGATAAGAATAACAACCAGGCATCCTCCTATAAGCGTATTACGGATAAATGCGCTTTTACTTTGCTCTGCAGCCCTGGTTATTACCTGAATTTCTTTTTCCTTCTTAAGCAGCTCGATCTCCTTGTTCTTTTTATCATTATTATATTTGGCATCCATCTCGGCAATTTGTGCAGAGCTTTCTTTATTTAAAATTGAATCTTTAACAGCAGTATATTTCCGATGATAATCAAAAGCATCTTTGTAATTATTCATTTTTTGATAAACCTCTGAAAGTGCTTTATAGGATTCACTTAACTGCTTCAAAGCATTGATCTCTTTGGCAATATCCACAGCATAATTAAAATTTTCAATTGCTTTTGAATAAATATTCCTGTCTGAATAATTTTTTGCGATCGACATATAAGCATAACATACCTGTGCTTTATTTCCTGTCTCTTTTTCAATCTCCAGAGATCTTGTAGTAAATTGCAGAGCCTCTTCATATTTCTTTTGTTCGATGAGTACATCAGAAATATTAACACAAAGAGTTGACATTCCCGGTTTGTAATTTATCTCTTCGTAAAGTAATAATGCTTTCTTAAAAAACATAATACTCAGATCCATTTTACCCTTATAATAATTCACCCCGCCAATATTAGAGTAAGCCCCGGCCATGGATTTTTTATCATTTAGATTAGAACAAATAGAGATAACCTGTGTGAAATTATCAAGAGCTTTATCATAGTTCCCCTGGGACCAATATATCAGACCTACATTATTATAAGAGCTTGCCATCCCTTTCTGATTCCCAAGCTCTTCATCAATTTTCAGTGAAGTAAGATAGTATTGAAGTGCTTTATCATAGTTGCCCTGACTGCCATAAATCATCCCGATGTTATTATTGGAGATCGAGATCGCATTTTTATCATTCAACTCTTCACTTATCTTTAAAGATCTTTTATAATAATGGAGTGCTTTATCATAATTAGCCTGATTCATATTTATCATTCCAAGTACATGAAGATTTTTTGCAATCCCTTTCTTATAGCTGATCTTCTCCGCTTTTTGCAATCCTTGTTCAGCGAATTCAGCTGCTTTATCCGGTGAATTATAACGATACTCTGAGGCAAGCAGGCTCAATGTGTTAACTTCTGTGGTATCCAGGGGGTGTGACTTTAATACCTGTTGAAGACTATCAACTATGCGCTGGTCCTGGCCAAATGAAATGACTGTGATTAAATAAGCTGCAACTAATAAGAATAGTCGTATTCTCATAAATATTCAAGCTGTTCTGTTTCGATAAAAAATAGTATCAGAAGATTTAAGGTCTGTGTCCCCGTTACCTGATAAAATATTCTGCAATATATTAAAAATTAAGCGGTATGTAAAAGAGTCATAAAATTCGAAGAAAAGAAGTCATTTAGTCACATGAAATCAAATATAAGCGCCAATACGTCCGTAAAAAGTAAGTAATTATCCCTTGGAATAGCTTTTGTCGTTTTTTAAAAACAAAATAAAAACAATATGAATCTTAATAATTTTACAATAAAGTCTCAGGAGGCCGTTCAGCAGGCGGTACAGCTTGCAACTGTAAATGGCAATCAGGCTATTGAAAATGGACATCTTCTCAAAGGGATTCTCGAAGTAGATGAAAATGTAACTCCGTTCATCCTTAAAAAACTCAATGTTAACACTTCTATCTTTAAACAAGCTTTGGATAAGATAGTTGAAAGCTATCCTAAAGTTTCAGGAGCGCAGCCCTATCTTTCTAATTCGGCTAATCAAACAATTTCCAAAGCATCATCCTATTTAAAAGAATGGAATGATGAATACGTTTCCATTGAACATTTGTTATGGGGAATGCTTTCTACAAAGGATGTTATTTCACAATTAATGAAGGACAATGGAGTTACGGAGAAAGACCTGAAAGCTGCTATTTCAGAGCTTCGTAAGGGCGCAAAGGTTACAAGCCAGACTGCAGAAGATACATACAATTCATTAAATAAATATGCGATAAATCTGAATGATCAGGCAAAAAAGAACAGACTTGATCCGGTGATCGGACGTGATGAAGAAATACGCAGAGTACTTCAGATCTTATCCAGAAGAACTAAAAATAATCCTATCCTTGTTGGTGAACCCGGAGTTGGTAAAACAGCTATTGCAGAAGGTTTGGCTCACCGTATCATTAACGGAGATGTTCCTGAAAATCTTAAATCCAAACAAATATATTCTCTGGATATGGGAGCTTTGGTTGCGGGAGCAAAATACAAAGGAGAATTTGAAGAACGGTTAAAATCTGTTGTGAAAGAAGTAATATCAGCAGAAGGTGAGATCATTCTTTTTATTGATGAGATCCACACTCTTGTTGGAGCAGGAGGTGGTGAAGGAGCTATGGATGCCGCCAACATTCTTAAGCCCGCTCTTGCCCGTGGAGAACTTCGCGCTATTGGGGCAACCACGCTGAATGAATTTCAAAAGTATTTTGAAAAGGACAAAGCACTCGAAAGACGTTTCCAGAAAGTAATGGTAGATGAGCCTTCAACGGATGATGCAATTTCCATTCTTAGAGGTATTAAAGAAAAATATGAAAGTCATCATAAAGTCCGGATAAAAGATGAAGCGATAATTTCAGCTGTTGAACTTTCCCAGCGTTATATCAATGATCGCTTCCTTCCGGATAAGGCAATCGACCTTATGGATGAGGCTGCATCCAAATTAAGAATGCAGATCAATTCAATGCCTATCGAACTGGATGAAGTCGAAAGAAAGATCCGACAGCTTGAGATAGAAAGAGAAGCAATAAAAAGGGAAAACAATCAGAAGAAGCTTGACGATCTTAATAAAGAAATAGCAGAATTATCTGATAAAAGAACAGATCTGCGTGCAAAATGGCAAAGTGAAAAAGAAGTTGTTGAAGGTATTCAGAAAGTTAAAGAACAGATCGAACAATTTAAGTTTGAAGCTGAACAGGCCGAGCGGAACGGAGATTACGGTAAAGTAGCCGAGATCCGGTATGGTAAAATAAAGGACCAGGAAACACAGTTAAGATCATTCGAATCTAAACTTGCTGAAATGCAGCAGAGCGGATCCCAAATGATCAAAGAAGAAGTTGACAGTGAAGATATTGCCGGAGTTGTTGCAGGCTGGACAGGAATTCCGGTTTCAAGAATGATACAAAGCGAACGCGAAAAACTTCTTCATTTGGAAGAAGAATTACACAAAAGGGTGGTTGGACAAGATGAAGCCATTGAAGCTATAAGTGATGCTGTTCGCAGAAGCAGAGCTGGTTTGCAAGACACTAAACGTCCTATCGGATCATTCATATTCCTTGGAACAACCGGAGTCGGTAAAACAGAGCTGGCTAAAGCACTGGCTGATTTCCTTTTCAACAATGAAGCAAGCATGACTCGTATTGATATGAGCGAATACCAGGAGAGACATGCGGTTAGCCGCCTTGTTGGAGCACCTCCGGGATATGTTGGATACGAAGAGGGCGGTCAGCTAACAGAAGCCGTGAGAAGAAAACCTTACAGCGTGGTTCTTCTTGATGAGATCGAAAAGGCACATCCTGATGTGTTCAATATTTTACTTCAGGTTCTTGATGATGGAAGATTAACGGATAATAAAGGCCGTGTTGTCAATTTTAAGAACACGATCATTATTATGACCTCCAATATGGGTTCTCACCTGATCCAGGAGAATTTTGAAAAAATGACAGAGGATAATAAGGAAGAGATCCTTGCAAAAACCAAAATAGAGGTGTTTGAATTATTGAAAAAATCGATTAGGCCAGAGTTTCTTAACAGGATTGATGAAACGATCATGTTCACTCCTTTAACACGCGATAATGTATTTAAAATTGTTGAATTACAATTTCAGAGTGTTGTTAAAATGCTTAAAGCAAATGATATTGAGCTTAGGGCAACTGATGCAGCAATCGACTGGCTTTCACAGCTTGGATTTGATCCTCAGTTTGGTGCACGTCCCGTGAAACGCGTTATTCAGAAAAGAGTGCTGAATGAGCTTTCTAAGCAGATTCTTGCCGGTAAGATCCAAAAAGATACTATTATAACCCTGGATCTTGATAAGAATGAATTTGTATTCAGGAATACTGAGAAGTAATAAACAATTGCTGTTAATTTATGTTAACTATATACTGCTGGCATATATATTGAGTTTGAATAGCAACGCACTAAAACAACAACAAAATGAAAACTAAAAAGATAGTAGAAGATAACCGCCCCCGTTTTAAAGTTCAGGTTGATTATAAGACCATAATTACTGTTCGTACAATGGAAGCAGTTAAATCATGGATACAACGTTATCCTGCTGCCAAACTGGTTGAGTAAGTTCCTTATTCCCATAACAACATCCCCAAAAGCGTGAGGTCAATTAATTGATCTGACGCTTTTTTTTTCGCTTGTTTAACTGTTATTTTAGGCCATTTATCTAAATTCCTTTCAAACCGATTTAGGATTCATCTATATTTGCGCCCTCAATCACAGAACCACGAAAAAAAATGAAAAAGTCCCTGGTGTTATTTACTTTATTCTTTTCCTTTTTTACATCGATTTCTATAGCTAGTAATGAACCCGCTGAAGAAAAGCAGCAGGATGTTGACAATTCCATTATCATTGATCGCATCAGCAACGATGACGTTAACATAAATATCTCTTCACCTGTATTTTCGTTTACTGATGCTGAAATAAAGATCAAATTCAATAATCCTGAACATACAAAACTTCTATTGAACAAGAACACTGTTGAATTAATAGTGAACGGTGAAAGCAAAGTTCTTAATTTCGTTAATGGTGAAGCGAGCTTTAAACATCGCTTCGATAAATCAAATCATATTTCAATTTATGTTGAAGACCTTTCATTCTCCAAGCATGTAACAGTTTATCCTTTATGGGCATTAATTATTCCTATCGCTGTGATCCTGCTTTATTTCATTAAAAGAATGATCACTAAAAAGTAGTTGAATACATTATAAAAAAGCTCTGTTCCAGAAGGACAGAGCTTTTTTTTTGAGATAAAACCTGATATATTTTGATTAATATTGCATCATAAAAATAAGCGGGAATGAACAATCTTGAACGCATAACAAAAAAAATATTTCAGAATTTCGGCATTCTGATCAGAAAATACAACCCGGCTACAAGCGAAGATCTGAGACGCATCAAATTGCTGGAGCATTATAATATTGACCTTGTTTTTGATATTGGAGCTAACAAAGGCCAATATGCCACCGGGATCATGGATGCAGGCTATAAAAACAGAATCGTTTCATTCGAACCACTATCCTCAGCTCATTCTGTAATAGACTCCTTAAGTAAAAATCACAGTAACTGGACCATTGCTCAACGCTGCGCAATAGGGAGCGAAAAGCAGGAAATTGAAATTAACATTTCTGCAAATTCCGTAAGCAGCACTTTATTAAACATGCTCGATACCCATATTGAGGGAGCTCCTGAATCAAAGATCATCGGCAAAGAAAGAGTGCAGGTATTTCCTTTGGATGAAATTGCACCTTCACTGATGAAGAATAGTCAAAATGTTTTTCTGAAAATTGATGTTCAGGGATTTGAACAGGAAGTCCTTAAAGGAGCAAAGAACATGCTTGATAAAGCGAAAGGCGTAGAAATGGAGATCTCTCTTGTCCCCCTTTATAAAGATCAAAAATGGTTATTGGCTGAGATACTTGAATTTATGACTAGCAAAGGATTTACACTTGTGAGCATCGTCCCTGCATTCACAGATCATAAGACAGGAAAAGTGCTTCAATGCAATGGCATTTTTTTTAGAAATTAAATGAATATTTATTCTTCTTCATAATTGCTCAACCTTCCAAAAATATCTATTGTTACTGTCGTTTATAACGGTGTTTCACTGATAGAGCGCACCATTATAAGTGTACTTTCCCAGACTTACACAAACATTGAGTATATCATAATTGATGGAGCTTCAACAGATGGTACACTAAACTTGATTGAAAAGTATGAAAGCAAAATAGCATTGCTCCATTCAGGCAAAGATGATGGAATTTATGATGCTATGAATAAAGGTTTAAAAGATTCAACAGGAGATTATATCCTTTTCCTGAATGCAGGTGATGAATTATTCTCAAGTGATACTATAGAGAAAGCATTGACCGGAATCCAAAATGCCGATGTTTATTACGGCAACTCTGCAATTGTAAATAGTGCTGGACGAATCCTTGGCGATAGAAGACTTACACCTCCCGAAACTCTCGATTGGAAAAGTCTGAAGTATGGAATGTGTGTTTCTCATCAATCCTTTATTGCAAGAAGATTGTTAT
This sequence comes from Bacteroidota bacterium, assembly GCA_021323165.1. Lineage (GTDB taxonomy): Bacteria > Bacteroidota > Bacteroidia > 2-12-FULL-35-15 > 2-12-FULL-35-15 > 2-12-FULL-35-15. The sequence goes on along the minus strand of JAJTCJ010000013.1, from coordinate 9,745 downwards.
GCGATTTTTATGACACGAATTATAAAGTAAGCGCTGATATTGACTGGGTAATTAAGGTGCTTAAACAATCAGATAATGTAGTGAATACACATCTGTACATTTCAAAATTCCTTGAAGGCGGAACTTCGAATAAGCGCAGAAAAAAAGCGTTACTGGAACGCTTCTTTATAATGGTAAAACATTATGGCTTTTTTCAAACACTTCTAAGTCATCTTATTATTCTATTCCGCTGGCCTGTTCATAAGCTGACAAAAAAAACAATGAGCTGATTTATTTATTAAAGCTTTTTGATCAGCTCTTCACAATCCTTTTTCGCCTTAATATCATCATCATTTGTAGGAACTATTTCAAGCGCTTTCTGGGCCCAAAGCTTCGCTTCTACTTTCTTTCCCATATCGTAATATGTTTGCGCTAGCTCAAACTGATGATTCATATAACGAGGTTCAATGGCAATGGCAGACATAAATGCTTTGATAGCATCTTCATAAGAACCACCGGGAGGAACTCCGCCAAAGAAAGAATTGATCATCATTTTTTCTACTGCACTGAAACCTGCAATAGTACGATGCCAGCGGCCAAGAATATGGTAAGCACCCGCTTGTTTTGGATTAAGTGCTATCGCTCTGTCTGCTTCGGCTTTAATTAATTTAGCATTAGCTATCTTTTGTTTTGAACTTGCATTCTCGTTAATACGACCCAATGCCATCGCGTAAGCATAATGAGCATCCGCGCTTGTTTCCAAACTCTTAATAGCTTTTTTTGCAAGATATTCTGCCGCTTTATAGTGCTTCATTTTTTCGGCTTCCGGAGCATAATAATATCCATACTTTGCGTAACAATAACTACCATACTGAAGATAATTTACATTGGCAGAATCTGACTTTAACAAAGTCTGAAACATCGGAAATGCTTCTTTGTATTTGTATTCCATTTTGAGCTTGAGAGCTTTTTTATAAAGCTCATCATTATTACTCTGAGCCGTAACAGAAAAAACTGTAGCGATCGCAAATACAGTGACTAATAGTTTTTTAGTTGTCATTTTGGTTGAATTTTCTTTGTTAAATAAAAATTAAAATGCGCGGCTCACTGCCACAATAAACCTGTATTGAATGAATTCTTTATCTACAGCAGGCATTCTGTTAAGGAATAAAGGCATATCAAAACGTATAGTCAGAGGATTTACCATTTGTAAAGCTCCGAATTTCTTGATAGTTAATGCAGCACCAACTCCGGCATCTATTCTCACTTTTGTCATTTTCAGAATATTATTATCAGGAGTGTTGTAATTGATTATCCCTGCATCTCCGAATAAATAAGTGTTAAGTTTAAATGTTCTAGTCAGCCAGTTCTGCTTCTTTATTCTAAAAAAACCATCAAATTCAAGCTCTGCGTTGATTGCTGCACCTGTTTGCCCTTTATAAGTATACACAATCGAACTGTCGGACTGGATCTCCGGTGCAAGATAACCTGAATAACCTCTCAGGTTCAATCCGCCTCCATAATGAAAATGATTTGTACCTGTTCCAATCTCTGCCCACTCTGGATCGAAGAAGCCTTGTGAACGTGTATATTTGTTTTCCATCATCTCTTCCGGATTTGCTCCGGCAAGGAATAATGAAGACTCACTTGCCCACTTACGTCCTGTACCATACTGACCGACTAACCTTGTGTTAAGTTGGAATTTACTAAGGCGCGTACGGTTGATCACATTCACATGCAAAGTCTGGTAATCATAATCACTCATCAAGGCAGTAGAACGCATCCCGATATTTATATTACCTGTTCCTTTTCTGTAAGAATAAGTATGCTCCAGACCAATATTGATCGTATTGTTCAATTGATTTGGTGTCCACTCTTTCGGAAGAAGTAAATAAGGAAGATCATTCAGATCCTGCCTGTACATTGATTTAAAATTAATGTATACTCTGTTCTTTCCTGAAATATCTTTTCTGTCAAAACCAACGAGATATGCATTTAAACCATCCAGTGCTTTTGCGGAAAAGTAAAATGAAGAACCTTTCATGAATTTATCTGTTGCTGTTTTATAATTTATCCTGAAACTGATATTATCGTAGCTGTTCTTTTGAACTGTACTGTCGAGATAATTTTGAAAGATCCCTGTATTGAACCAAACAGTTGCATCAAATATATGCCTGTAGTTCATATAATTCCCATTCATATTCAGACCTATCTTAAGTCCGTCATAGCCGTTGTACCATACATCCGGCCTTGCAAATATTTCATATTTGGACCAATCAGAAGGATTATAGATCCTGTGATCGAAACGATATTTAATAGGAGCTTTTTTGCTGTTGTTAAGCATGTTTACATCCGCCAGACGGAAGGTCGGATCAATCACAACATCAGCAACCCCGCCTGGGATGGTTACTGTTGCAGTGTATTCGGGTTTTACTTTATCCCATCCTATCCAACGAGGCAGTACATTCGCCTTTGTTTTTTTAACGAACCATGTATTGGGAATATGAAAAAGATAAATGCTGTCGTTCTTTCCAATCACCGCAAAATCAAGAGGCATCTGCATGCCTTTACGCTTGAATGTAATTTTGTATTCATCTTCCTTCTCTCCTTTCTTTACTTTTCCAACACCATAATCAATTGTCTTAGCTGTTCCAATCCACGCATCAAAGAACCAGTTAAGATCAACCTTTGAATATTGGATCACTGATGCTCTAAAATCTTCAAGATAAGGATGAGCGAATTTCCATTGATGAAAATAATGACTCATAGAAGCTATGAATAATGAATCTCCTAATACATACTGAAGATTGTAAAGCATGGTGGCAGTTTTCATATATACCTGTGAATAGCCTCCACCGTGACGCAGAGCACCATTGTACATATCTGAATGAACATCAATATATGTTTCCTTACCTCTGGCCGCTTCATTCATATAGCCGTTATAAACTTCGCTGTTACGGACATAATCAGGTTCTGTAAACCGTTCTACATAATTTGATCTTGATTTATATCTTATTCTCTGGCTTCCATCAATTCGTTCATAGGTCCAGTCAGTAAGGAATTGTGTAAAACCTTCATCCATTGCAGCCCTGTATGTTTCATTGCTTCCAACCATTCCAAAGAACCAATTGTGACTGATCTCATGAGCAAGTAGATCCCTGTAATCAGGATCATATCCTCCATCGAGTGTAAGCATCGGATATTCCATTCCATCCTGCGCATCAGCAACAGTCATTTTCGAATAACCGTACATTCCGAAATCCGTAGAATTTACCCGAATCACTTTTGCTGTATATTCAGCTGCATTCTGCCACAAAGAAGCATGAGGTTCCTGTGCAAGCGCGTAACATTTTATCCCATTCCATTCTGCTTCTCCAATGCGGTATGTAGGATCTGCAGTCAATGCAAAATCATGAACGTTCTCAGCATGGAACAACCAGGTTTTTGTAGTGCCGTCTGCAGGAATTATTACAGATGGTTTCTCATTCCAGGGTTTATCCTTAAAATTTTTTATATCAAGCTTAGCGCGAAGATCATCCGGCAATACTTCTGATTTATTTATTAAAGTACCGGTTGCGTCAACTATATAATTGTTCGGCAAAGTAAAGGCGACATCATAGGTCCCAAAATCACCATAAAATTCATGATCCATGTGCTGATCAGTATCCCAACCCATTTTTCTGTCATAAACAGATATTCTCGGATACCAGTGAACAACATCATAATGCTTGAATCCCCAGGCATTGAACAACTTCATCCTGTTTCGGATTGTTCCTGAATCAAAATAAGTTTTAAATTTTATTTTCAGTGTTACTTTCTCCCCCGGCTTAAGCGGTGATTGTAAATAAACTTTAATTACAGTATTGTCAAGCTCAGTTTTAAGATCGGTATCATTTTGAGTTATCTTCTCGATCGTAGTTCCCAGGCCTTTTTCCTGATACTTTCCAAAATGAAGCTTTACTTTATTATTTTCATAAAGGTCTGCGAGATAAGACCCTTTTGTTTGTGCGTTGCTGTATAAATGAAAATAAACAAAAGGAAGTTCATCAGGAGAATTGTTCCAGTAAGTTAATTCTTCGGAACCATCCACAATATCTGTTTTATCATCAATTGAAGCAGTGATCTTATAATGAACATCCTGCTGCCAGTAGCCTTCAAATGGTTTTCGGTTCTTCCAATAATACTGATTGGAGGCGCTTTGATAAGTATTCTCAGGAAATTGTGCGAAGGCGCTGAAAGAAAGAACAGCTAAAAATAAACAGATAGGATATTTCATAATAAAGAATTTCGGTCAGAATTTTTTCTCTCGTAAATATATCATTTTTTAATTTCTATAAAACTAAGATTTTATACACATCCGTACCATCCTTAATCTTAGTTCTTTTTGTATTCTTTCATTTTATTTTTTGGAAAGTTTAAGCTATATTTACAATTCACAAAAATTTAAACTAGGATGAATTTATTACGCAAATCTCTCGCAGCCTCTGCATTCTTACTTTTTTTAGTAAGTTCAAGTGTAAATGCTCAAACTAAAACTTATAAATACGAGTCTGTTGCTGATGACCCTTTAAATGCGAGAATATACAAACTGGATAACGGGCTTACCGTTTATATGACAGTTTATAAGAATGCTCCGCGTATCCAGACCTACATTGCAACGCGTGCAGGCAGCAAGAACGACCCTAAAGACGCAACCGGACTTGCTCATTACCTTGAGCATATGGTTTTTAAAGGGACGGATAAATATGGTTCAAAAGATTATGCAAAAGAAAAAGTTGAACTTGATAAGATTGAAGCGTTATATGAAGTTTACAGAAAAACCAAAGATGAATCTAAAAGAAAGTCAATTTATCATCAGATAGACAGTATCTCAGGATATGCTTCGACTTTTGCCATCGCAAATGAATACGATAAAATGCTTTCGTCAATCGGTGCAAAAGGAACCAATGCTTATACTTGGCTTGAACAAACAGTTTATGTAAATGATATTCCTTCCAACCAGTTTGAGAAATGGTGTACAATTGAAGCTGAACGTTTTCGCGCACCGGTATTAAGATTATTCCATACAGAACTTGAAGCTGTTTATGAAGAAAAGAACCGCGGTCTCGACAGTGACGGTGACAAAGCCTGGGAAGCTTTATTTGCAGGTCTGTTCCCTACAAATACATATGGCTCACAAACAACTATCGGAACGATCGATCATTTAAAGAACCCTTCACTTACAGAAATTAAAAAATATTTCAATACCTATTATGTGCCTAATAATATGGCAATATGTTTATCAGGTGATTTCGATCCTGATGCAACGATCAAGATCATTGATGAAAAATTCAATTCTTGGAAAAACAAGCCTGTTCCTGCTTATCAGCCATTTATTGAACCTCCTATCACAAAACATATCACGAAGGAAATCGTTGGACCTGATGCAGAGAATATAATGTTGGGATTCAGATTCCCAGGTATCAATACAAAGGAGGCTGATATGCTTATGCTGACTGCAAAGATATTAGCAAATGGTAAAGCCGGCCTTGTAGATCTTAACATCAATCAGCAGCAAAAAGCGTTGGATGCTGGTGCTTTCGATATGGAATTTAAGGATTATTCTGCCCTTGTAATGACCGGAACTCCTAAAGAAGGTCAGACGCTTGAACAATTACAGGGACTTTTACTTGAACAATTGGAAATGATCAAAAAAGGAAACTTTCCTGATTGGTTATTGAGTGCTATTATAACTGACACAAAATTACAGCAGACTAAAATGTATGAACGCAACAGTGCCCGTGCTGATGCCTTTGTAAGTGCTTTTATAACTGCAACTCCTTGGAATGATGCTGTAAATACGATCAATCGCTTATCAAAGATCACAAAGCAGGATATAATTAATTTTGCAAACGCAAATTTTAAAGATAACTATGTTGCTGTTTTCAAAAGAACTGGTGAAGACAAATCTGTTCAAAAAGTGATCAAACCTGAGATCACTCCTGTAAGTGTGAACCGCGATGACCAGAGTGAATTCGTAAAAAACATCATTAACACACCAGCCAAACAAATAGAACCTGTTTTTATTGATTACAATAAAGATATCCGCAAACTTACTGCGAAGAACAACATTCCTGTTCTTTATACTCATAACTCCGAGAACAAAACTTTTGCCCTTTATTACATTTTTGATATGGGTAATAACAATGATAAAAAGCTTGGAATTGCTATTGATTATCTTAAATATCTCGGTACCGATAAATTATCTGCAGCTGATGTTCAGCAGGAGTTTTATAAGCTTGGCGTTAATTTCGGAGTGTATTCGGGAGAAGACGAAACATGGGTAACAATGGGCGGCTTGACAGAAAATTTCGAAAAAGCAACAAAGCTTTTCGAAGACCTGTTAACCAATGCTCAGGCAAATGAGGAAGCGTTAAAAAATCTTGTTTCTGATTATTTAAAGAAGCGTGAAGATGCCAAGTTAGATAAAAATGAAATTTTATATAGTGCTCTTTCAGCTTTTGGAAAATATGGAAAACAATCACCTTACACGTATATACTTTCAAACGAAGAATTAAAGCGTCTTACATCACAAGACCTGCTTTCGGTAACAAAGAAGCTTACTTCTTATGAACATGATATCCTTTATTACGGAAGCAACACTGAAGAAGAAGTAATAAGCATATTGAACAAACATATGAATGTACCGGCTAAGTTATTGCCTGTCCCTGCTCCATTTAAATTTAAAGAAACGGAGCCTAACACCAATGTTTATGTGGTTGATTATGATATGAAACAGGCTGAGATCATTATGCTTTCCAAAGGTGAAACGTATAATAAGGACAATGTTCCGAAGATCAGAATGTTCAATGAATATTTTGGCGGAGGTATGTCCTCTATCGTATTCCAGGAAATGCGTGAATCAAAAGCCCTTGCTTATTCTGTGTTTTCAAATTATACACTTGCTGATAAAAAGGCTGAACCGAATTATGTTTTCGCTTACATCGGAACACAGGCAGATAAATTACCTGAAGCTATGGCCGGCATGATGGAGCTGATCAACAATATGCCTGATTCTAAAAACAATTTCCTAGCTGCTCAGGAATCGATCATTCAAAGTATCCGTACAGAACGTATCACAAAAACGGGTATTCTTTTTAATTATCAGAATGCTAAAAAACTTGGTCTTGATTATGACATCAGGAAAGACATATTCAGCGCTGTTCCCAAAATGACATTTGCTGATGTTAAAAGCTTTGAGGAGCAGAATATGAAAGGTAAGCCTTATACTATTCTAGTGCTTGGTAAAAAGGATGGACTGAATATCAAGACTCTTGAAAAGTATGGCAAAGTATCTTACTTGTCTCTTGAAGATATTTTCGGATACTAATAACAAACGCTCAATAAAAAAGTGCCCTGCCGAAAACGGCAGGGCACTTTTTATTTTATTTCTTCGTAATCCACGTACTCTCCTTCATCATCATCATCTTTCTTTTTATTCTTTGGCGGCACATACTCTACTGTTGTTTCTCCAGGCCTTTTGGTTTGATGATCATGTCTGACCGATGCTGCCTGCTTTGATCTCATCGTGTTAACACTATTTATCACCCTCCAGATTATCCAAACAATCAATATCGTATAAAAAACATCTTTCATTAAATAACTTTTATTTTACAAAATTACCCAAATATTTATTAATAAAAGTAATTTTGCTTATGAATAAATGGCTCCAGAAACTCACAAACCGTTTGTTTAAAGATAGTAAGGTCAAAGATATTCCAGCGACTTCTACTTCTCCACGCACAAAAATGAAAGCACCCTCGATAAGTCAGCTAGAAAAAGAATTAAGAACACTCGATCCTAAAAAAGTTCTTGAGATATGTGTACGGCTGGCAAAACACAAAAAAGAGAATAAAGAACTATTAACCTATCTTCTCTTTGATGCAAATAATGAAAATGCATACATCGATGATTCGAAGCATAAAATCGATGATCTCTTTACCGAGATCAACAGAAAAAGCAGTTATACAACGAAAAAAGGACTTCAAAAAATAGTAAGGAATATGAATAAGCTGATCAAATATTCCAAAAACAAACAGACGGAGATCGAGATCAGGCTTTACTTTTGCAAAACAGTGAGATCAAAACGAATAAATCTTGATTCAAGCGCAGTTATCAGTAATTTATATTACCGTGAAATTGAGAAGATCAAAGCTATTTATGGAAAATTACACGAGGATCTTCAGCTTGATTACAGGAATGAACTTAAAGAACTTGGTATAGAATAATTTTCTATCTGTTATATAGAAATGAGATATCAAGAATATTCTCTCCGGAACTCATTATATGTACCGGTACTTTAGAAACAAAGTCAACTGCCGTGATCAGATAAGATTCAACGATATACACCTGATCATTTAACTCATCATAACGCAGTCGTTTAGCTATAAACCCGGTAAGATAAGTAGTTACTCCACCGGAATACTGATATTTATAAATAGTTCCGTTTGAATGCCCTATCAGGTAAGTGGTTTCATTAATTCGTACAGCACTCAGTATTGCTCCGGCTGCAAGCGGGTAAGGATATGGCTCCCACAGATTATTATTTAAACGGTCATACAATTGAATAACACCCTGTCCTGAATTATTTCCAAATACAAATACATTGTGGTCATCCTTTTCACAGAGATCAACAACATCCTGGCTCAATGCGACCTGTTGCTCAGCAGTTCCGGTAGAATAAAAAGATACAAGAACCTTGCTTGAAGATGTCTTGCTTTTTTCTTCAGCAACAAGAAACCCGTTATTCATAATTAACTTTCTTACATAATATCCCGAGTTTGCATGTGCTGTATAAATAACCTGACCTGAATTATCATATCCTTTAACAGTTTCCTCATGTCTAGCCACAAAAGTTTTTTTATCTTCTCCAAAATATCCCGTAAAATAAGGTGCTGAAGATGGAATAGCAGATATTGAGAACTTAACATTGCCTTCTGTGTCAATTCCGCTGAATGCCCCATTATAATTACCGCAAAGAAAAACCCGCTGATCGTAGCTGGTAATCGAAAGACCTGTAAAATCACCCGACATCGACTTAAAAGGATATAAATTACTGAAAGTACTATCTATATACGAAATGTTGGTTTGCGATGCGCTGGTATTTGTTGCTACAAAAACTTTCTTCAACTGCTTTGGAACCGCGGTGATCATTACAGGACAAAAGGTTCTCGAGTCATTTTTTCCATCAGAGGCGGTAATCATAATGTAATATTTACCGCACAGCAAATGAATATTATCCAGCGGATAAAGAATATCAACTGTCATTGGAGGATGTGAAACTTCAGCAGCAACGCTTTTATGAACAGGAATATAATTAATATCAACAAGAGATACTGAAACGGCAGTAATGTTCGTTTCATCTGTCACGGATGCATTAACCAGTATAGTGTCATAAACAGAAAAACTTTGGTTTTCAAAAGGAGAATATATCGTGACTACAGGGCCGTATTCATCCGATTCTTTTTTACAGGAAAAAAAAAGCAAAAAGAATAATCCAAAACAAGTTATAGCCGACAGACTGAAACGCATTGTATAAAGTTAATAAAAATAAGTTATTTGTTAATCTTTAACGTTTGAATGCTTTGATTTTATTCGTATATTCGGATAAATACCCAGGGAACCAAAGTGTTAAAAACATGTTTAGCGAATGTTTATAAAATGAAAAAGTAAGGGGACTTAAATTAGTACTTTTGAATCATGAACGATTTTAACACCAAAACAGATA
>JAJTCJ010000113.1 GCA_021323165.1 Bacteroidota bacterium | reverse complement strand
GAATAACAAAAGGTACTATTTCAAGGGTGCAAAGATATAAAAATAAATAGAATTTAGAAACTCTGTTGCTGCTTACCCCTATAACAATTCCGCGCAATACGCGCATGCAAAGGAAACTGATTATAAAAAACCCTCCTGTGTATATAAAAATCAATGAATTGATCTGTTTAACAAATTCAAGGCAAATCACCACAGGAAGCATGAACAGCCCGAGAATATTAATAAAAACAAACATTGCAGAGGAATAATCCAGGGTTTCTTTACCTACTTTAAAAATAAATCCGGAAAGGCGGATAGCCGAATATTTTAGAAAATACATCAGAATCAGACCAGCAACAATGGTAAGGTACATTCTTGATTTGCTCAGTTTTATGTCAATCCCATAATATTCTATTACCTGACCAGCAAAAAGAGGAATTGTAAACAAAAACAACACTGATAATAAAAACCCAACCCGGTTGGATACAGAATACTCATCCCTGGAAAGCTGATTTCCAAACCTGTTAGGATAAAAACTTTTAATAAGCTGACCCAAACGTTTTTGATTAGAAACATATAACCATACAAAAGCACAGAAAGAAATAAAAAGGATCCCGGCAACCAGGTAATCATAATTCGTAAGGTGAATCAACGGTTTCACATGTTTAGGCTGGAGCTCATGGCCTGTAAAAAGTGACGGTGCTGATGAAGTATCTCTGACAGGCATATTCTGAATTACTGCGTATTTAACCGTTTCTGTGTTGAGCACGGAACAAAGTTAATTCTTTTGTCCCATAAATAAAAAGGCTGTTCTTAGATTGAACAGCCTTACTTATGCTTTTATTTAAAAGTTAAACTTTCTTTTCAGGAGAGCGATGCTTCTTTTTTCCGCCTAAATTAAATACCCTTGAAATATTAAATCCGAATTTATAACCTCCTTTTAACCAGCTGTCAGTAGTATTGGGAATAAAATTGTTCTCAATTATTCCTGCGGCATTTGTAAAGTTAATGTGAAAAACGTGTCCTCCTGTTTCAATTTCAACCCCGATTGCCAAAGGGTTAAAAAACTGGTTCGCAGTGTTATTCATCCTGTATTCGGAAAAAGTATAAAAATAATCGGCAATGATGGAGACACGCTTTGTTACCTTTAGCCTGAATCCTCCGCCAATCGAGAAAAGATCATTGGTTTCTTCCTTGCCATTATCAGGGTTTATGTTTGCCAATACAAAATTCCTGTGCTGATAAGATGGAATTAGCTCTATGGATAATCTGGATCCGAATTTATGCGCGAGAAGCAATTGAGCTGTATAAGCCAGACGATGTACTTCTTTTTGATGGAAGTCTGAGTTTTTAATAACACCGCTGTAAAATTGATCTGAGGTTTGTGGATTGTAGCTCATACTGCCGTAGAAAGCAGCCGAAAGCGGAATATGATTATCCGTGGTCTGTGTTAAAAAGCGATATTTTACCAGTCCGTCAACAAGTTCACCCATCTTGCTTCTTCCAACACCTAACGTTAAGTTATCAGTGATCCCGAAATCAAAGGAGATGCGGATATCTGTTGAATTATCCAGGCCGTATAGAGTATGCGCTCCGCCACCGCCATCTGCACCAATGTTTCCAAAACGGTGAGTTACCCTGAAATCCATTGTACCTTTTTTAACCATTTCAGTAGATTGCGCATTGATCACTTTCGATGTTTTAAAGGTCGCAATCACTTTTTCATGGGTCTTTTTTCCACCCGTAGAATCCAGTAAATTGAGAAGATCATCCTGAGCGAATAAACTCAGGGATGGTATGGCGATGAGAAATAGAGAAATAGCTTTTTTGTAGAATTTTGTCATCCGGGATTACTTTTTATATGGTTCCAGAGTTGCATTTATTTTTACTTCCACATCCTCCGCAATGTTCTCAATATACAAGCTGGGAACCTGAATTCCATGATCAGCTATGTGTACTTTGAATGTGCTGTTGATAATAATTTCACGGCCTTTGATCTTTAGTATCCCATAAATAGTTCTCTCCTTCTCTACGCCATGAATGTTAAGTTTTCCTGTTACTGTAACTTTATGTTCTCCATCTTTTGCCCAATCAACCATTTCATTGATCTTCCCCTTGAATACCGCATTCGGAAACTTTTCACTCTCCATGTAATTCTCATTGAAATGCTCCTGCATTAAGGGCTTCTCGAATTGAAAAGCACTTATCACAATTTTTATTGCTACCTCATTATTAGATGTATTAATGATCGGCTTGGCCGCCTTATTAAATGCCTCAATATTTTCAAGCGGAGCAGCAGAGAAAAAGCTTATTTCGCAGGACTTGGCAATATAGATCTGTGCAGTAAGTACCGAACTGAATGCCAATGCTAAAAGAGTAATTAATATTTTTTTCATGGGATTGTTTTTTCGGTTTGAAATCAACTATTATGCCTTGTTAATTATCAGGAGATCCTTGTTTTATCCAGCAATCGATCATTATTCTTTCGTCTTCTGTCAATTGAGGCGATCCCGGCTGCGGCATATCCTTTAATACAACAACCCTGTTCCTTAAAGAGCCATTATCCGCTTTTTCTTTTACACCGGCATAGGTAGTAAAATCTCCCGTTCCGGTCCCTCCGCTTACATGACAACTGTTGCAGTAATTATTCATTAAAGGAGCTATATCAGCGGAATAAGAAATGGTTGAATCGCAATTAACATCACGTATAGGAACAGCTCCTTTTTCGGAAGTACAAGAGGCAATAAATACAATAACAGGAATAAAAAATAAAACTTTTGTCATTGATGCTGATTTATACAAATATAGAAATAAAACTGAATCTTAAATCCACGCAACGCCTCCCAAAGCCCAATACCTTTATTTTACATCATAATTTTTTTCCGTCACCAACTCTCCTTTTTCATTCCAGTAAATCCATTTTCCACTTTCAATGTCTTCAATATAAAAACCATCATAGCGTTTCTTCTCATTCTCATACCATGTGGTTGTTTTACCATTCTTTTTACCATTCTTAAATGTAGTCTCACTCCAGGGAGAACCTGTTTCATAAAAACTTTTCCATACGCCTTCACGTTTTCCGTCTTTCATCATTCCCCTCATTTTTGTCACTCCATTCTTATAATACTGGATGTATTCTCCATTGTTAATAACACTGTCTTTATCAGACTTAACTATTTTATTATCTCTGATAGTGTCGTGCTGGACTGAATTGTCACTATTAATGATCTGACTATTATTTTGCTTACATGAGAACAGGCATGTAGCGAAGAATAACAAAGTAAATATTCTGCTCATAATTAATTCTTTCTTTCGGTTGTATATTTTACAAGTTCTGATAATGAAGTGCGTGATGGAGAGTCTTTAAATTCCGATAAAATGTCCAAAGCTTTCTGACTAAATTCTCTCATTTTCTTTTCGGCATACTGAATCCCACCGCTGCTTATTACGAAAGAAATTACTTCAGCTACTTTCTTCGGATCATTGTTATTATTCTTCACAATATTAATGATGCGTCTTTTTTCCAGCCAAGAAGCCTGGTTCAATGCATATATAAGAGGAAGTGTCATCTTCTTCTCCTTGATATCGATTCCTGTGGGCTTTCCGATATTGCTTCCATCACCGTAATCAAACAGATCATCTTTTATCTGAAACGCAATTCCAACCGCTTCACCAAAGGCAGACATTTTATTGATCGTATCTGTATCGGCTGTAACAGAAGCCGCACCACAGGCACAACATGATGCAATTAACGATGCTGTTTTTTTACGAATGATCTCATAATAAACGGTTTCATCTATATCAAGCTTCCGGGCTTTTTCTATCTGTAATAATTCCCCTTCACTCATTTCCCTCACAGCATTTGAAACCAATCCCAACAAATGAAAGTCCTTATTATCGACTGAAAGAATAAGCCCGCGTGATAAAAGAAAATCTCCTACCAAAACAGCTATTTTATTCTTCCATAAAGCATTTACTGAAAAGAAACCTCTTCTCTCATTACTGTCATCCACAACATCATCATGAACCAGGGTGGCTGTATGAAGAAGCTCAATAAGTGAGGCTGCGCGGTAAGTAGATTCATTCATTTCACCGCAAACTTTTGCTGATAAGAAAACAAACATAGGGCGAATCTGTTTTCCCTTTCGCTTAACAATATATCTTGTGATCTTATCGAGCAATGGTACCGTGCTTTTCATGGAAGACCTGAATTTTACTTCAAACTCTTCCATCTCTTTAGCAACCGGTGCTTTTATCTCATCAACTGTCATAAATTATTTTGCGGCTTTCATTTTACGTTTTACAAAACCCTCTTTATTCTTATTAGCTAACTGGCCGCATGCTGCATCAATATCTTTCCCGCGACTTCTTCTTACATTTACAATTATATTTTTGCTTTCCAGGTATTTAGCAAATGCCTCCAAACGTTGCGGAGTTGTTTGCTGAAACTCTCCTTCATCAATCGGATTATATTCAATAATATTTACTTTACAGGGAATATGTTTACAAAACTGTGCGAGATCTCTAGCATCATCTAGACTATCATTAAAATCTTTAAAAGCAATGTATTCGTATGTGACACGAGTACCCGTTTTTTCGTAAAAATATTTCAATGCTTCTGCTAAAGCGTCAAGACTATTGCTCTCATTGATAGGCATTATCCTGTTTCGTTTCTCATCATTTGCAGCATGAAGAGATAATGCGAGATTAAATTTCACTCCGTCATCTGCCAGCTTCATGATCATTTTCGCTACACCTGCCGTACTAACTGTTATTCTCTGAGGAGACATATTGAGGCCTTCCGGAGAAGTGATCTTTTCAATTGACTCCATTACATTCTTATAGTTAAGCAGTGGCTCTCCCATTCCCATGTAAACAATATTGGTAAGAGGTGTCTTATATTTCTGCTCAGCCTGATTCCTTATTAATACAACCTGATCATAGATCTCATCCGCATTAAGATTTCTTAAACGCTCAAGCTTTCCAGTAGCACAAAACTTACATGTAAGGCTGCAGCCTACCTGTGAAGAAATGCATGCTGTCATCCTTGTATTGCTCGGGATCAAAACACCTTCCACAATATTGCTGTCGTATAATTTAAATGCATTCTTGATAGTCCTGTCGCTGCTCACCTGCATGTCATCAACACTCACTGCATTAATGACAAAATACTCATTCAGAAGTTCACGGGTTTCTTTTGAAAGATTCGTCATCTCATCAAAAGTACGTGCAGATTTTTTCCACAGCCATTCATAAGCCTGCTTCGCACGAAATGCCTTATCGCCTTTTTCAACAAAAAAAGCCTTCAGCTCATCCAGTGATAATGCACGTATATCCTTCTTGTTATTCATTGGGATACAAATTTACGGATAATTTCCCCTTAATTGAACTATGAAGGCTTTAGAACCAAAGATTAGTCATTAAAGGTTATAAATTAGTAATTTTGACCATTCAAAACCATTTATGAGAAAGATCTCAGCGGATTACATTTTCCCGATAGCTTCAGAGCCGATCAAGAAAGGCGTTGTTACTGTTGATGATGACGGTGTTATTTTAGACATCGAAACTTCCCATGATATTGATGTTGAATACTACAAAGGCATTATTTGTCCCGGTTTTATAAATACCCATTGTCACCTCGAACTTTCTTACATGCGGGGAAAGATCACTGAAAAATCGGGTATGTCCGGCTTTGTGAAAGAACTTCTATCTGTTCGTTCTGAAGCTATTTCACAAGACATAATAAAAGGAATTGAAGAAGGCGAAGCAGAAATGATCCGTAACGGGATAGTTGCTGTAGCTGACATATCAAATGATAACAGTTCGTTTGAACAAAAATCCAGGGGTAATCTTTTTTATCACACCTTCATTGAGGTTTTTGATCTAAACCCAAAACGCGCTGATGAAATTTTTTCTAATGCGCTTTCTTTAAGATCTGAATTAAAGAAATACAAATCAGCGCATGTCTCGCTTCCGTGCTCAATTGTACCGCATGCTCCTTACACCGTTTCGGAAAAATTATTCGGGCTGATAAACAAACAGGCACTCAAGGAAAATTCAATTTTAAGTATTCATAATCAGGAAAGTCTTGGAGAAAGCATGTTGTTTGAGTCGCATTCAGGCCCAATGTATGAATCGTTTACCAGGATGGGGGTTGACTTCACACACTTCCCGGTAAGCGGATTTAATTCCTTAAAAACCACACTTCCAAAACTTCCTTTGTCTCAAAAGATCCTGCTGGTCCATAATACATTTACTTCCCCAGAAGATCTTCAGTGGGCTGGCTCACAGGCTGCAAATTTGTTTTGGTGTACCTGTCCGAATGCTAATTTATATATTGAAGACCGGCTACCTGATTATAATTTTTTCATTAAAGAAAATGCCTGGGTTACTATTGGTACAGATAGCCTCGCATCAAACAAAAGTTTATCTGTCCTGGACGAATTAAAAACAATTTCCAGTCACAATCCGCAGATCCCTCTGCACACCTTATTATCATGGGCCACTGTTAACGGAGCAGAATTTTTAGGAAGGGAAGAGTTAGGTACTATTGAAAAGGGTAAAAAACCTGGATTGAATTTGTTAATAAACAACAATGGATTAAATCTGACTCAGAATACTGAGGTTATAAAACTGGTTTAGCCTTCATCAGCTGTTCAGCGATAACAAGATCAAAAGCTGTCGTTATCTTAATGTTTTCAATATTTCCTTCTGTAAGATTTATCTTTTCACCAAAGGCTTCCAGAACGGTTGCATCATCAGTGAATTCAGGTTTATATGCTTTTAAGAAAGCTTTCTTTATCAGATCAGAATGAAAACATTGGGGTGTTTGAACTATGTAATAGTTATTGCGGTCAACTGCTGTGTTTTCTTTTCCTCTTACAGAACGAAGAGAATCAGAAACTGGAATTACAGGAGCTGCATTACCCCTGTCCTCAGCCAATGCAAACGTTTTTAATATTGTTTCTTCACTCACAAGGGGCCTTGCGGCATCATGTATCCCAACCAAAGAAGCATCAGGTACAAGAGAAAGCCCATTCTTAACAGAGTGATACCTGGTTTCACCGCCATTAATCAGCTCAAGTTTCTGGGTGAAATTATGCTTTGAACACAGTGCTTTCCAGTCATTGGTTAGTGCATCTGGAAGAACAAGAATAATTTGTATAGTTGGAATTGCTTTAACAAACTTCTCTATAGTATGCATTACAACCGGCTTTCCGCCTAACTCAATAAACTGTTTCGGAATGGCGCTTTTCATGCGTGTTCCGCTTCCGCCAGCAACTATGATGATATGCCGTTTCAAAGTTAAAGGTTAAAGGTTAAAAAACTTTTTTGCTAAAAAAAATGGTCAATAGTTATTCCTTACCAATAACTATTAACCATTAACTTATAACTTTTTACAAAATTAACATGGCATCGCCATAAGAATAGAAATTATACTTTTCCTTGATCGCTTCTTTGTATGCTTTCATGATAAGTTCATATCCACCGAATGCACAAACCATCATTAACAATGTAGACTCCGGTGTATGGAAATTAGTGATCATACAATTAGCAACACTAAAATCATAAGGAGGAAAAATGAATTTATTTGTCCAGCCTGCATATGGTTTTACAAATCCGTCAGTAGAAACAGAAGTTTCAATCGCACGCATTGTAGTTGTTCCCACAGCACAAACTTTCTTCTTGTTTTCACGCGCTTTATTTACAATCGCACATTCTTTTTCAGTAATAAGAACCTGCTCTGAATCCATTTTATGTTTTGTAAGATCTTCCACCTCAACAGTGCGGAATGTTCCAAGTCCAACATGAAGTGTAACATTTGCGAAATTCACACCTTTTAACTCAAGACGTTTCAGCAACTCACGGCTAAAATGCAAACCAGCTGTTGGAGCAGCCACAGCTCCTTCATTCTTAGCATAAACTGTCTGGTAACGGTCTTTATCTTCTTCAGTTGGTTTACGCTTGATGTATTTAGGCAAAGGAGTTTCACCCATATCTTCCAATGTCTTACGGAACTCTTCGTATGATCCGTCAAAAAGAAATCTCAGTGTACGTCCGCGGGAAGTAGTGTTATCAATCACCTCAGCAACCAAAGTATCATCATCACCAAAATATAATTTATTTCCGATACGGATCTTACGCGCAGGATCAACTAAAACATCCCACAAACGGCTTTCAGCATTCAGCTCACGAAGCAAAAACACTTCGATCTTTGCTCCTGTTTTTTCTTTATTTCCGTACATACGTGCAGGAAAAACTTTGGTATCATTCAGGATCATGCAATCTCCGTCACCGAAATAACTTAAAACATCTTTAAATTTCTTGTGCTCGATTTTGCCTGTTTTGCGGTGGATCACCATTAGCTTCGCTTCATCGCGACTCTTATTAGGTGTTTCTGCCAGTAATTCTTTTGGAAGGTTGAATTTGAATTGTGATAACTTCATACTTGGGATTTTAGTATAAGAAGTTATGGAAAATGTACCTCAATAACTGTACACATTTCATAAATCTTACGGGATTAATGATTATTTACGAGGGCGCAAATGTACTACCTAAAAGAGGCGATGTCAATAAAAATCGTATTTATTTT
>JAJTCJ010000112.1 GCA_021323165.1 Bacteroidota bacterium | reverse complement strand
TAATCTTGCATGTGCCCAGCAATACTTAAAGCAGCAACAGCAGCAGCAAAAAGATCAGGATAAGAAAGACGATAAAAAGGACGACAAGAAAGATCAGGACAAAAAAGACCAGAAGAAGGACGAGCAGGAGAAAAAAGATAAAGAGAAAAAGGACAAAGAAAATAAAGAGAACGAAAAGAAAGATAAACAGGATCAGAAAAAACCTGAAGAACAAAAAAATAAAATCTCAAAAGAGGATGCCCAGCGCTTACTGGATGCTTTACAGAACGATGAAAAAAATCTTCATAATAAAGCAAAAAAAGGACAGCCAGGTATGAAAGTACAAATTGAAAAAGATTGGTAATTTTTAATTTTTTCAATAGGAGTTATTAAAATGAAAAGAATAATTGGATTAGTATTTTTTATTGGTGTCCTGACAAACCTGTTACCTGCTCAGAAACTTACCACTGCTGTAAGTAAGAACAGAGTAGCAGTTGGTGAGCCATTTCAGATACAATTCTCATTAAGCGGAACGGGATCAATAAAGCTTCCGAATCTTAATGATTTTGATGTATTTCAAGGTCCATATCAATCATCGAGCACTTCTATTGTTAACGGTTCGATATCACAATCAACCTCTGTAACATATGTTATCGCAGCTAAAAAAGAAGGTAAGTTTACTATCGGGCCTGCTTCGGTTAATATTAACGGTAATACTGTCCAATCGAACTCCATAGCGATTGATGTTGTTAAAGGAAGCAGTAACAATTCCGCCCAGGGTTCACAGAATCAAAGTAATCCTCAATCATTAAGTCCTCCTTCTGTCAATAATAATGACAATGTTCTTGTTAAGGCTTTCACCAATAAAACAAAAGCATATATTGGTGAAGAGGTTGCGGTGACCTTTAAATTATATTTCCGGGTTGATATTATGCAGCTCAACATTACTTCCATGCCTTCTTTTGACGGATTTTATCTTCAGGAAGGAAAAGAAAATCAAAATCAGACAACTGAAACTATTGATGGTGTAACCTATGCGGTTATGGAAGTAAAAAAGACATTTGCTGTACCGCAAAGAACCGGTAAACTTGTGATAGACCCATTTGAGATAGAATGTACTGTTCGACAGAGATCAAACAGAAAGCCGCGTGATATCTTTGAACAAATGATGGGAACGGGGTATGAGAATGCCTCCTTAAAAACAAAATCCAAACCCATAACAATTGATGTGCTTCCATTGCCGGAAGCTGATAAACCTGATAATTTTTCAGGAGCTATAGGTGATTATACTTATAAAGTAGAATTATCAAAAGATAAAGTGAAAGCAAATGATGCCGTAAATTTAACTATTACACTTTCAGGTAAAGGAAACATTAAACTTGTGGAAGCTCCTAAAGTTGAGTTTCCGGAGGATTTTGAAACATATGATGTAAAGACAAAAGATAACATTTCTATTGGGTCCGGAGGTGTAAGCGGCAGTAAAACCTTTGATTATCTGCTTATACCGCGTCATGAAGGAGATTACAAAATAAACAATCTCAATTTCACTTTTTTCAATCCTGCAAAAAAAGAGTATATAACAATTCCTTCCCCGGAATTATCTATTCATGTTGATAAAGGTGAAGAAAGCTCAGGTAATGCAAGTGTTTATACACCTCAAAATAAAGAAGTACCAAAAGCGCTGGGAAATGATATCCGTTATATAAAAACTAATGACCCGGAATTGTCTTCGAAAGATAATTATTTCTTCTTTTCTCCTTTGTTCTTTGCAGGAATAATTTCACCCATTTTGTTGTTCATCGGTATCTTATTCTATCGAAAAAAACTCGCTGAAGATAATAAGGATGTTATTGCAGTTAAAAGCCGTAAAGCAACTAAAATGGCAAAAAAACGACTTACATCTGCTGAAAAGCACTTACGTTCTAATAATAAAGAACTTTTTTATCTTGAGGTTTCGCAGGTGTTATATGGTTATGTAAGTGATAAATTAAACATTCCCGGAGCAGATCTTAATAAAGAGAATATCGCTGCTTCTCTAAAGAATAAGCAAGTAACAGATACAACAATAGCTCATCTTCTAACAACACTTAATAATTGTGAATTTGCCAGATATGCACCAAGCGCTGTATCAGGAGATCTTAACAAAATATACAACGACACAGTTGAACTGATCACCAAAATAGAAAATGAAATTAAATAAGCTTATATCTATTCTGTTTATTTTCTCCATGGGTTCGATCCAGGCGGAGAATACTTCTGTGATTTTTGACTCCGCGAATACCTATTATGCGAAGGGAAAATATGAGGAAGCGATCAACCTTTATAATAAAATTATTTCAGAGAATAAAGAATCGGCAGCTTTATATTTTAATCTGGGAAATGCCTACTTTAAAACTAACAACCTGGGCTTGGCTATTCTTAATTACGAGCGGGCAAAGAAGCTTGATCCGGATGATGAAGATATAGAAGCGAATATAAAACTTGCAAATCAACAAACTGAGGATAAGATCGAAGAAGCACCTCAGCTTTTTCTATCTCAATGGCAAAGCAGCCTGGAGGATATCATGACAGAGAAGGAATGGGGAATCTTCCTCATAACATGTTTAATTGTGTCAATGTTATTGTTTATTATTTACGTATTTTCATATAGTAAATCCATAAAGCAGATTGGATTATTTTCAGGATCAATTGTCCTGATACTTGCTTTTTTCTCATTTTTCCTGGGCAAAAGTAAATACTATACAACAAAAAACAGTAATACAGGAATTATTATATCTCCATCTGTTACAGTAACAGGATCACCTTCAGAGAAAGGAATTAAATTATTTATATTACACGAAGGAGTAAAGGTAAATATTACTGAAAAGAGTGAAGATTGGACCGAGATAAAAATTGCCAACGGAAATGTTGGTTGGGTACGATCTTCTGTTTTAGAAGAAATTTAACTCTGAAAATTTTCAATTAATGCAACCTTTATCATCGAGTATAGTCTGTTATTTATTCTCGCTCTATGACAAACTACTATTCTTAAAAGGAAATAATACTCTTTCTATTGCAATCTTTTTTTATTGTCAGCCCCTATTTCCCCAAACAATAAAGTCACCTAACCAAAATTCAGCAGAGAATCTATCTTTAGAACACTCAAACAAAACCCATTAACTCTCCTTTTTTAATAGATCTCCGAAATGCATTTATCTATAATTCCATTAAATTAGGCCAAATGAGTTCTTTTTATTGAAAAAGCAGATCAACTTGCAACTTTTTAACCGAACTTTGCATCTCAGTATTAATACTAAAATTTTTAATCGTGAATTACAAAATATTTTTTGTGTTGAGTTTTTTATTTCTGTCCGTGATTACATTCGGACAAGTTGAACGAATTCCATATTATGAAAATATCAATTTTAATAATTCATTTTCATTAGTAGTAGAAAATGATCTAAAAAACAATTATATCATTGTTGATCTTACCTCCTTTAAAACAGAGTTTGAAAAGGCCTATTTCACAAAAATCACATTCAATGAAAACAAACTGGTGCGTTTAGATTTCGGAAATCCCAACATGGCTTGGTTTAAAGCAGATAAAACCCACTCTGTATCTATGATAAATGAACTCTTACTTGCACTAAAAACTGAAACAGTAAAATTATCTTCTGCCATGACTGAGATTCAAAAGCACGAATGGTTAACTCTTAACAACAAATAGGATAATTTACCTATGAAAAAAATACTTTTCCTGATAATATCATTCTTTTGTGTTCACTTTGTTACTTATTCGCAAGGTACTGATTGCAGCACAGCAAGTGCTTTTTGCTCATCCGGCACAACAACTTATCCAGCCAGCACTAATTCAGGTAGTGCTCAACCGGGTCCGGATTATGGTTGCCTGGGAAGCGAACCTAACCCAGCCTGGTTTTTTATGCAGATACAAAGTGCAGGAAACCTTTCACTTACTATAACCGCTAATCCTCCCCGGGATATTGATTTTATACTTTATGGACCTTTTACCTCAGCAACTGCACCTTGTACTTCAGGAGCTCTTTCAGCAGCAAATACAGAAGATTGTAGTTATGCAGGTGGTACAAACCCTGAGATTGCTGATATAACCGGTGGAATGAGCGGGGAATATTATCTATTATTATTAACCAATTTTTCTAATCAACCAACAAATGTTACTTTTCAACAAACCAGCGGAACAGGCTCTACCAGTTGCGGAGTTTTGTGTGATATTACAAATTTAACAGCTGTCCCTTCTGCATGTGCAGCAGCCACTAACACTTATTCATTATCCGGACAGATCGCATTTACCACTCAGCCCACAACAGGAACTTTAACTGTAACGAGCAGCTGTGGCGGAAGCCAGGTATTTAATGCTCCGTTCACCAGTCCGTTAAATTATAATATTCCCAGTATCACATCCAATGGCGCTACTTGTTCTGTAACCGCCACTTTTTCTGCCACAGCTTCCTGTACTAAGACTACCAGTTATACTGCTCCAGCCAATTGTACCCCATGCATTGCAACCGCTAACAACAACGGTCCGGTTTGCTCATCGGCCATTTTAGGCTTAACGGCAACAACTGTTCCCGGAGCAACCTCATACAGCTGGACAGGGCCAAATGGTTTTACTTCCAATGTTCAGAATCCTTCAATTGTTTTGCCCTCTGTAGCGGCTTCAGGTACTTACAGCTTAACTGTTACGACAGCGAGTGCTGTTTGCAGCTCAACAACAATTGCAGTAGTAAATCAAACTCCTGCCGCTCCATCTGCAACCAACAATGGCCCTGTTTGTTCCGGTTCAACATTGAACCTGAATGCATCTTCAACAGGGACCACATATAGCTGGACAGGACCCGGAGGATATACTTCAACCAATCAGAACCCCTCCATTTCACCAGTAACAAATGCTTCAACAGGAACTTATTCAGTTACGGCAACTTCAAATGGATGTACAAGTCTTGCAGGTACAACTTCTGTAATTATTAATAATACTCCGAATCCACCGACTCCAAGCATCAATGGAAGTACATCTCCTTCTGCTATTTGTGCTGGCGGAACCATTACTCTTACCGCTAATAATATTGCGGGTGCAACATACAGCTGGACAGGGCCAAATGGTTATACTGCAGCCGTTAGAAATCCTCCGCCATTATTCGGATCAACTTCAGCTATGAGCGGAACATATTCTCTTATAGTCACTGTTGGCGGTTGCCAAAGCAGTCCGGCTACAGTTTCAATTACGGTGAATGCTATTCCGGCAGCACCAACAGCGGCAGGAACAACAATTTGTTCAGGTGGCAGCGCTACTTTAACAGCTACTGCTCCGGGGGGTACTTATGACTGGTATTCTGCTTCTACAGGTGGAACTTTATTAGGAACAGGTGCCGTTTTTACGACTCCTTCCCTGACTACTACCACAACTTATTACGTTCAAAGTTCTAATAGCGGCTGTGTTGGTCCAAGGACTGCAGTTACAGTGAACGTATCACCAAGCTTTACTGTTGTTTCAAGTGCAGATGATAGCATATGTTCCGGAGCTTCTACAACATTAGGAGTACTAAGCCCGACCGGAACATTTACATATTCCTGGTCAGCACCGGGAGCACCCGGATTTTCAACCAGCGCTTCACCTAGCGTTACCCCTTCCGTTACTACAACTTACACCGTAACAGTTACAGATCCGGCAAGCTGCTCTGGATCTGATGTGGTTACAATAACTGTGGGTACACCTTTGACCGTGACTATCAGCAGTACAGATGCAAATTGTTTTGCTTCCTGTGACGGATCAGCAGATGCTGCTGCAAACGGAAGTTTTTCTCCATATTCTTATAACTGGTCAAACGGAGCAGGCACTAATACTCTTAGCGCTCTTTGTGCCGGGACATATTCTGTAGTAGTATCTGACTTTATTGGGTGTACTGTAGTAAACTCTGTCGTTATTGGCGAACCTCCTGCATTGACTTACACTACCGCATCGATAACATCGCATTGTAACCTTCCTGATGGCTCTGCCTCTATAACAGTTTCCGGTGGAGTTCCAGGATACAGCTATTTATGGTCACCTGGCGGACAGACGAATGCTGCTGCGATCAACTTAGTTCCGGGAAACTATACTGTAATTGTTTCTGATGCACAAAACTGTCAGGTTACTGCAACAGTTAACGTAGCTAACACTCCCGGAGTAAGTGCATACCTTTCGGGAACCACACCAATTACATGTAACGGAGGTTGTGATGGCACTGCTACTGTTCTTGCTTCAGGCGGTACAGCACCTTATACTTATGCCTGGTCAAATGGACAGACCGGATCGACAGCAACAGCACTTTGTGTCGGGTCTTATGTATTAACTGTTACGGATGCCACAGGATGCACAGCGGTTGTTCCTGTAACACTTACACAACCTTCGGGTGTATTTTTAGATGCCCTGCCTACCCTTCCTATAATTTGTATAGGACAGAGTGTTACACTAACAGCACAAGCAACAGGAGGAACAGGATCGGGTTATGTATTTACATGGGCCACCCCTTCTTTCACAGGTAATCCTTACGTTGTTTCTCCTTCAGATACTACAGTATATACTGTTAGTGCTGTTGATGGCAATGGTTGCCCATCACAAAATACTCAGAGCACTACAATCAGAGTTTATCCTCCTTTGAATGTTGTAGCAAGCAACGATGAAAACATCTGTGCCGGAAACAGTGCATTATTATCAGCTGTTGGATCTGGTGGAGACGGGACATATATGTACACATGGTCACCGGGCGGTACTTCATCAACCTCCTCAACATTCAGCGTTTCACCAGCAACTACTACAAATTATACTTTAACACTCACAGATGGATGTACTACGTTGTCAGCTACAGATAATGTTTTAATCACGGTACGTCCTGTGCCGGTAATCAATTTTAGCTCTTCGGATCCTGCAGGATGTGCACCATTCTGTCCGACCCTTACTGACATGAGTACCATTGGAGCAGGAAGCATGATCATTGGATCTCATTGGGCATTTGGAGATGGTAATACAGCTGGTACAAGTGTTGCGAACAATTGCTACACTAATGCAGGAACTTACTCTGTTACTCTGACCGATACATCTGATTACGGATGTTTTGCAAGTGCTACTGTCAATAATATGATAACAGTTAGCGCTATGCCTGTAGCAATATTCGCATATGATCCACAGCCGGCATCGATCAATTATCCTGAGGTCCACTTCCTCGACCTTTCCACAAATGCAACTGCATGGGAATGGAATTTCGGAGATTCACTTTTAAATCCTGCTACTAATACAAGCAGTGCATCAAGTCCGAATCATACTTATTCAGACATAGGAGAATACTGCGTTAAGTTAAAGGTGTACAATACACCGGCCTGCGTTGACTCAACAACACATTGTCTCATTATTCAACCGGATTACACATTATATATTCCAAATGCTTTTACCCCTGATGGCAGCGGCATTAATGATGAATTCCTTGTAAAAGGTGAGAATATTGCCAGGTTTGAAATGCAGATATATGATCGTTGGGGGATGTTGGTGTTCAGTACAGATGATCTTTACGAAAGCTGGAAAGGCACAGTAAAAAATGGAACAGAAATAGCTCCTTTAGGAGTTTATGTATATGTGATCAATGTAAAGGATAAAGTGGGAGAAAAACATCAGTACATCGGACATGTTACTATTGTAAAATAGAAATATTAACACTCGACCAAAACCTCAGAGGACTTCTCCTTTGAGGTTTTTTTTATAATATTGCTTCATGCAGAGGATCGCCCTTCTTTCAGACACTCATAATTACCTTGATCCAAAGATCTTTAAGTATTTCGATTCTTGTGATCAGATCTGGCATGCCGGAGATATTGGAACTATAGCAATAGCTGACGAACTTGGGAAAATAAAACCTCTGATAGCAGTATACGGCAATATTGATGGTTCAGATATAAGAAGGGTTCACCCTCTGAATCAGCGATTTATGTGTGAGGAAGTAGATGTTTTCATGACACATATCGGAGGTTATCCTAACAGGTATTCATTAGAAGCCCTTGCTGAAATTAAGCTAAAAGCACCTAAGTTATTTATTTGCGGACATTCCCATATTCTGAAGGTGATGTTTGACCAGACCTACAAACTATTGCATATTAATCCGGGTGCTGCCGGCATTCATGGTTTTCATAAAGTTAAAACTATGGTAAGGTTTACAATTGATGGTCCAGTGATCAAAGATCTTGAAGTTATTGAACTCGGTCCCAGAGCATAATTGTAAAAATAAATTTGTTGATTTTAAAAAAATCTTTGTATTATTGCATTGTCGATTCCACTGTTATATTATCTGTATAACAAATCACAATCAGTTACTTTATCGAAAAAGCAAAATTAATTTATCGAAAACCTCATTTATTCTTACTTCCATCCTATTAAAATCAATTCCAAATTGATCCATTAACAAAAAAAAATATGTACGACATTATTGATTTAAACAACAAGCTCGTTGGTGAGCTTAAAGAAATTGCCAAAAATTTAAATATTCCAAAGTATGAAGCGCTGAAAAAGCAGGAACTTGTATATAAGATCCTCGATCATCAGGCTATCAATCCTCCTGCCGGCAATGATCAAAAA
>JAJTCJ010000111.1 GCA_021323165.1 Bacteroidota bacterium | reverse complement strand
TTTTTATATGTATTTGATAATGAAATAATTAGTTCTTATTCTTATTTAGATTGAATCTAAATCCAGTACAAAAATACCTAAAATAAGGTATTGCGACAAATATTTTAGACTAAAAAGAGTTTTGCAATGGTCAACTTCAAATAAACTACTTTTGTTTAAAAACTAATTTGAAAAAGCATCATTTTATACTGGTTTTTAGCCTTTTTTCGCAGATCCTGTATTCGCAATCCTGGCAACAGATAACCGACTTTCCATCGGACGGAAGGGATGATGCAGCCGCATTTGTGATCGGAAACAAAGCTTATTGCGGAACAGGACAGATCCCCTGGTTCATTTCTGTGAACGACTTTTATTCGTTTGACATGAATACTGAAACATGGGACACTCTAACGTCTTTGCCCTCGGGCACCGGAAGACAATATGCAGTCGCATTTTCCTTTCAAAATACTGGATTTATTTTCGGTGGAATCTCAGGAAACACATTTTTCAACGATCTGTTGAAATATGATGTTGCATTGAATTCATGGACATTTGTCACTCCTATTCCTGCAGCTGCAAGAATGGGTTCTGCCAGTTTTGTATTAAATGGAATTGCTTATATCATTGGAGGAAGAACAGCCTCTGCTCTGTCTATTAATGAAGTGTGGGCTTATGATATTCTGAATGATTCATGGCAGCAAAAAAACGATTTACCCTTTGGAGCAAGATGGAGATCAGCTTCAACTCTCCACAATAACAAAGGATATATAGCCCTCGGCAGGGATGAAAATGACCGTTTTTGCAATGAATTGTTCGAATATGATGAATTATCGGACTCATGGAACCAAATAAGTACTTTTCCACTTGCCGGCAGAACGTATTCTTCAATGCTTTCTTTTAACAATGATCTTTTTTTAATGACAGGACTGGATTCCATCGGTAATAACTATAATGATTTATGGAGGATCAATACAGACTCTCTTATCTGGCAACAATTAAGCACCATCCCGGGAAATGGAAGAAGAGGCGGAATTTGTTTTAATGATAATCAAAGTATTTATTACAGTACAGGAGTTACTCAAAATGGTACGCGTCTAAGAGAAACATGGAAGATCACTGAGCCAACATCAGTGAATGAAACCTTGCCGGAACACAAAATAGATTCTTATCCCAATCCTGCAAACACATCATTTTTTATTGAACTCCCAGGAAACAATACTTCCAGTATTATTGAGATAATTGATAATACAGGCAGAGTTTTCAAAACCTTTAACTTCGATCAAAACACCATAACTATTAAATCTGATCAGTTTCCGGACGGGTTTTATAGCATACGGATTTTTCTGAAAGATAAATGGTGGTATTCTAAGATCATTATTCAGCATTAGGAATAAGTTTAGATCTTTTAATCGATAGCTATGGAGGACCAATAGCTAGATATCCTAAAAAGATTCTAAATTTGTGTTTCACAAACGAAAGCAAATGTTTTATTATAACAACTGGGCGATAGTAGTGCCAATGGCAAATGAAGAAGAGGATTTTAAGCCCTTTATTAAAATGGTTGATCTCGTTATCAATACCTTAAAACCGGGAAACGTTTACTTCATTATCGATAAAGCCACCAAGGACCGCACACTTGAACTTTGCCAGGAATTATCGGCAAAAGATCCTCGTTATGTAACCATTTGGGCGCCTGAAAACCGCAACGTTGTTGATGCATACGTTAAAGGACTGAAAGTTGCTTATGATGCGGGGCACGAGATCATTATTGAAATGGATGCAGGTTTATCTCACGATCCGAGAGCAATACCAATGTTTTTAAGAGTACTTAACGAAGGTAATGAATGTGCCTTCGGAAGTCGTTTTATAAATGGCGGCTCTATGGGAGATTCTCCTTTTAAAAGAAGATTGCTTTCAAAGACCGGAACAGTTCTGGCTAACATACTTTTGGGCACTGATCTGCGTGATATGACTTCCGGTTACCAGGGTTTTCACCGCAATGTGGTCGCCAAGATAATCGCTCACGAATTTAAATCGAAAGCACATTTTTATCAGACTGAATTACGCTATCTGCTTCGCAAACACAGGATCTGTGAAGTCCCGATACATTACCAGGCTCCTTCACAGACATTATTCTATTATTTTTTATTGCGCCTGAGCGGAAAAGCGAAAGAGCTGTAGTATGAAGAATAAGATCGTTGTTACAGGTGCTTCCGGCCATATCGGCTTTCATGTTGCTAAACAACTTTTATTACTTGGACACCAGATCACTCTCCTAATCAGGAGTGAAAATCAAAACATCAATGAACTTCTTGTTCTTGGTGCCGAAATATTTATTGCGGATCTTTCCCAAGCTTCTTCGTATCAAACTCTGTTCAGTGAAACAGATGTACTTTTTCATCTGGCTTCAGAAAATACAACTAATACCTTTCGTGAAAAAGAGATCATAGACAACACATTCACACTTTCAAAAACTGTGCTTGATGCTGCCCTTGCCGAAAAAGTGAAGACGATTGTTTATACAAGCTCCGTTGTTGTATTAGGACGCTCAGGCGATCCTGAGATTTTAATAACTGAAAAAGATAAGGTCACTTTTCCCGAATCACCTTATGTAAAGGGCAAATTACTTGCAGAACAATATTGTGAAGTGCTTATAAAAGCCGGTGCTGATATCCGCAGGATCTATCCTTCCTGGGTGATAGGCCCGAACGATTTACGTTTAACACCGCCTCATAAAGTGGTGAAAGATTATTTGGAAAAAGGACAAGCATTTTATTTTGATGGTGGGATCTCTATCACCGCAGTTGAAGATGTTGCCGGAGCACATGTGAATGCCTGGCTAAAAGGAAAACCGGCAGAGCAATATATAACTGCTGGAAACAACATAACTTTTCGTCAATTTTACGCAACTCTTGCCAAACTTTCTCAACGTAAGGCGCCTTCACTATTTATACCGAAATGGTTTTTGCAAATCGCTTCTTACGGAGCGAAATTAATTCTCGGTAAAAAAAGTCCGGTTGCTCCAGAATATGTACACGCAGTTGTCGGAAAATACAGCTGGTACGATTCATCTAAAGCGATTCGCGAACTTGATTATTCTATTACTCCGGCTGAAACAATTTTAAATACTGCAATTAAAGAAACAAAAAAAAGAGCAGCTGGAGTAAATACACTAATAAAAAAACATCAGTCGAAACTAATAAGAAAGCAATATACCTCAGATGATGTTTTATTGATCACCGGGTTTCCGGGATGGTTAGGAAACAGAATGCTCGATATATTCATGAATGGAGATCGCTTTGGAAAAAATGCTATTGACAGAAAGATCAGACTTCTTGTTCAGCCACGCTTTAAAGGTTTGATAGAACTTCCGGATAATTTTGAGATCGTCTATGGGGACATTACAGACAAAGCTTCTTTAGGCATAGCATTAAAAAATGTCAAATGTGTATATCATCTTGCCGGAGTTATTTATCCAAAAAAGATCAGCTCACTTTATAAAGTGAATGAAGAAGGAACAAAAAATCTGGTGGATGCCTGTATAGAAAACGGAGTCCCTAGAATTCTTTTCATGAGCACCGACAGCATCTGCGGATATACAAATGAAAAAAGATTATTTACTTCAGATGAAGCTCCGAAACCATATAAAAATTACGGCAAATCAAAATATCTGGCAGAAAAATATATTCTGGATAAAACAAAAGAAGGACTGATTAATGGAACTTCACTCCGGGGATTTTGGTTCTTCGGACCATTTATGCCTGAAAGAAATCTCAGTTTCTTCAGGATATTCAGATGGAAACGTCAATTGGTTTTCGGTGATGGAAAAAACTACAGAAGCGTTTCACATACCGATAATATCGTTGGTGCATTTCTTGGGGCTGAAACAACCCAGGAAACAAAGGGAAAATGGTATTGGATCGGAAACAAAACAAATGATTTTACAGTAGATTATATTTACAAAACTATTGCCGAAGGATTAGGTGTGAGGTATAAACCTTTGTATATTTCGCCATATATCTGCAATCTCTTGAGCATACTTGATTCATTCATATCTTTGGGAGGCACAGTGAATTCAACCATTCACGCTGCTGGAAAATTTCACCGGAATATTGCCGGAGATATTAGTTCCGCAGAAAAAGATTTTGGGTACGAGCCTGAAGTGGGTTTTGAAGAAATAAGAACCGAATTAAAGGAAATATTAAAAAAATAAAAAATGTCAATAAAAAAAGCACTCATAATCACTTCAATTGCAAATGACCAGCATCATATCCTAAAACAATTCGCAAAAGAATGTAAAGAACATTCGATGCCTTTCATTGTGATCGGAGATACAAAATCGCCTGCAAGTTTCTCACTTGAAGGCTGCGATTACTGGAGTGTTGACAAACAGCTGACACTTCCTTTTGAGCTTGCAAAGATCACCCCTACAAAACACTATTCAAGAAAAAATCTCGGATACCTGATAGCGATAAGCAATGGTGCATCGGAACTGGTTGAAACTGACGATGACAATATTCCACGAAAAGAATTCTGGGAGTCAAAAACACGCGAAGTGAAAAGTTATCATTTTGAAAATTCAGGATGGGTAAATGTTTATCACTATTTCACAAAGAATATGATCTGGCCGAGAGGGTTCCCGTTAGAAGAATTGCAGAAAAAACAGATCGATACGAACACTTTAAAACAGCTGGAAATCAATTGCCCGATTCAACAAGGATTAGCGGATGAAAATCCGGATGTGGATGCTGTATATAGATTAACATATCCTTTACCATTAAACTTTGAAATTAAAACACAACTTGCATTAGGAAAAAATGCATGGAGTCCCTTCAACAGTCAGAATACATATTGGTTCAAAGAATCATTTCCTTTATTATATCTTCCTTCTTATTGCAGCTTTAGAATGACTGATATCTGGAGAAGTTATGTTGCGCAGCGTATTTCCTGGGAATGCGGATGGAGTGTACTATATCATGAACCAACCGTTTGGCAGGAACGTAATGAACATAACCTGATGAAGGATTTCGAAGATGAGATCCCGGGATACACCAATAACTTTAATATTTGTAAGGAACTCCAAGCTCTTAATTTAAAGCCCGGACAAGAAAATATCTCCGACAATCTCATTACCTGTTACCAGAAATTAATAGATATGGGTGTTGTTGGAAAGGATGAAATGTCTTTACTAAAGGTCTGGATAAGCGACCTGAAGAAGTTGCTATAATCTTAATAGGTTATTTCAAAAAGCTCACACTTTTCAGCCTTTCCAATGGTTTTAACGAGCTTCACCTTCTGAGGATATTTCTTATAAAAAGGAACTATCATTCTATGGATAGTATTGATAACTTTACCA
Organism: Bacteroidota bacterium; assembly: GCA_021323165.1. Classification (GTDB taxonomy): domain Bacteria; phylum Bacteroidota; class Bacteroidia; order 2-12-FULL-35-15; family 2-12-FULL-35-15; genus 2-12-FULL-35-15. Next base: position 5,394 of record JAJTCJ010000111.1, on the reverse strand, counting down.
TTGTTCTTCTTAGGATTCTGACGAATATTAGGTATCATAACATACCGGATATTCTTCGCTTTCCATTCCATCTGAACACTATCAGGATTGGTTGTTGTTACCCAGAATTGACCCACAAATTTTTTTCCATTACCATACAGAAATGACATATTAGGTTTACGTGACAGCACCTGAGCTCCTTCAGGCAAGCTATCAGCACAATATTTACTCATTTTCAAAAAATTTTGCCAGTCAGGAGTATATCCATAATAAATATCTCCGCTTAAATTTCTTTTTAATGCAGGTATATTCTCATTCGCGATCATAGTTGAACGACCGATCGTAATTACAAGCATAAAAAGAGATGCAATTATAAACAAGCCCTGAGCAAGTGAAGAACGCATTGAAACCTGATATGCACCAAAATAAAGCAGCAGGAATATCAATGGGATGGCAACAATAATAAGCCTGTCCTGCATGTTCGCAGCCTGAATACCAACAAATACACCAAAACATAAGATAATAAAATAGATCGCTGAAAAGAATACATACCGGTTCTTTTTATAGCTGATAATGGTAAAGATTATTATTACAAGGGATGAAATAAATGACAGAGCAGGAATCACATTTTTTACTTCCGTTGATGCATTCCTTAAATTCATTAAGCGGAACATATGAAGCGAAATATAAATATTAAGATTGCTGAAAAATCTTTTCACAAGGCCACTGAAATCTTCATGTCCTACACCGGGATTATACAATTCTTTCCTGAGTATCATCTCAAACTGATCCGAATCTGAAGGACCGTATACATTCGTTACAATAAGAGAATAAAGAATACGCATTACTCCGAAAGCCAAAAAAGCATAAGCTGCGTATTTAAAATTCTTCTTAAGAAGGAAATAAAGCACCACCCCTACTATACAAACAATTGCAATACTTTTGGATATCGAGAGGAAAAGAAAGATCAATCCGAAACCGATCCATTTCATATAATTCTCCTTTAATACCTGCACCCAGGTTTCCTTTTCTTTAACCGAATCGATTATTTTAAATGTAATATACAATGCAATGGATTGAAGAAACAGAACGAATGTTTCTGTGAATGTCTGACTTGCGTAATATTGGATGAAATGATTGAAAGAAATAAAACTGATCAGTGCAAATAAAACCGTAAAAGGAATACGTTTATGGAAAGCTTTGTAAGTAAAGAAAACGAAACCGAGCTGGCAAACTACCGAAAACAATTTCAATGGTATCACCTTAAGACCAGTAAACTTCACTATCAGAGCAAGTATAATAGGATAACCCGGTCCCTGATAATATGGAAATTTTCTTTCGTAAAGTAAATTCCATGCACGTTCTATATAGCCGGAATCATCTCCACCTTCAGTAACTTTTGAATCAAATAAGAGAAGCGAGAATACGGTTGAAAAAAACAATAATGAATAAAACACCTTTTTATCGTGGCGCCCAAACCATCTTTCCAACTTTATAAACAAAGTTTCAGTTATGCTGCCTGTTTCCTGCTTACCGGTACTTTGATTAGAGATCTTTTTCGCCATAATAAGATTGAATCGATTGCTAAAATAATATTAAAATGGGTAGATGTCCAATATTAGTTACACCCAATTCGGATAATTTAAAGCTGTTTTAGAGGTTTCATCATTCCTGATAAACATTATCTTTGCAAAAATAATTCAAAATGTTAGAAAATACAGAGCGAACAGAATTAAGCAGTTTAGGAGAATTCGGGTTGATAAAACACCTTACTCAATTTATTGAAATTGTAAACGAAAGTACAATAAAAGGAGTTGGAGATGATGCTGCAGTAATTGATTTCAAAGGAAAGCAAACAGTTATATCTACTGACATGCTTGTTGAGAGTGTACATTTTGACCTTGCATACACTCCGCTAAAACATCTTGGATATAAAGCTGTTTCCGTAAATGTATCTGATATTTATGCAATGAATGCTGTTCCTCGTCAGATAACTGTATCATTAGCCATATCAAGTAAATTTTCTGTTGAAGCCATTGAAGAATTATACTCGGGGATGATGTTAGCGTGCCATAAACACAAGGTTGATATAATTGGAGGTGATACGACTTCAAGCAAAAGCGGACTTATCATAAGTATTACAGCAATAGGTGAAGCTAGTCCCGAAGATCTTATTTACAGAAACACTTCCAAAGAAGGCGACCTGCTTTGTGTTACAGGAGATCTTGGTGCAGCTTATATCGGCCTTCAGCTTTTAGAACGTGAAAAGAAAATTTTCATGGAAAGTCCGAATGTTCAGCCTGACCTTGAAGGCAATGATTATATAATTGAACGGCAGTTAAAACCTGAAGCAAGAAAAGATATTCCTGTTCTTCTGCAAAAACTTGAAGTTAAACCTACAGCCATGATCGATGTGTCTGATGGACTTGCCTCTGAGATCCTGCATTTGTGTACTGATTCAGGAACAGGTTGTAATCTATACGAGGAAAAGATCCCTATCGATCCTGCAGCATACAATACAGCCCGCGAATTCAACCTTGATCCTACGGTTTGTGCTTTAAGCGGTGGAGAGGATTATGAATTACTTTTCACAATCGACCAGAGCGATTTTCCAAAGATAAAAGCCAATCCGGACATTACAGTTATCGGTCACATGACAGCAAAAAAAGATGGAGTGAACCTGATAACAAAAGGTGGAACTTCCACTCCCTTAACTGCTCAGGGCTGGGATGCTCTTCTTAAGAAGTAATTCACAGAAATCTTCATCCTGGAAAGCGTATTGCACTGAAACCTCATAGGTTTTATTTTTCTTATCTTTACATAATAAGCATTCTGCATGCAAAGAATAAGAACATTCACTCTTTTCCTTTTTATTTTTATCATTTCTGCATTTCAAAATAAAAGTGCAGCTCAATCTTACTTTTTTAAGAATTATTCCGTTGATGCCGGGCTTCCGTTTGTCCAGGTTTCCGCGATCTATCAGGACACAAAGGGAAATCTCTGGACGGGGGGATATGGCGGCTTAAGTAAATTCGATGGTTATACATTCAGGAATTTCACACCTCATGACGGACTTTTAAGCTACTCGGTAACTTCAATTACAGAAGACAACAATGGTAATATCTGGGTCGGAACCATTAACGGTATCAACAAATATGACGGTAAAAAATTTACTTCCTATAATTCAAAGCTTGGACTGATCAACAATAATATAACGTGTATCCTTAAGGATTCGAAGGGCGTCCTTTGGTTCGGGACACAGGAAGGCTTGAGCAAACTGGAAGACAATACTTTTATTAATTATACAATTCAGAAAGGATTAGTCGGTAATCACATCCGTTGTTTGTATGAAGATAAAAACAAACATATATGGATCGGAACCGATAATGGTATGAGTATGTTAGATGGTTCAAAATTCTACAATTACTCTATCGTTGATGGCCTTGCCGGCAACACCGTGAACGGAATAGCACAAGACACAGCAGGCGGAATGTGGATTGCCACTACGGAAGGCCTCAGCAAATTAAAGAATAATACTTTCATCAATCACACGATGGAAGAAGGACTTACGGATAATGATATTCGAACAGTAATCTGTGATAAACGAAACAACATTTGGATAGGAACTTCAAAGGGCATTGCAAAAGTAAAACGTTTTGAATTCAAGAATTATACATTAAGCACTGAAGTTAACAGTAACATTGTTAATTGTATCTATCAGGATTACGAACAGAACATCTGGATAGGAACATTTAATGGACTATATAAATACAGAAGCGATCTGTTTGAAGTATACTCTTATACGGAAGGACTCACCAACAATTTTATATTCAGCATAATCAGGGACAAGAATAACAATCTTGTAGTAGGAACCAATGGTGGCGGTATCTACGTGGAGGGCGAAGACCAATTTATCAATTACTCAATTAAGGAAGGACTTAATGACAGAAAGGTGAATGCTTCTTACAGAGATACTAATGGAGATATCCTTTTAGGTACAGAAAATGGCGCTACAACATTTGACGGTAAAAAACTTTTAAACGTAAAAAAATATGATTCCTTAATAAATGAATCAGTGAATATTTTTTACAAGGACAGCAAAGACAATTTATGGATAGGTTCTAACGGAGCTATCTTCAAATACAGTAAAAATGGAGAATTTAAAAAATTCGTCCCCACCTCTTTTTCTGGAAATCCTGGAGTTTGGGGAATTCACGAGGATAGGAATAAAAACATCTGGTTTGCAACTTATCTGGGTGGTTTATTCTTGTATGATGGAAATGATTTTATTGAACAAAGTGAAAAGTTAGGTTTCAAGAGTGAATCTTATTTTACTATTCTTGAAGACAAAGAAGGAATTCTTTACTTCTCCTCTTTCAATGGTGTTTATAGTTACAATATCAAGACCGGGGAAACCAATAATTTCGGACAGGCTGACGGCATCAGTTCGGAATTAGTTTACAGCATGGCTTTTAATGATGCAAAAACAGAATTATGGGCAGGAACAAATCAAGGCTTAAGTAAAATTAATATTGAAATTTTTAAAAAAACCGGAGAAAAGATCATCACTGTTTATGGAAAAGACGAAGGATTCAGTGGAGTTGAATGCAACACTAATGGAATTTACAATGATGCGGACGGAACAATATGGTTTGGAACTGTCAATGGTCTTATCAAATACATTCCACACGAATATATCGAAAACAATACGCTGGCTAAGATCAACATAAACAGCATGCGTCTTTTTTATACCGACACGATACTTCCGCAAAGATCTGTGCTGAGCTATGATATGAATAATATCTCATTCAATTACAGCGGGATTTGTCTGACGAATCCGTTAAAAGTCAGGTACTCACACATCCTTGAAGGTTTTGACAAGAAATGGTCGCCCTTGGGATATGAAAGAACTGTAACATATTCTAACTTACCTCCCGGAAAATATACATTTAAAGTTAAATGCACGAATAATGAAGGAGTTTGGACCGAATCTCCCGCGGAATTTGTTTTCACTATTAAAGCTCCTTTCTGGAAAAGATTATGGTTTTATGTAGTGCTCTTTCTGTTTTTTGTTTCTGCATTAATTCTTTCCATCCGACTTCGTATCAGAAGCATTAAAAATAAAGAAAAGCGTAAAACAGAATTAAACAAGAAGATCGCAAATATTGAGCTTCAGGCATTACGTGCCCAGATGAACCCGCATTTTATTTTTAATACAATGGCATCAATTCAGCATTACATATCCAATAACGAAACCGATGCTGCGTTAAAATATCTGTCGAAGTTCGCGAAACTGATGAGAAGTATCATTGGTAATTCGAAACAACAAATGATACCTATTGCAGAGGAATTGCATGCCTTAAATTTGTATCTTGAACTTGAAATAATGCGTTTTACTGATAAGTTTGAGTATTC
>JAJTCJ010000110.1 GCA_021323165.1 Bacteroidota bacterium | reverse complement strand
TCCGTCCCTGTTTATTGTGTTTTCAATTACCACTGTTTCTGCACAAAAGCAGAACGTGATAGAAAAAGGAGAAGACATTGCTAAAATGACACTTGCTCAACAAAGCTTTTATGGTGGCGACTATCCAAAAGCGCTTGGTTTATATAAAGATGTTCTTGAAGGGAAGCCTAACGATGCAAATGTAATCGGCCACATCGGTGAATGTTATTATGCAATGGGTAAAATAAGCGATGCTCAGGAAAACCTTGAAAAAGCAAAAACTATTGATGAGAAAGCATTTCCGGAAACAAGCCTGTTGTTAGGTAAGATATATCATGTGAATGGAAAACTTGACGAAGCTTTAACTGAATACACTTTTTACAAGACGCTTGTAGGAGATGGAAAAAAAGCGAATGAAAGTGATATCAATAATTTTATAGCTCAGGTGAATACTGCAAAAGACCTTATGGCCAAACCTGCGGATGTTAAAGTTGAAGGAATGGGAGATAATATCAATTCTGAATATGATGATAAATCACCAATGGTTACAGCAGACGGCAAAACATTGATTTACACTTCCAGAAGACCGGGCAAGACAACAGCGTTGGATAAAGAAGGTGACAACAGATATTTCGAAGATATTTATGTCTCTCATTGGGATTCGACAAAAAGAATGTGGGGCGATTGCGACCTTATCCCTGGATCACTTAATACTGAAGGTCATGACGCAGCTACAAGTATCTCGCCTGACGGTAAGCAGATCTACATCTATAAGAACGATGCTGAAGGAGAATCAAGGGGTGGTGATGTGTATGTTTCGCGTTTAAGCTCATCTGGAAAATGGGGTGCTGCTAAATCGATGGGAAAACCGATTAATACTACTTATTTTGAAGGAGGCGGATGTATTTCACCTGATGGTAAAACATTCTATTTTATCAGTGAGCGCCAAGGTGGTTTCGGACATGCTGACATCTATGTGATCAAGCGTAAAACACGCTCTGAATGGGACAAACCGGAAAATATCGGAGCTGATATCAATACAGCTGAAGATGAAGGTGGGTTATTCCTTGCTCCTGATGGGAAAACATTATTCTTTACTTCTAAAGGACATAATTCTATGGGGGGTTATGATATTTTTAAAACAACAAATGAGAATGGCAAGTGGACAAAGCCTGTTAACCTTGGATATCCTATTAATACCGTTAACAATGACCTTTGTTTCTCTCTTGCAGTAGATGCATCGATAGGCTTCTTTACAAGTGATAGAAAGGGAGGACTTGGAGAACGTGATATTTATAAAGTTGACCTGAGCAACTATCCAGTTCTTGAAAAAGAAATGAAAGCAAAGGCTGTTAATACCGGGCCTTCGATGGCTATTTTAAGAGGTGATGTTTTTGATGCAACTGATGGCAAAGCAATGGAAGCTGAGATCACCATATTAGATGCTGAAGGTAAAAAAGTTGGCAGTACAACATCAAATGCTGAAGGAGGAGAATATTTCATAACACTGGAAGCTAATAAAACCTATCAGATCAAGATCGATATGAAAGGATTTAAACCTATTGATGAAAAAGTAGAAATCAAAGCAGCGAAGGAAGGTGCAACTACAGTAGTCAAGCATTACCTGCTTTATAAGAAATAAAAGAAAGCCTCAGTTATCTGAGGCTTTTTTATTTGTTCAATTTACAGGAAGATAAATATTAAATTCAGAACCTTTTCCCGGCTTACTTTTTACAGCTATAAAGCCACGGTGATTTTCCACAATTTTCTTACACAAGGCTAAACCGATACCCGTTCCTGCATAAGACTCAGTGCTGTGCAGCCTTTTAAATATTGTAAATATCTGGTCCGAGTACTGCTGCTCAAAACCAATTCCATTATCCCTGAAAACCAGCTGCGCATATTTTTTTTCCGGCTGTATATCAGGATGCGCAGGCATATTATGAGGATCCACGATCTTTGCACTTATAGTGATCTTTGGGGTGTTTTCCGTGAACTTGATGGAATTACCGATAAGATTAGAGAAGAGCTGATTTAGCTGCAAAGGAATTCCTTTAATTGCAGGAAGCTTATTACTTTTAATCACTGCGCCCTTTTCCTGGATCAGCAATTCAAAATCCGATCTTACATTCATTAAGATATTATTAAGATCCGTATCAGCATAGAGATCTTCGGTTTTGGATAAACGACTATAATTAAGAACCGCTTTTATAAGATCACTCATTCGTTGAGCCGATGTCTCGATCTTGGAAAAATACTTTCTTGCTATCTTCTCATTTTTAAGATCTTTTTGTATGAGTTCCGCAAATGTCCTGATCTTTCTTAATGGCTCCTGCAGATCGTGACTGGCCACATAACTAAAGGATTCAAGTTCTTTATTTGTTCTTTCCAGCGCAAGGTTTTTTTCTTCAAGAATTCTGTTTGTTTGTTCGAGCTGAATAGTGGTTTCTACAATAGCCGTATTATCATGGCTAACCAAAAGCACTCCGTATACCGAATCATTCCGGTTCTTTAATGGGATGTAAAAATTCTCAAAATGTTTTTCAAGTACTGTTGACCGGTATTTAGGATTATGGATAGTTTGTCCGGTAAGCGCAGTCTTCAGATCATTATACATTCCCGAATCTATGATACCCGGAAAAACATCGATCATTTTCTTTCCAATTAACTCTTCTTTAGACACTTTATACATTTCACATGCTGAACGATTCAGAGTAACATATTTAAGTTCTGTATCTAAAACCGCAATAACATCAACCGAGGATTCCAGTATCGTGTCAGCAAATTCCTTTTGAAGCTGTAATTCTATATTTCTTTTATTTAATTCGGATGTTCTCTCTAATACTTTTCTTTCTAATTCCTCCCTGGCCATTTTACGCTCCTGGATATCAACACAAGCTCCAATAAAACCCAGAAATTCACCCTCTGATGAATACCTCGGAGTTCCTTCATCCGCTATCCAGCGATATTTTCCATCTGCTCTTTTCAATCGATATTCCATTGAAAATTTTTTTTGATGATCGAAAGCATGATTATAAATATCTGCGCATCTTTCAATATCCTCCGGATGAATGCCCTGCGTCCATCCCTGGCCAAGCTCCTCTTCCATTAATCTGCCGGTATAATCAAGCCAGCCTTTATTAAGAAAATCGTAGGAACGATGGATATTAGATGTCCATATCATTGCAGGAGCAGTATCCGCCACCATTTTAAACTTTCTTTCGCTTTCTTCAAGCTCTCTTGTTATATTTTTTTTTGTATCAGAAATATTTTCATTTAGATGAATATAAATTCCGGCTACTTCATTTTCTTCATTAAATATTGGACTAACTGAATACAAGAAAGATCTATTTCCAATCAGTTCAAATTTAAAAGGATGAACCGTAAGCGATTCGGAAGAAGCATTCCTGATAACGTTCTTAAAGTGCTGAACATCATTTAAGAGTTCGCCACCTTTAGTACCCAGAATTCCTTTGTCATTTTCTTCAAGAAGCTCATAAAAAGCACTGTTGTAAAAACAGGTCAGCTCCTTACCCCATAGAAATAAAACAGGTGTTAAAAGGCTAAGAGAAAGATTGAGAGTAGTGCGTAAGCTTTGAGGCCAAAGCGGTATCGGCTTCACAGAAGTATTGCTCCAATCTTTCCTACAGATCAGCTCTGCTGCTTTACCGCGGGATGAAAGGAAACGATATTTTGTAATATCAGAAGCTTTCTTCTCAGCCATGAGACAAAAATTAAATTATTTCAGGCAAAATTTCAATGTTTTCGTTAATTCAGACACACTGGTTGGTTTAACAATAAAACCTGCTGCGCCAAGACGTTGAGTTTCCGCAACTGTTGCCGGATCAGCAGAGGTGGAATACATATAAACAGGGATCGCTTTTAAATGATTCTCTTCTTTTATTTTTGCCAGGCACTCGTTTCCATTCATTCGGGGCATATTCATATCAATAAATATAAAGTCGGGAAGCACACTGTTTTCACTAAGTTTTTTTAGAGCATCTACCCCATCATTGGCGAAAGTACAATTCACTTCCTTACCCATGTCCCCAAGTGCCATGCAAAAGATCTCCTGATCATCCGGATCGTCATCGATCAATAAACAATTTAATGTTTTTGATTCCATAATTTCAAAGTACCTATTTATTTATCTTCAAATTTAAATCAAAAAACACGCATATTTACAGGCACTTTTTTTGTAAACCCAGAATTATTTTCAGGGGGGAAAATGTTCTACAACTCTTCTCCAATAGGCAAATAAATATAGAATGTTGTTCCTTTGTTCGGTTCGCTTTTAACAAAAATCTGTCCGTTGTGATTCTCAACAATTCTTTTCACCATAGCAAGGCCAATTCCTGCACCGGGATATAACTTAGATGTCTGAAGACGTTTAAACATCTTAAAAATCTGATCTGCGTATTTTTGTTCAAAGCCGATACCGTTATCTTTAAAGGTTAACTCAAGGTATTTATTAACTTTTGCATTTACCTTACCAGTGTTTGTCGTTATTATTTTAGAACTGATTGAAACAACCGGACGTTTATTAGAAAACTTTAATCCGTTTGCTATAAGGCAGGAAAACAACTGAGTAAGCTGCTCTTCATTACCGTTTACAGTAAGTAGTTTTTCATGTTTTACTAAAGCATTTTTTTCAGCAATAAGGGGCTGAAGGCTATGCAAAGCATGCTTTATCACACCATCTAACTTTACGGTTGTATATGCTCCTTCATTTTTAGAAAGCCTGCTGAAATCAAGCACAGCTTGTACGAGGTCAGACATAGCGCGTGAGGAAGACTTAATGTTGTCTACGTACTCGTTCACTAAAGCTGAATCACTGGTGTTCTTCTTAATGAGTCCTGAGAACACCTGGATCTTTCTTAAAGGTTCCTGAAGATCATGGTTGGCAATGTATCTGAAGGCTTCAAGTTCTTTATTATTTCTTTCTAACACACTGTTCTTCTCTTCCAGTTTTTTATTAGCTGAGATAAGACGTTCTGAAGCCTCTACAATTGATGTATTATCATGGGAGATCAACAGAATGCTAAAAACCACATTATTGCTGTCACGTAAAGGAAGTATGGAAGTTTCAAAATATCCTTTTAGTATAGGAGAGCGATAATTAAAATTATGAACAACTTCTCCCGATACTGCTTTTTTAAGATCCTGATACAATCCTGATTTTATAATTTGAGGAAACACTTTATGGATCTGCTGTCCGACTATCTTTTCAGGTTTCTTTTTATATGCCTTGATCGCGTGTTCATTAAGTATAACAAACCGCAGTTTTGTATCAAGCACTGCAATACTATCAATGGATGAGTTTATAACGCAATCGGAAAGTTCTTTTTGCTTGCTTAATAATTCATTCTTTAGGATGAGCTCTTTCGTCCGTTCTTTTACGCTTCTTTCAAGGCGCTCTTCGAGGGTTTTCTGATCAGAAACATCCTGAGCTGTTCCATACATTTTCTGAGGGTTATGCTTCTTGTCGAAAATAATTCTTCCGCTGAATTTTATCCACCTTACATGCCGATCCGGTCTTACGATCCTAGCTTCATAAAACAGCACTCCAGTTCGCAAAGATTCTTCAATAGCATTGATCCTTATTTTTTTGTCCTCCGGATGAATGGCATCCACAAACATCTTGTGAGTGATTCTTTTTTTCTTAGGCCTGCCAAAAATCTTGGCAAGGCGATCAGAATAAATAAATTCACGGGTATTCATGTTCCATTCAAATGAACCCATCTCAGCTGCATCCATGGCAAGCTTTAAACGGGTTTCACTTTCTTCCGATTGTTTACGGAGATAAACCTGTTCTGAAACATCGTATCCAAAAACCAAAATACCTGTAGTTTCTTTATTTCGGTTAATTATGGGCTTATAGATAAAGTTGACATATGCCTTTTCCGGAGTAGCGTTCCCTTTATTAAAATAAATAGGAATTTCATTGCCTGTAAACACTTTTTGTCGCTGATAAACGCGATCAAGCAATTCAAACACTCCTTGTCCCTGCAGTTCCGGCAAAGCTGTTCTGATATCCTTACCTCTCAGTTCACGGTTTCCGATTATTTGCTTGTAGAAAGGATTTACCAGCTGAAATATATGAGTTGGTCCTTTTAAAACACAAAACATTCCAGGAGCCTGCATAAAGAAATCAAATAATGTCTGATGTTCTCTCATCAGATCTGCATTCATTTCCTGCATTGCATCTCGCAATTGTTCACTATGATCACACAGAGTAATACTACTTTCTGTTTTTTCTATCTGCCCAGTTGAACTAATCGTTTTATTTACAGAAGAAATCAGAACACTTAATTGTTTTGAAAGTGTTTCAAGATCATTATACAGATCATATGACTGAGTAAGCTTCTCTTTCTTGTTTTTGTTCAGAAGTTCAATGATACATTCATGAAGATTTGCATGAACTCTTTCCAGCTGATGGATTTCAGGAATATGGGAATACCTGGTCAAACCTTTTTCATAAAGCCATTTTCCCAAGGTACATGCATAATGATGACAATGAAGAGATGAATCCTCTTTATTCTCGAATAAAAAGGAATGAAGACTGTTCCTTAAACGAACATGGTTTTCACTTTCAATCGCAAGATCAATGTCCATATAGTTCCATTTTAAAAGGCATTACAGCCTTCGGAGTAGTCAGTCAAACAGATCCGGCCTGCATTCGATGCTGGTTGTAAATAGCAGTAAGAATGTTTACAAGCTCATTGATGTTGTTTGGCTTCACTATAAAATCCTTAACGCCAAGGCGTTTTGTTAAAGTCACAGTTGTAGGGTCAGCGGTGGTAGAATACATATAAACAGGAATATTCTTTAACCGGTCTATCTTTTTGATCTTACGCAGACATTCTACTCCATCCATTCTCGGCATGTTAACATCAAGAAATATAAGATCAGGAACAACTTCACAAGTAGTGAGTTTTTCTATAGCATCCACTCCGTCATTCGCAAAAGAACATTTAATTGTATTGTCTACTTCTTCGCTGATTATGGAAAATATTTTTTGATCGTCTATATCATCATCAATTAAAAAACACTGTAAGGAGTGGGTCATGTTTTTTTAATATTAAAAAAGTTTAATAAATATGTATATCTATGCTTTATCCAAGTTTAACCACTGGAAAAATACATGCCAAAACTATAGATGAACGCCACTTTTTAATCGACTAATAATCTAAATTATACTATTAGGAGGGAATAGTCAAGAAAAAAAAACATTTTTTTTATAAAGTGTGTATTTTCAATGGGTTATAGGGAATTAAAATCCCGTTAATGGGATTCAAAAAAAGGTATTTTTTGAGGTGAAAAATACGTAATTCTACCTGTCAATCAATGACATCAATACTTTCAGAAGAAAAACAGGATAAAATCGGTTATAAAAATAAAAAAACCGCCCAATGGCGGTTTTTTTACGACAAATGAAAAAAATAGACTAATAAATCCCTTTAGCCTTTATTCCGAATTCTACTTTTTTCAAAGCAGTAATGTAGGCACCAATTCTCATTGTAGTTTTATATTGCTGACCGTTGTTCCAAACATGCTCAAATGCATTGCTCATGCAGGCATCGTGCTTTGCATTAACCTCTTCTTCTGACCAGTAATAACCATAGTTATTCTGAACCCACTCGAAGTAAGAGACAGTTACCCCTCCACCATTCGCAAGGATATCAGGCACAACAACCACACCTTTCTCCTGTAAAATTGCATCTGCTTCAGGCGTTGTAGGACCATTCGCTCCTTCAACTATAAGTTTTGCCTTAATATTCGGAGCAATGTCACCTGTAATAACATTCTGCAAGGCTGCAGGCACCAGAATATCAACATTTGCAGTTAATAATTCATCATGTCTGATCTCAATGCCACCTGTAAATCCTTTTAATACATTATTGTTTTCTTTAACATAACGTAAAGCCGCCTGAATATCTATTCCCTTTTCATTCCAGAATGTTGCAGTATGATCACCAATTGCACAAACTGTAATTCCCTGTTCGTTTAACAATCTTGCAGCATGTGATCCCACGTTTCCAAAGCCCTGAACAGCACATGTTACTTTTTTAGGATCTAGATTCATTTTTGCTAAAGCAGCAAGAGTAGATACCATTACACCTCTTCCGGTAGCAGCATCTCTTCCAAGAGAACCGCCCATTCCAACAGGTTTCCCGGTTGTAACACCCGGAAAATTTCCACGGTGAACTTTATTGTATGCATCAACCAACCAGGCCATTTCACGTCCACTGGTACCCATATCAGGTGCAGGGATATCCGTGGAGGGTCCAAATACATCAGCCATTGCAGTTGTATAAGCTTTTGTCAAACGCTCTAATTCGCCAACACTCATTTTACGAGGATCGCATTTGATCCCGCCTTTTGCACCGCCATAAGGCAAATTAGCCACAGCACATTTAAATGTCATCCAGGCTGATAAAGCTTTTACTTCGTCATCATTTACATCCATCGCAAAACGAATCCCACCTTTTGATGGTCCTAATACAGTTGAGTGAATAGTCCTAAACCCTTCAAAAACTTCAACTTTTCCATTATCCATCATGATTGGAAGGCTTACCTTCACTTGCTTCTGCGGATTTCTTAGAACATTTGCAACGTCATCTGATAAACCATAAATTTTTGCAGCAACATCAAGTCTGGCTAAAACTGCATCAAACATACTATCGTGTTGT
>JAJTCJ010000109.1 GCA_021323165.1 Bacteroidota bacterium | reverse complement strand
TTACCACCTAAAATCTCCTGCGACTGAGTGAATAACGTAGTTAATTCTTCAACACTGGTAGCATCTGCAGGAATGATCTGGGAGTTTGTCTTTTCAGCAAGCTTCTTGATCTCTCCCATACGCATTGCAATAGGAGCGTTTGTAAGCACAAAAGTTGCTCCTTCTTCGTGAGCTTTTTCAGCTACTTTCCATGCAATCGAATTTTCATCCAATGCTCCGGTGATGATCCCGCGTTTTCCTTTTAATAAGTTATAAGCCATATTTTATGATTTTATTTTAAAATTTCAGATTTCAAATTATTTCCTGGCAACATTTTAGTAAAAGACGAAATCCTTAAACGGAACCGTCTACGAACTCCCAACTACTAACCACGAACTATCTGCAAATATAACAAAGTTCTTTAATGCTTTTATTAAACTCTTACTGTACAGGAATAGCTTCTAATTTCTTAACTTAAGTATTTTGCCTTTTCCTGCCTTATTCGCATCATTACAGATATAAACCTTCCCATCGGAAGACACTGCAATACCTTCAGGATGATCCATTTTCTTGTTTGAGATTTCTTCCATGATTATGAGTTTACCTTCCATGTCTAGTTCCATAAAATGCAGGTTAATAGCATCTATCACATAGATCCTGTTCATATCCTTGTGAAAAGCAATATCTGCCGGCTGCCATATTTTTTTGATGTTTTCTCTGTCTTTACGCTTAACCGGAGCTGAGCTAAGGTCGATAGCCAAGGCCGGGATCGTATCATTAAATGTTTTTGTATTGAGATCGAAAGAAAATAAACCTGGCTTCGAATCATCATTTTTACTGTTTTTAAAAGCGATCAGTAATCTGTTTCCTTTCAGATCATAGCACATTGCTTCACTTTCTAAATTTTCGGAAAGGTTAAGATGTTTGTCCTTTTATGGCAATTGCTTCGTAGTCACCTTTGCCGGAAAATTTAATGCGCTTAGTGATAAGATTTCTCTCAAGATCAAACAGGTAGATTGTTCCTTTTTCGTCCTGAACACAGGCCAGCAGATCTTCGTCTACAAAGGAAATTCCTGAGATCTCATTCAGTTCTTTCGGCATAATCCATTCCTTTTTATCATGTTCAAAAAAACTGAAATAAATGATCACCAGGAATGCAAACGCACACAAAATGACCGCGAAGAATTTCATTAACGAGATCTTATTCGGAAATTCAAGTTTCAAATCTATTGTTTTAAAAGTTCTTTTGCGTTACTTATTGCGGCAGCGGTAGGATTGCCGGTGCTTAGCATTTTCGCCACTTCCTGTATGCGTTCATCACTGCTCAGTTTTCTGATGTTGCTGTAAGTTTTGTTGTTCTTATCTTCTTTGTAAACAAACAAGTGTGATTCTCCTTTACTTGCTATCTGCGGAAGATGCGTGATTGTGATCACCTGCATTTTATCCGACATGGTATTCATAATGCTTCCCACTTTATCGGCTACATCACCTGAAACACCTGTATCGATCTCATCAAAAATAATAGTTGGCAAGGCAGTCAATTGAGCAATAAGTGATTTAATGCTGAGCATCAAACGTGATAACTCACCACCCGATGCTACTTTGTTCAATTCCTTAAACTCACTTCCTTTGTTTGCAGAGAATAGGAAATTGATTTTGTCTGTTCCGCTAATAGTAAATGATTCTGTTGATGACTGGCTAACCTGTAATTGGGCATTCGGCATAGAAAGAGAAGATAGAAGAGAAGCTATCTCTTTTTCGATCTTTGGAATTACCTTTTTACGGTTCTCGGAGATTGTTTTAGCTTTTGCTGATAAAGCTTTGTTCAGCTTATCCAGTGCTGCTTTCACTTTTTCGATCTCTGTTTCAAGTGAACTGAAATCAAGAAGTTTATTGCTGATCTCATCTTTTATCGCGATCAGTTCTTCTATTGTTTTTACCTGGTGTTTTTGCTGTAGTCTGTATATCGCATCCAGCTTATCATTCAGAACTTCTATTTGTTTAGGATCATAAACAACTTCTTGTTCAATTGATTCAATTTCATTGGCAATGTCTTTCAGCTCAATATAGCTACTATTTACGCGGGTACTTAATTCTGCGATCTCAGGCTTGAATTTCGCCATACCGTTCAACAATATCTTGATCTCATTCAATGAAGAAAGAAGATTAGCTTCTCCGCCATTGAGTCCGAGTGCAGCTTTTGAAAGAGAGGATTTGATCTCTTCAGCATTGTTAAGAGTTTCAAGTTCCTGCTCCATGGCAGATTGCTCTCCTGCTTTTAATCCGGCATCCTCAAGCTCATTGAACTGAAACTGAAAATAATCAAGGTCTTTTTTTGCCTTACTTTCTTTTTCAACAAGATCTTTCATTTGTTTCTCCTGTGCTTTAAATGAACGGAAATCTTCCTTGTATTCTTCCAGCAAGGTTTCGTGTTTTGCAAAAGCATCTACAACGGATAATTGAAAATCGGACCCGTTTAAAGACAATGTCTGGTGCTGAGAGTGAATATCGATCAAACGTTCGCCAAGATCCTTCAGTTGATTAAGTGTAACAGGAGTATCGTTGATGAATGCCCTGGATTTGCCTTCAGGATTGATCTCTCTGCGTATGGTGGTTACAGCTTCATAATCAAGCTCGTGTTCTTTAAAAAAATCTTTTAATGAATATCCTTTGATATTGAATGCCGCTTCAATGATACATTTCTTTGTTTTGTCCTGCAGCGATTGTGTATCAGCCCGTGATCCGGCTATTAAGCCCAGAGCTCCTAATAATATTGATTTCCCGGCACCTGTTTCACCGGTAATAATAGTAAGGCCGTCAGTGAGGTCCACATCAAGCTTGTCGATCAGCGCGTAATTCTGTACAGATAAATGTTTAAGCATGCTTTTAAAATTGTACCTAAAATTAACTTATTGTTCAGCATGTAGAGAACGAGAGTTTGAAAAGTAATCAACAGTCGGGAGTTAGTTAGGAGTTAGGAGTTAGGAGAACTTAGTTCGTAGACGGTTCTGATCTATAACGGTTGCACAGATTTATAATCCACATAAGGATATCATTATTAATAAGCTTTGAATTAGAATTGAAAAATGTAAAGGCTAACCGTCTACGAACTACTAACTTCCGACTAAGTTCTAAAAAACTAATTCGTATTTGTAATCTTCGCGTACTTATTCGCGTTGGTAGGATCTATCTCGTTAAGTGTATTAACGATCTTTGCTTTTTCATCGGTAAATGCTCCTGAAAAAATATTGATAATTTCATCAGATTTTGCATTAAAGAATACCTGCATATTAAAAGAAAGAGGTTTGATCCCGTGGATCTTTTTAAGATTTTCTATGCTTTCGGTAATAGCTAAACGTCCGGCTTCCTTATTGTCAACCATAATATCCAATCCTTTACGGTGATAGTTATAATAACATTCACGCAATGGTATAAATGAAGCGTCCAACATATTGTTTATCAGCCAGTAACGATTTTTATTGCTTTCGAAGGCTTTCCAGCCCGGCTCAGCTGCATCCTGTGCAGTATTAGATATTGCAAGTGCTCTTTGGAGATAGGTAGCGCCTCCGTTTAATGCATACGAATCGTAATCGAGTCCGATTATCAGATAGGCATAATAGCCAAGAACTGCGGTCAGATTTCCATTGAATTGATTATCATTAAATTCCAATGGCTGATTCTCGGTATATTTAAATTGAAAATCCTGATCATTATAGTTAAGAAGAACTGAGTTATAGGAAGTTTTATAGATTGGTCTGCGCGACTGAACCTGGAATGTTCCTTTATATTCATCTGTTCCCAAACGGTCAGTTAAATTGATCAGGATACTGCAATCGATGCGTTCTTCCAGCTTAAAGGACTCATTTGTCCATTTGCGGTTATTCATGAACTCGAAAATAGCAGTCTTCAATGCTTCAAAAGCACTTTTATCACTTCCTGCGATTTGCTGCGAAAGCACCTGAACCTGGCAGTTAAGCTCCTGAGCGTTTATTCTTAGGGAGGAAAGTAAAAGAGATATGATTATTATTTTACGCACTTAATTTTAATTTAAATTTCGAATAAGTTTTTAATCTTGTCGTTTGTCAGTTCGAGTGTTTTTGCCTTTTCGGCAAAAATGTATCGAGAACTATTTTTTAGGACTTAATCCCTTTATTATCACATTCACAATATCCTTAGCCACCTCGGTTTTGCTCTTTAACTCAAATTTAATGGTTTTATTATTCTTATCAATAATGCTTACCTTGTTTGTATCCTTCTTAAAACCTGCCCCTTTATCATTCATTGAATTCAATACGATCAGGTCAAGATTCTTTTTCTTTATTTTAACTTTAGCATTCTCAACCTCGTTATTGGTTTCCAAAGCAAAGCCAACAAGCAGCTGATCTTTCTTCTTCATTTTACCCAATTCCGCGAGCGTATCTTTAGTTGGTGTCAGTTCAATATTCTTTGAGCCTTCTGTTTTCTTTATTTTTTGCTTCGCGGCAGAAACAGGTTTATAATCAGCAACGGCTGCTGAAAGAACGGCTAAGTCTGCAGTCTTAAAAGCTTTCACTGATGCATTGTAAAGCTCTTCTGCTGATGTGATATCAATGCGTGTAATATCAGTATTGTTTAATTTTAAACTATTTGGTCCGCAAACCAATGTAACTTCTGCGCCTTGTGCAGCAAGCTCCTCAGCAATAGCAAAGCCCATTTTTCCGGATGAATGATTTCCTATAAATCGAACAGGATCGATCGCTTCATAGGTCGGGCCCGCAGTTACAAGTGCTTTTTTCCCTTTTAAAAGCAGGTCTTTAGAGAATTCTTTTTCAAGGAACGAAATTATTTCTTCCGGCTCAGCCATCCTTCCTTCGCCAAACAAGCCACTGGCGAGTTCACCATTGCCCGGATGAATAATAAGATTGCCGAATGAATGAAGACGTTTTATATTATCAAGGGTTGCCTTGTGTTTATACATATCAAGATCCATGGCAGGAGCAAAGTAAACTTTACATCTTGCGGACAGATAAGTAGCAAGCAGAAGATTATCGCAAAGTCCATTCGCCATCTTAGAAATGGTATTCGCACTTGCCGGAGCGATCAGGAAGGCATCAGCCCAAAGTCCAAGCTCAACATGATTGTTCCATTCACCTTCTTTATTTTTGGTAAAGTCGATAAGGACAGGATTTTTTGATAGAGTAGAGAGTGTAAGAGGAGTTATAAAATAAACGAACTAAAAAAGCAGATTTGTAAGCAGCAATGCTGCCGGATACACCTACAAGTATATTTTTGTTTTTTAGCATTTCCTCTCAAAAAAAATTGGCAGCTTACAATTCAAAAGCATAAAGCGATTGATAAAGCAAACTGCCAATCTGTTAAGGTCAATTATTATTTCTGCGTATCAGCAGAAGGATTGCGGTAATAGATCTTGTTTTCAAGGAACTCATTGATAGCGATCAATGAAGGCTTTGGTAAACGCTCATAATATTTAGAGATCTCGATCTGCTCACGGTTCTCAAAAATTTCTTCCAGGTTATCAGTATGAGAAGCGAATTCGGCAAGCTTGTTTGTCAATTCTTCTTTCATCTCAGAGCTGATCTGATTTGCACGTTTTGATACAATAGCAATGCTTTCATACAGGTTTCCTGTTTTTGAATCCAGGTCACGTAGATCACGCGTTGTTGTTGTCAGATCGGCATTTGTTTTTTTGTAGTCCATTTTCTATGATGTTGATTTGTTATACTTTTCTAAACTCTTTAAAGCACTTTTCTGATAAAATTCAGCATCCTTCAGATAAGGGCTTTTTGGAAATGTTTCTGCAAATTTAGTATAAGAATCGATAGCAGCCTTAAAACGCTCCTGTTTTTTTGATTCAATACTGTTTAAAGCCAGCAAATAATATCCTTTTACAATTAAATAATTAAACTCTTCCTCATGCTTATTTCCCGGGAAATCCCTGTTGTGATTCTGAAAAGAATTGATTCCTGCCTTATAATCATTCATATTGAAGTACTGCATGGCAATTTCGGACGATTTCCTTTCTAATTTGGCTCTCAGCTGATCAATCAGCTCGTTGCACTTTGGAATACGTTCGCTTTGTGGGTAACGATTCACAAAGGCCTGAAATTCTTTAATAGCGAGCTTTGTATCGATCTGGTCGAGGCTGTATTCAGGAGAATTCAGATAAAAGCAATATGCATTCATGTAAGCACATTCTTCAGCATGTTTCCCACCTGGATAAATTCTGGCGTAATTCCGAAACTGATATCCTGCTACCAGATAATCCTCAACATTATAGTTGCTGTATGCATAATAGTAATGAACTTCTTCTCCTTTACTGGTCCCCTTGTAAATACTCATCAATTCTTCAAAAAGGGTAAGCGCTTTTGAATAATCTTCCTTTTCAAAATATTTTATAGCCGCAGCATATTTCTGATCCAGAGTCCCGCGCTTAACGATCTTATTATAACGGCCGATCGTAAGACTGAATCGTTTTTCTCTATTTTCATCTTTCTTAAAAACCCTTCCGATCTTACGAAATGCCAGCCGGAATTTACTGATGCTGTCATCGCTTTCACGAACCTTTTCAGTACCGCCATCAGAATAATAGATCTTTTTTTCGCTGTTGCAGGCAAACATTGCTATCAGCAAGATCGCGAAAAGAGATATAAAAAAATGCTTTTTTGTCATAAACGAGGGGCAAATATAGTCATTTTTAAACAAAATTCAGGCTATTTGCTTTTTTTAACTTATTCCCGCGCCTGTTAATTAAAAAGGTTTTGAATATCCCTCATAAACCCTTATTTTCGCATTCGAAATTTTAAACTCAATAGTACTTAGATATGAAATAGACATTTCCTTCAGGAAACAAACTTGAATGATACTAATGGCCTATTCCATATGACCTTTAAAAACAAATTATATACATATGAAAGATTTATTTGAAAAGATAAAAGCAAACCGTGGCCCGATCGGAATGCATGCTAAAGAATCTCATGGTTACTTCACTTTCCCTAAACTGGAAGGCGATATAGCTCCACGTATGATCTTCAGAGGAAAAGAAAGATTGAACTGGAGCCTTAATAATTATCTTGGACTTGCTAACCATCCGGAAGTAAGAAAAGCGGATGCAGAAGCTGCTGCTGAATTTGGATTTGCAATGCCAATGGGTGCCCGCATGATGAGCGGAAATTCAAATAACCACGAGAAACTGGAAGCCGGCCTTTCCAAGCTGGTTCAGAAAGAAGACACTATTCTTTGTAATTTCGGTTACCAGGCAATGGTTTCTGCTATTGATTGTCTTGTCGACAGACATGATGTAATTGTTTATGATGGAGAATCACATGCTTGTATCCTTGACGGAGTGCGTCTTCACATGGGAAAAAGATATGTATTCAAACATAACGATATAGCTGATTGTGAAAAACAGTTGGAACGTGCTACTAAGTTAGCTGAAGCTCAGAACGGATCTATCCTTGTTATCACTGAAGGTGTTTTTGGAATGCGCGGGGATCAGGGAAAACTAAAAGAGATCGTAGAACTAAAGAAGAAATTCAAATTCCGTTTATTTGTTGATGATGCACATGGTATCGGAACACTTGGTAAAACAGGTGCCGGAACAGGTGAGGAGCAGGGATGCCAGGATGGAATAGATATCTACTTTGGAACATTTGCAAAATCATTCGCTTTGATCGGTGGATTTATTTCAAGTGAAGAGCAAATCGTAGAATACCTTCGTTACAACATGCGTTCTCAGATCTTCGCAAAAGCTTTACCAATGCCGTTAGTAGTAGGATTGTTAAAACGTCTAGAGCTTATTAACACGAAACCGGAACTGAAGGATAAATTATGGGAGATCACCCGTGCATTACAGTCTGGTTTGAAGAAAGCCGGGTTTGAGATTGGTGAGACCAATTCATGTGTTACTCCTGTTTATATGAATGGGTCAATTCCTGAAGCGACAAATCTTATTCTTGATCTTAGAGAGAATTACAATATTTTCTGTTCAATGGTAGTTTATCCTGTTGTACCTAAAGGAATGATCATACTTCGTTTGATTCCTACAGCTGTGCATTCACTTGAGGATGTTAATTACACGATCGAATGTTTCTCTAAAATTGTTGGAAAGCTGAAGTCAGGACAATACATGTCCGACAAAATCGCTGCACATTCTTAAGTATAAACACGAGGTCATATAACCTGAAAAAAATGAAAAAAAACATCCTTTTTGTGAGCTTGTTATTACTTGCATCCAGTATTCTGAGTTCATGCGCACACCGCGATTGTCAGGGGCGTAAAAAAACGGCTAAGACAAATATGGGTGGGTGGTTATAATTATTCAATGTAAAGGTCAGTAAAATGAAGAAAACTATTTTCGTTGCATTACTAATTGCCGCAGGCTTTAACGGATTTTCCCAGGCTAAGAAAAAAAGTCCGATTGACGGACGGATCTATACTATTACATTAACTCCTGAAGGTGAAAAAAAAGCTGAGCCGGTAAAGGATGAGATTAGTTTCGCACTTGGAAAGATCAAATCGCCATTTATGACTAATGCAGGCTTTGCTCAGCCGGATTATGAATACGAAGTGGATTCAACTTCCGGTTCCGGAATAGTAAAATTTACGGTAGAAGCTAAAAACAATGAGAATCAGGAACGTTTCTCATGGGAAGGTAACATAGAAGGAGATAATATAACCGGAACCGCCACCATGCGTAAGAAGGGTAAAGTTGTGAGAACATATGGGATAACAGGCAACTGGAAGAATAAAAAGAAACCAAAACCACAGCCGAAGGCTCCGGTTGCTCCCGCAGCTCCACCAGCCGATTCAACAACAACATCAACTACAGAACAATAGTCAGGCTAAATAAAAAATCCTCACGTTTTCACGGGAGGATTTTTTATGAGTAAATAAGGATCTATATAAAGTTACCATGTCGTTTTCCTTAATTTTGTCGGTTAAGCCGGTTGCGTGAACAAAAATTTCCTGACCTGCTTCATCTTTAATAAAACCGAATCCTTTTGTTTCATTAAAAAACTTTACTGTACCTGTTTTCATTTTAATTTGAAATTGATTAATTAATAAGTTAGCGCAACAAATTTATATCAATTCTACAAAAAAAACAAATTTTTAATAAATCTTATCGTTTTTTATGGTTTCCATGTCGATGTTATGTAGCTGTTAAACGACAAAAAGCGACCTTCAAGACCTTATCAGGCTTTAGGGATTTTGATCCCAATAATCAGAATATCATCTATTTGTTCAAGTTTACCCTTCCAGTTGTCAAGTACCCTCGAAAGTTCTTCTTTTTGTTCATTTGCCGGTAAATGTGAAATAGAGATCAACAATTCCTGAAGCTGTTTCTTCTTGAATTTTTTGCCGTTTGGGCCTCCAAACTGATCGGCAAAACCATCAGTAAAGGTGTAAATGGTGTCATCAGGCTGAAGATTTACCATTTTCAAGGAAAAAGGTTTAGGATCAGGATGAAAACCTACCGGCTGTTTATCTGCTTTATATTCCTTAAATCTTTTGTTTCCGGACACCTGCCAAACACTATTATTGGCAGCAGAGATCTCAAGCTGCATTGAACTGAAACTGAATTTACACAATGCGCAATCCATTCCCTCATAAGATTGTTGTTCCGAACCTTCCGGATTTAACACACGCACCAGTTTGTTTCTTAATGAATCAAGAATGACAGCCGGGTTAGAAATATTCTTTTCGATAACGATCTCGTTAAGAGAACTGACGCCCAACAAACTCATAAATGCCCCGGGAACGCCATGACCTGTACAATCACCTGTAAGGATCAAAAATTCTTTTTTATTTTCAAACTGATGAGCCCAGTAGAAATCACCACTAACAATGTCTTTAGGTTTATAATATACAAAATAGGATGGGAGATTCTTTTGCAATAGTGTGTCGGATGCAAGTAAAGCCGATTGAATTCTTTTTGCGTAATGAATACTATCTGTAATGCTTTTGTTCTTTTCTTCAACCAATTTGTTTTTATAATCTATCTCTTCATAAGCAAGCGTTAATTTCTTGTTCGCTTTTTGCTTATCTCTTAAACTTTTAATTACAATGATCGCTAAAAGGGCAACCAAAGCGAATCCGATAATAAATGCGTTTCTCTGCATTTCTTTTTGATTGGCTTCCGCTTCCTGAAATTTGATCTCAGCATCCTTCCTGATCAGTTCCTTATCTTTCTTTTCTGTTTCATATTTTGTTCCCATGTCAGCAAGCTGCTGCGACTTTTCTTTATTAAATATAGAGTCTTTGCATTCAGTGTATAAGAGATAATTCTTATAAGCAGGCTCGTATTTCTTTAAAGCTGAATAATCAGTCGCCAACGACAAATAAGCACTTGATTTTAATCCGGTACTTTTTAATTTTTTAGCTTCTTCAAGAGATAAAGTGGAATACTCTATGGCCTTTTCATACTGTCTCATATTAAAATAGATGTCACCAATATCATTATGTAATATCGCTATCCCAGTCATGTCGCCTATTTCTTTTTTTAGTTCAAGCGCATGGTTGCTGGATTCAAGCGCTTTAGGATAATCCTTTAACATTCCATAACACTTTCCAATACTGTTGTAAAGCATTGCTTGTCCAACCTTGTGATTGATGTCTTTGGCCAATTGCAACGATTCCTGAAAGCAGGCAAGAGCTTTAAGCGCATCTTTCCTGTGCATATGGATCAATCCGATGTTGTAAAGAGAACTTGCGACCTTTGATTTTTCATTCAGTCTCCTGCTTATTGCCAGTGATTTTTCATGAAAGCCTAAAGCTTTATCAAGATCTTTTATTGTGAAATATAGATTCGCAATGTTATTGAGTGTGCTTGAGTATTTGGTTTCTTTTTTATCCTCATCGAAAATGGTGAGAGCTTTGAAATAATATTCTAATGATTTCTGATAATCGAACTTGTTAAAATAACTCATTCCTAAATTATTGTAAATATTCCCTTCTGCACCCCGGTTCTTATTAGCTATAGCAACCGGTAATGCTGCCTGAAGAAATGAATCAGCCGTGACAGATCTGTTTCGGTAATTATTTACAATAGCTAATCCTATCAATGCATCAACTTCGCCTTTCGGATAGTGTATATTGCGGCTTGAAACCAATGTGGATGTCAAAACAGAAATTGCGCGTGGAAGATCACCTGATTCGAGAGGACGAGCTAATCGCAATAAAGCTTCCACTTTAACGGTATCATCCGGTTGCCTGAGAAAATATTCAATGGAATCCGTAACGTTTTGAGAGAAGAACGTTAATGGAAGAAATAAAAGGGAACCCAGGAAAATCTTTTTCAGCATAATCAAATATAATAAAAAAGAAATACGATCCCGGATTATAGGTTGTAGTTACGATTTCCGAAGATTGAGCTTCCAACACGGATCATGTTGCTTCCTTCTTCAATAGCAATTAAATAATCAGAACTCATCCCCATGGATAAAGTTAAAAGTGAAAAATTAGAAGTTACGAGGGGCGTGTGCTTATCAAAGAATAGCTTCAGTGAGCGGAATTCTTTCCTGATCTTATCCTGATCATCGGTGTTGGTTGCCATTCCCATGAACCCGGTGATTCTAATATTCTTCAGTTGAATATATTCAAGGGAGTTCAAGAGGCTTTCCGCTTCTTCAAAGGATAATCCGAATTTTGTTTCTTCATCAGCTATGTAGATCTGAAGAAGGCAATCTATAACCCTATTGTTCTTTATTCCCTGTTTGTTGATCTCCTGCAAAAGTTTCAGGCTGTCAACAGAATGTATTAATGAGACAAATGGCGCAATGTATTTCACCTTATTGGTTTGTAAATGGCCGATCAGATGCCACTCGATATCTTTTGGCAACTCGGTATATTTATCACACATTTCCTGCACTTTATTCTCACCGAAGATCTTATGTCCGGCATTGTACACTTCCATAAGTTTTTCAGACGGATGAGTTTTTGTAACAGCGATGAGTGTGACTTCTGTTGGAAGAGAGGATTTTATATGGTGTAAGTTAGCCTGGATTGACATTGTATATAATTGATTAGTAGATTAGGTTAATTAAGGAATTTAGTCTGGGTAAAAAAAATAAAATTAAGTTTAACCTATCTGTTTAAAACACAGCCTTAATTACCAATAACTAATAAACCAATTAACTGTTTTCCAAGGAGTAAATTACAAGTCCGCTTCTCATCTTAGGCTCAACCCATGTAGTTTTCGGAGGCATGATATTATTGGTATCAGCAATGTGTTTCAACTGTTTCATTTCAACGGGATACAAACCAAATGCAACTCTAAAATTCCATTTATCGACCTGGTGTTTTAGTTCTTTCATGCCTTTTATTCCGGAAACAAAGCCAATGCGTTTATCTGTTTTCAGATCCTGGATATCAAGAATAGGTGAGAGGATGTGCTCACTAAGAATTGAGGCGTCAAGGCTTCCAACCGGCTCATCATTGTGAACGATCTCTTTTTTAGCATCCAGTGAATACCATTGTCCATCAAGATACATACTAAAATTATGCTTTTGAACGGGTTTATATTCATCAGTTCCTTTTTCAGAAACAATGAATTTTTCATTCAAACGGTTTAAGAAAGTTGCTGAATCCATTCCGTTCAGATCTTTCACCACACGATTAAAATCAAAGATCTTTAACTGAGTTTCCGGAAAGAACACACCAAGATAAAAGTTAAAAGGTTCTTCTCCCGTATATCCTGGATTGCTTTCTCTTCGGGACTTGCCTAACAGTGCAGATGATGCTGAACGATGATGACCATCTGCTATATATACTGCAGGAATATGAGAGAATCTTTCCTGAATATCTTTTACCTGTTCAGAATTATCAAGGACCCACAATTTATGACGCACACGATCAGTAGTTGTGAAATCATAAACAGGTGCATCTGCAAGTGTAACTTTCGCTGTGATCTCATCGATCACCTTATCGTTCGGATAGCTGAACAATACAGGTTCTGCATTAAAATCGCAGACTTCAAGGTATTCTTTTAATTTCTGTTCACGTTCAGTCAGAGTTTGTTCATGGATCTTAATTACTCCATTAAAATAATCATCGATGCTGCTGCAGCCGATGATTCCCGTATAAGCATTTCCTTCCTTGAACTGCTGATAGATATAATAAGAAGGTTCTTCATCTTTAATAAAAACATCTTCCTGAATGAATTTCAGATATTGTGCTTTTACTTTATGCAAGCGGGCAGGGGTACCAGGTTTAGTCCTCTTCCCATCTTTAAAATCAGGACTTATCACATGTAGAAACGAGTAGGGATTACTAGCCAGCTTCTCATGCAGCTCTTTTTTATCATAGCCATCCACCGAGCGTGACGCTACTAAATGTACTTTATCTTTTGAAGGACGTATGCCTTTGAACGGTATTATCTTCGCCATTTTTTTTTACCACTTAGGCACTAAGGCCATTAAGAAACACTAAGTCTTAGTGCCTCTAAGTGCGCTAAGTGTCTTAGTGGTGAAAATTAACTTAATTTAGAAATAATTAATTCAGCTAACTCGATCCCGATCCTCTCCTGAGCTTCTTCAGTTGCTGCACCAATATGAGGAGTCAAAGAAATTTTAGGATGCGATAATAAAGCTTTATTTGGTGTCGGTTCGTTTTCAAATACATCCAGGCAGGCATGTGCAATTTTACCTGAATTCAAACCTTCGAGAAGATCAGTTTCGTCAATTACACCACCGCGTGCAGCGTTTGCAAGAATTACTCCTTGTTTCATTTGAGCGATCTCATTTTTCGTGATCACTTTTCCGCCCGGAACATGCATGGTTATAAAATCACTTTCAGCAAGCAGTTTTTCCATTGGAACAGTTGCTATTCTTATACTAACTTTTTGGCCAGCACCTTCTATTTCAAGATTAATAAGTGCTTCCTGCAAAAAAGGATCAAAAGCAAGAACCTTCATCCCGCAGCCCAAAGCTATCTTTGCCACAGATTGTCCGATACGTCCGAAACCAATTATTCCTATAGTTTTCCCTTTGAGCTCTATTCCTTTAGCGTATTTCTTTTTAAGCGTATCAAATTGAGTATCGCCTGTTAAAGGCATCTGACGGTTACTGTCATATAAAAAACGTACTGCATTGAACAGGTGTGCGAAAACAAGTTCGGCAACTGAATGAGATGATGCAGCAGGAGTATTAACAACTTCAATTCCTTTTGAACGCGCATATTCCACATCAATATTATCCATTCCGACTCCTCCGCGACCTATGAGTTTTAAACCCGGACATACATCTATTACGTCTTTGCGGACTTTGGTTGCACTACGTACAGTCAGTCCAATATATTTTTGTTCGTTGATCGCTTTCGCCAGATCCTCTTGTGCTACCTTATCCGTAATAACCGTAAACCCTGCTTTTTCAAGAATGGCTTTTCCTTGTGCATCAATTCCATCGTTGGCTAATATCTTTTTGCTCATGATTTTTAATTTTCGTAAAAATAACAATTAATCTACGAATTACTAATTTTTACGAATATACGAATCTGCTTGTAAACGTCATTGTGAGGGCTTTTCGTTCAAATTTATTGTTCCGGATTACAGACAACATGAAACTTCAGATCATACCCAAGCCTTAATTCCTTATTCGTAAAATGATTCGTATCTGCTTTTATCTCCGAAGAATAAACCATGCCGCTTGATGGTAGTGGTTCCAGGTTAATGACTGTATCCTTCGTGATCTTTTTATTTAATTCTGTTATGTATTCTACGCGGGCATCATGTGCTGCTGCATATTTAGGGCATATTCTACTTTGATTCCAAAGGTTATAAGATAAGACAATGATCGCGACAACAAGACTTCCTTTTTTTAGAATGGTTATTCGAGTTTCATCTATAAAACCTGAATAAGCGGCATAAAAACACACAGATGCAGTGTAAGAACTGAAAAGGAAAGACAAGATAAACCATATTCTTGGCGGACCTGTCTCAACCATAACATATGCTACGATTAAGAAAAACAAGAGGGTAAGCGAAAGAAAGAGTACGCTTGTCCTTTTAAAAAAAAGGCCGAAGGGTAAGTTGATCGTCCTTTTTGAATTTAAAAGATTACCTGCAATCAGAAAGGGAACTGCGAAGGCAATAATGTACACCAGGCGAAATGGAATGTAAAGAACCGCAAATTTTATAATTGACTTAGCAGTTATAAATAATGTATTTCCGATTTGGTGTTCCGGAAAAAGTTGATCACGCAGGTAGTTTCCGGGTGCAATAAGGAAAATAATAAATGCTATTCCTAATACGCAATAGGGTATCAGCATTCTTTGTATTAAAGGATCCTTCACAAACAATTTCAGATCATTGTATTTCTTGTATCGGTAAACCATAAATACTAAAAGCAGCACTCCATAGATCACAGAATACACTTCTGATGATCCGCCTACGTAAATAAAGCATAAGCTTGCGGATATGATTGAGGTCGATTTTTTATAATTACCAAAAATGAAAGAGCAGGCCCATATAAAAGCTGTTATACTCCATAAATAGGAGGTGAGGGCGCAATACCATATCCATGTTTCACCTATGTCGACACTTGAAAAGAAAAGCAACATTACGAAGCTGGATGACAAAAGCAATCGAGTTATCCTACTAATCCCAAATTTCAGTTGATGTGCTAAAGAACCAACCAAATTATAGGTTCCGGTTAGCAAAAGAAACATTGTGAATGCAGGCCAAAGGAAATACCATTTCTGGGAAGTGTCTAAGAAATAAAAAAGAACATCCATCACAAAAGTGGCAGCGTACCTTCCGCACCATTCCATATATTGAGAAGTAACACCGGTAATAATCCCATGACTTCTTACATCAGAAATAAAGAAGTAATCATCTGTCGAAAGACGGCTATAAAAGCAAAGCATTCCATACAGAGCAAAGAAAAGTATAGAAATGAAAGTGAGTAGGAGAGTGTATCGCTTGCTCATGAATCAAATGTAAGCAAAAGAGAGGTTTATTAAGGATTTGATATAAATAAAAAAGCTCCTATTACAGGAGCTTTTTTATTAGAGTTTGATTCCAATTAATGATTCACAATTATTTTCTGCGTTGAAATCTTTCCCGCTGTATTAAGCTGAATCATATACATTCCTTCACTTAAACCTTCTACATTCCAGTTCAATCTGTGATTGCCGACAGACTTCTTACCTGATTCAAGATTAATTACTTTGTTTCCAAGCAGATCATAAACACATATTTCAACAACTGAGATTTCTGAAAGTGTATAATGAATAGTAGTTGAAGAACTTGATGGGTTTGGATAAACACTTAAAAGATTAGGTTCTATTAATTCAACAATGCTTGTAACTAATGGTGGAACTACAGTTAAAGTGATTCCGGTTGAAGATGATCTTCCTGCCACTAAGGAATCGCAAAAGGTGTCAGAGCATCCATTGCCGTCTGTTACAGTTGAGCAAAGCTGAAATGGTCCTGACCATGAATAATTATGTGTAGGATATTGTAGAGTAGAAGTAGTACTATCACCAAAATCCCATAAATATGAATAACCGCTTCCGGAAGAAGAATTATTGAACACGGTAAAGTTGAATAAATTGTTGGTGTCCTGAGCAATTGTAAAATCTGCATCACAAGTCTGAGCACCTTCTATTATGGTGAGCTCATCCAGAAACAATACATCCATATCAGTTGCATTATGATGGAAAGCAAATGCGATCTGTTGGCCATTATAAGATGCAGGGATTGCAATTGATTTGTATTCCCAAAGTGTATCTATGGCATAGGTTGCTGAGGGAACACTATCATCTGCTTCTGAATAAATAGCAGGACTTGTAAAGTCGGTAAATGTAAGTGCAGAAGAAAAAGTAGGAGTTATCTTTATTTCATATCCATCTTTATATCTCAGGGTTTTGTCATACCAGATCAATGTTGCCCCGTTTGAAGGAATTGTTACTGGGCCAAACATTAACCAATTATCAGCGGTTCCCGGAGGCATAAAATAGGAGGTAGCTGCCCAGTAATAAGAAGTGTCATTTCCGCTTGGTGGCGGAGTTTCCCAGGGATGATAAAAGTCGCCCATGCCCGGCCAACCGGCACCGTAAGCCAACGAAACAGTATCACTTGAATAATATTTCCCGAATTCCATTGGAAATCCAGCGTTATATGGATTGTTCATGTCAATATCTTCAGATACAACATCGAAATTCAAAATATCAATAGGATTAATGTAAAAATCCATCAAAGGAACATACATTAACGTATCACCGATAGCTCGTGAACCATTATCCGATATCAGATGCTTTTGCAAAGGCTTTGAAGATCTTGTCTGAGCATTAAGTGCCGACAAGCATAGCAATCCCATAATGAATGCGTAGATCTTTTTCATATAATGGCTTTAGGTTGATATTAACTGATTACTGACCAGACAATAATAAAACAAAAAAGGTTGCGCAGAGCGCAACCTTTTTTGTCGTAGCATTAATATTCAATTCTATTTTACTGACTCAACCACAGCTTTGAAAGCTTCAGGATTGTTCATTGCTAAGTCAGCAAGAACCTTACGGTTCAATGTTAAACCTTTTGCATGAACTTTACCCATGAACTGTGAGTAAGATAATCCGTGAGGA
>JAJTCJ010000168.1 GCA_021323165.1 Bacteroidota bacterium | reverse complement strand
ATTGGATCATTTACCAAAAGTAACTTCATTATGAAGTTCATTGGAATCATCTGACTGTAAAGGAAAGTGAGCCTTTAACTTTTCTCCGGCCATTGCAATACCTGTTGCAAGCCCTTCGGTGAATTGCTCCTTCTTAAAATAAGAAAGCATCGTTTCTTTGATATTATCCCAAAAGCCGGGTTCTACTTTTTCATTTATCCCTTTATCACCAATGATCGCAAATTGCTGATCACTTACTGCCAGGTAAAAAAGAACTCCGTTCTTAAGTTTGGTTTCATCCATTTTCAGTTCCTTGAACTTCATAGCAGCCTGAAAAAGCACTTCTTCCTTACATTTATCATCAATGTGGACCCGAATCTCACCCGAAGTGTTTAATTCCGCCTGTTCAATTGCCTTAAGAATAACTTCCTGCTGCTCACTGGTAAAAAAATTTCTTGCGCTCATGAGTAAGATGTAACTAATTTAACGATATACCGATTATTTGATTTAAATAAAAAACGGGGCCGCTTAGGCGTACCCCGTTCTTATATTTATTTTTTTTCTTTCTCTCTCATGCTCTGGATATCAGGAGCTGTTTCAGCACCTTCCTGGGACTCGAAATATCCGCGTCTTTCAAAACCGAAAATTCCTGCATATAAGTTCTTAGGAAATCTTCTGATGTAAGTATTGAATTCCTGGGCAACTTCGTTAAAGCGTCTGCGTTCAGTAGCAATACGGTTTTCCATTCCTTCATATTGTGCCTGAAAATCACGAAAAGCACCAACTGCCTGCAGCTGAGGATAATTTTCTGCAACTGCCATTAATCTTCCTAATGATGAACCGAAAGCATTCTGAGCTTTTTCGAATTCAGCGATCTTCTCAGGAGTAAGGTTGTCTGCATTGATCTGGATGCTGGTTGCCTTACTGCGGGCTTCCATTACTTCCTTCAATGTTTCTTTTTCAAAATCAGCAGCGCTTTGAACGATAGCGAATAAATTCTTTGTTTTATCCATACGTGCCTGGTAAGCAACTTCTACCTGCTGCCATTGACCTGTTACACCTTCGTCCATTGTCGCCATTGTGTTGTAAGAGCTGCATCCGTTAAATCCTAAGAGAACGATGATACCTACTACTACTAAAAGAATAATTGTACCTTTTTTCATTTTGTTTGTTTTTTTGTTTTAGTTAAAAGTACAGCCTTTTTGTCAAAGTATATACCATCTCAGGTGAAATGACAGGCTGACGAATTTTGTCAGAGATTCAAGGATAGCTGGAATTGATCTTAGTCGATCAATTCCACACTGCGCTTGATAAATCGGGTCAGCTCCTCACCTTTCAGAAGACCTTGGGAAAGCATTGCCAAATCAGCAGTTTGCTTTGTCAGGTCTTTTTGCTTCTTTTCATCCTTTTCGTTAAGGATCTTGGTGATAAGCGGATGATTACTATTGATCACCAGGTTGTGAATATCCGGCATTGAACCATAAAAGTTCATTCCACCACCGCCCATTGCGCTCATGTCTTTCATTCTTCGCATAAATTCAGGCTTGGTAATAACCATTGGAGCGTCTTTTTCGCTCAGGCTCTCAAATGTAATATTGAATTTATCTTTGGACACAACTCCTTCTATCACCGGTTTTAATTTATTTTGTTCTTCCTCGCTTAATTTAGATGGCATAGCATCTTCTTTTTTAATAAGCTTATCAATTGTATCAGAATCAACGCGGACAAAAGAAGTATTCTCAAGTTTTGATTCAAGCTGGTTAATGTAATGTGAATCGATAGGACTATCAAAAACAAGCACATCATATCCGCGGTCCTTTGCTGTCTCAATAAAGCTATGCTGTTCTTCAACATTGTTTGTATACAGATACACAACGCGTTTATCCTTGTCGGTTTGAGCTGCTTTCACTTTTTCAAGGTACTCTTCGAAAGTAAACATCTTCCCATCCGTATCTTTCAACAAGGCAAACTTCTGAGCCTTTTCGTAGAACTTATCTTCTGATAACATTCCATACTGAACAAACACTTTAATATCTTCCCACTTCGATTCGAAATCAGTGCGGTCTTTTTTGAAAATCTCTTCCAGTTTATCAGCCACTTTTTTAGTGATGTGAGCAGAGATCTTCTTTACATTTCCATCACTTTGCAGATAACTGCGGCTTACATTCAAAGGAATATCCCTTAGGAAAATAAAGGATTCCGGTAAGGTTAAATGGATAATCAACATTCAGATGTATATGGAACAATGGGTCCTCAAAATTCATCGGGTAAAGCTCACGATAGAATTTTTTGTAATCCTCATCAGTAAGATCTGCCGGTTTCTTTGTCCAGGCCGGACTAGGGTTATTGATTATATTATCAACTTCAACCTCTTTATCCTTTTCGCCTTCCTTTTTTGTTCCGAATTTAATTGGAACAGGAAGAAACTTGCAGTATTTAGTTAACAGCGTGTTGATTCTGTACTGTTCCAAAAACTCTTCAGAATCCTCTGCAATATGCAAAACGATATCAGTTCCTCTTTCAGTTTTGTCGCCTTCCTCTAATTTATATTCCGGGCTGCCATCGCATTCCCAATGCACAGGCTTTGAACCTTCTTTATGAGATAAAGAGAAGATCTCTACTTTTTTTGCAACCATAAATGCAGAATAGAACCCTAATCCGAAATGACCAATAATTACATTGGCTTCAGGAGTTTTATCCTTGTATTTATTTACAAATTCTTCTGCTCCGCTGAATGCGATCTGGGTGATGTATTTTTCAATTTCCTCAGCCGTCATACCAATACCTTTATCTTTAATAGTAAGGGTCTTGGCCTCCTTGTCAATTACAACTTCAACTTTAAGATCATCAAGAATGGCTTTAGATTCTCCCAGGGAAGCAAGAGTTTTCAACTTCTGCGTTGCATCCACTGCATTCGACACTAACTCACGAAGGAAGATCTCATGATCACTGTAAAGAAATTTTTTAATAATTGGGAAAATGTTCTCTGTTTGTACATTAATTTTTCCGGTCGACATATCTATA
>JAJTCJ010000012.1 GCA_021323165.1 Bacteroidota bacterium | reverse complement strand
AACCTTAAACTGGTATTCTGCAAGTACAGGTGGTTCAAGTCTTGGGACAGGAACATCTTTTACTTCGCCAAGTATTAGTTCAACTACATCTTATTTTGTAGATGCAACAAATGGTGGATGTACTTCGGGAAGAGCATCTGTAACAGCAACAATTAATTCAACACCTACAGTTTCTTCAACAACACCAAACAGCCGTTGCGGAACCGGAACCGTAGTTTTAGGAGCAACAGTAAGTGCAGGAACTTTAAACTGGTATTCAGCAAGCACGGGTGGTTCAAGTCTGGGAACAGGAACTTCGTTCACAACTCCGAGTATTAGTTCAACCACATCTTATTTTGTAGATGCAACAAATGGTGGATGTACTTCGGGAAGAACATCTGTAACAGCAACAATTAATTCAACACCTACAATTTCTTCTACCACTCCGGGCAGTCGTTGCGGAACCGGAACCGTAGTTTTAGGAGCAACAGCAAGTGCAGGAACTTTAAACTGGTATTCAGCAAGCACGGGTGGTTCAAGTCTGGGAACAGGAACTTCGTTCACAACCCCGAGCATCAGCTCAACTACTTCTTATTTTGTAGATGCAACAAATGGTGGATGTATGTCAGTAAGAATGAGCGTTACTGCGAGCATAAACTCGGTTCCTGGATTAAGCAGTATAATGACAGAATCAACTTGTACTGATAACGATGGGACTATCAATTTAACAGTTTCTGGCGGAACTCCTTCCTATACATATAGCTGGAGCAATGGTTCGGCAACAGAAGATATCGTTGGATTATCACAGGGAAATTATACTGTAACTGTTTCGGATCAAAACGGGTGTATTACTCAACATACAAAAGCAGTAACGCAAAATTGCGTAAGTTCTGTTCCTATATGAGTGGGAATTCTCTAATACATCATTGGGATACTTATATACAAAACAGAGAGGATCTGGCAATGCCAACATTTTAAGAACTGCTATCGTTGGTCTTCAGCAGGGGCAAACCTATAATGTAAGAGTCAGAGTAAAGGTTGGTGGGATCTGGGGGAACTACAGCACTGTCTGTGCAATTACATTTTCTTCGAACGTTCAGTTGACTCAGGTTGCTGCTGTGCATTGCGGACAAACAGTATCTGATCTTTCGGGATATTTTAATTGTAATCCGGTTGCAGGTGCTCAGGATTATGAGTGGCAATTTACAAATGCGTCATTAGGCTATTCATTTACCAAACAGCGAGGTAATATAGCTTCTAATATTCTCAGAGCCTCGATAACAGGGCTGGTTCCAGGCCAGACTTATAATGTTATGGTAAGAGCAAAAGTTGGTGGGGTCTGGGGCAATTACGGAAACATATGTACAATCACTATTTCAGGTTCGATCCCTGAAACCCAGCTCATTGAATCGCAATGTAACCAAATTATAAATCTTACGGGCTATTTTTATTGTGTTACCGTTTCAGGAGCCCAGGATTATGAATGGGAATTTGCAAATTCTGGACTAGGCTATTCATTTACAAGAGTGAGTGGTTCTGGTTCAACATATATTACAAAATATTCAATTACTGGACTGCAAAATGGAAACACCTATAGTGTCCGTGTTCGAGCAAAAGTGGGTGGGTTATGGGGTAATTTTGGCTCGGTTTGTAATATTACTATTAATACATCTATGGTGAGTACCTATGAAGAAGCAAATCGTTGGTTGGAGAAAAACGCAGAAGTTCTTGTCCCTGACTTTGCGATCAACGCTTATCCTAATCCATCGGGTGATTTAGGTTTTGATGTTGCTATTGATGGGCTGACAAAAAGCGGAACTGAAGTTCTTCTTACTGTTTATGATATCTATGGAAAAGTTGTGTACTCGGAAATGTTCAAGGCACTAAGCAATGGTACAGTTGTGAAGATAAATGCTGATGGACATCTCGCAAAAGGCATCTATTTCCTGAATGCGGTTGTTGATGGTAAAGCAATGAATCAGAAACTGATTATCAAATAATAATAAGTTAGATTCTAAAATAAAAAGAGCTGCCATACTGCAGCTCTTTTTATTTTATGTCTTTTCCACTTCCACCATTGAAGTTTATCCTTGTCCTGTTTAGTTTTTCAGTTGTGCAATACAGCACATCGAAAAACGTATAACAGTCAACGATCCTGAATAATTCCTGCAAATTGATTTGATGATAAAGCCACGATCTTTACCTTTCAGATTAGCCACCGAGGTAATTCCAATATTCAAAAGGTCATTTGCAATAGAGACACCCACCCAGGGATCTACCTTAATTCTTTGATCTGTTTGTTTTAATTCACAAGCCATATGGAGACATAATAAATCCTTCCCGGAGACCGGAAAGGATCATTTTACTTACGAACAAGAATTAAAATTTATAAGAGATTCCTATCGCCAGTACTTCTTTGAATTGCAGGCGTGGACCGACTCCCTTAACTTTTGTTCCGTTAACATTGCGTTCTACAGGTACAGGTATATCATGATCATATATCATCTGAGTGCTGAGGTTTACATTGATTAGCTTGTTCACTTTCATTCCTATCAAAACTTCCCAGTTTACATCAATGTTTTGCGGACTTTCTAAATAATTTGAAAAGAGTTCAAGTTTGGTAGCAAGGTTCACATTCTTCATGATGTCTTTCTTGTATGTGATCCTGATATATCCACCAAGTTCAGTTCTTATCATTTCACCACCTTGAACCATTACATAAGCTCCTCCAACAGTATCAAATTTAGCAGGTTCAACACCAAATGCACCAAGATCTGCCAAGCGCTGATCATTTACGATTGTTGTTTTAGAAGTAATAGGAGAAATGAAGAACGAAAAACTATTATCTTTTGTTTTGTAATCCAGACCGATCGCACCAAGAATATATGCAGGAGCCATGAAATGTGAAATGACAGTTGAATCATCAGGCAAGTTGTAACCATTGTCAAACTGACTCTTAAAATTTACCAAAGCTGTATAATACCAATGCTCATAAAAGGCATATTTCCCAACTTTAGTGTTAAAATCGATCTTGTCTTCATTTTTACGTACCTTTGTATTGCCTGATTTTAATAAACCATAGGCCATATCAAGATTTGTATCCCATGTTATATCTCCTTTTTTGTAATTAGCAAAGAAAGTAGTTAGTGCTGTGGCTGAAATAGCGTTTTCTCCTCCGGCAGCCCAGTTGGTAAAACTGGACTGAGCAAAATTTAATGCTGTAAGGCCACCTCTTTTCCAGTGTTTGGTATTTACAGTTGTATCAGCCGTTTGTGAAAAAGTAGCGGTTATTGTAAGTAAAGTAAAACTTAAAGACAGTATTTTTTTCATGATTATTTTTTTAAAAGATCTCTTATTTCAATCAGTAATTTTTCCTCTGCTGTTGGTGCAGCAGGTGCTTCGGGATTGTTTTTCTCGTTTTTTCTGAATCGGTTGATCATTTTGATCATGAGAAATATGGCAAATGCTATTATGATGAAATCAAGGAAGGCTTGAATGAAATTTCCGTAAGTAAGTATTGGCGCACCTACTTCTTTAGCTTTTACTAAGCTTTCATAAGTATTGCCATCCAGAGCATAGAACATATCAGCGAAATTTTTTCCTTTCATGATCAATCCGATAGGAGGCATGATTATATCATTTACCAGGGAGGACACGATCTTGCCAAAGGCTGCACCAATAATAACTCCGACCGCCAGATCAACAACATTACCTTTTAATGCGAACTCTTTAAATTCTTTTATTACACTCATCTTTATAATTTTTTGGGGTTAATAAAAATATATGCCAAAATAAAAAAGCAGAGGCTTGAATATAAAACCTCTGCTTTTCTTAAAACTTACTCGTGATTTATTTTCCGAGTTTTGCTTTTAAGTTTGTATCTAGAGCAGATAAAAACTCCTCAGTGTACAAATAATGTTCACCGTGATTTACCTTATTCCCATGAATACAAACAGCAAGATCTTTTGTCATTTTTCCTGATTCAACTGTTTCAACACAAACCTTTTCAAGTGTCTGGCAGAAGTTGATCAATTCCTGGTTATTATCAAGTTTACCGCGGAATTCTAAACCTCTTGTCCAAGCAAAAATAGAAGCGATAGGATTAGTTGAAGTTGGTTTCCCTGCCTGGTGATCACGGTAATGACGTGTTACAGTTCCATGAGCAGCTTCCGCTTCCATTGTTTTTCCATCAGGAGTAACCAACACAGAAGTCATTAAACCTAATGAACCGAATCCTTGCGCCACAGTATCCGACTGAACATCTCCATCATAGTTCTTACATGCCCAAACGAAATTACCATTCCATTTTAATGCTGAAGCAACCATGTCATCTATTAAACGGTGTTCGTAAACGATCTTAGCTGCATCGAATTTTGCTTTGTAATCTTTTTGATAGATCTCTTCAAAAATGTCTTTGAAACGGCCATCATATTTCTTTAAGATCGTATTCTTTGTAGAAAGATATAAAGGCCATCCTTTAGATAATGCAGTATTGAAACAAGAATGAGCAAATCCTTTGATCGATTCATCTGTATTGTACATTGTAAGTGCAACACCATCACCTTTGAAATTGAATACTTCAAATGATTGTTCTGCACTGCCATCCTCAGGTTTAAAAGTTACAGTTAATTTACCTTTTCCTTTAGTGACGAAATCTGTAGCACGGTACTGATCGCCAAAAGCGTGACGTCCGATACATATCGGTGCAGTCCAGTTTGGAACTAAGCGGGGAACATTCTTACAAACGATCGGTTCACGAAAAACAGTACCATCAAGGATATTACGGATAGTTCCATTAGGTGATTTCCACATTTGTTTTAAGTTGAACTCTTTTACACGCTCTTCATCGGGAGTAATGGTGGCGCATTTGATCCCAACATTATATTTTTTTATAGCTTCCGCTGAATCAATTGTAACCTGATCATTTGTTTTATCGCGGTATTCAACTCCCAGATCATAATATTTGATATCCAGATCTAAATAAGGAAGTATCAATTTGTCTTTAATGAATTTCCAGATGATGCGTGTCATTTCATCGCCATCTAATTCAACTACCGGGTTAGCTACTTTAATTTTGCTCATTGTTATTTTTCAGTTAAAAGTTAACGGTTAAGAGTTAAAGGTTCACGAAAGTGATATCCTTTTTAAGAGGTACAAATATAAGGTTTAGAATGAAAGAGGCAAGTGGAAAGTTGACGGGATTATTCCTTGGTCATTTTCCGCATAAGTTTATAAAATATCTTAGGAAAATACTGTTTTACATAAACGGAGAAGATCTCATAACCACCAACAAATTTATGATCACGGTTTCCTTTAATAGCCTTGATTATTCCTTTTGCGCAATCAAGCGGACTCATTCCTTTGTCCTGTGAAACGCTTTTAACACCATATTCCTGTCCGTTTTCAAGAAGAAGCTTAGTGCTTACGTCAGTATTGATAAAACCCGGACTTACGATAAGAACCTTAATATTGTCTTTATATAACTCCTGTCGCAGAGACTCGAAATAACCATATAAAGCGAATTTAGAGGCAGAGTATGTAGAATAGAGTGGAAGTCCGTATTTCCCCATTATACTTGAAACAACAACGATCTTTCCGCTTTTCTGATGCTGCATTCTTTTTGCAACAGCTTTTGTCAGGTTAATGGTGCCGAAAAAATTTACTTCCATCACTTTACGATCGATAGCAGTAGGAGTATTCACTGCTTTTGTGCGATGTCCCATTCCGCTGTTGTTAATAAGCACATCTATTCTTCCGAATTTTTTGATGACCTCTTCAACTTTATGTTCAACATCTCCGGTATGCTCAAGATCCAGGGGTAAAATAAATATGTTAGATATATCTGTTTTACACTCAGCAGCCACACGTTTTAATTCATTCTCTCTTCTCGCTGAGATTACTATTTTAGCTCCTTCATTAACGGCAGTATAAGCGAGTGCTTCACCGATTCCTGAGGATGCGCCTGTGATCCAGACTATTTTATTTTGTAATTCCATTTTATCAAGACACATTTTACCGCGAAGACACAAAGACGCGATGTTTTTTATTGTCTATTACTACCAACTGCTTATTGCCAACTAAAAAATTGCTTACTGTTTTTTATTTCTATCCTGGAAGTCTAGTGATTTTACCCCTAAAAATTTAAGTAACTTCTTCGCATTGATCTTTAATGTTTCCTTGATCTCAGTAATAGCGGTTTTAGTCATGCTTTCATCCGGACGGGTTTTGAAACGTGAATCTCTGTAAACGAAATCTTTTCCGGCAGGTGTATAATAATAAACGTAAAATGATTTGCGGCTTTCATCCTCCGGAATATTGATCTTAGCATAACCATGATAAGAGGTTTCATCTGTAACCATTATTGCAGCCTGGTTAAAATAAGGCATTACCTTAGAGATACAATTTTTTACATCTTTATCCCAGAATTCCAGTGCTCCTCCATATTCATCTTTCCAGTTCTTATTCAGATAAATCAGCAAATTGATCCTGCGATGTAATTTAGCTGCAGGATTCATATTTACATCCACATGAATATCAACGAAGCTTCCAGGGCCTCCCTGGTGAACACCCGAACCGAGGGCGTCATAAGTTGATGTCAATCCTTCTATACCTGTTACTTTACTTATCCATTCATACATTTCAGATGAATTCAGAAAATCTCTCAATTCATTGAACTGAGGATGATAACGGTCAAGATGATATTCTTCAGATTTATTCTCATTTATACTTTTGCGTTTAACCTTTAATGCATCAAGCTTTGGGAAGTTATCATATAATGTTGTGGCCACATCATTCAATAAAAAATTCGGGAGTGCAACATGTTTGCAGGGCTCAGCATTTTCAAACTTGGAGCGGATCTCTTTGATTTTTTCTTCGCTTAAATAGTCAGGATTAATAAGGTTTTTCATGATCTGTGTTATGTGTCGCAAAAATAAGAATTTATTGCGATCAGGTATACCTTTTTTTAGGCATAATGTACTTGGTGAAGACTGAAAAGAAATAAATGAGATAAGCTTTTTCAGTTATATTTGTAAGCTGTATTAGTCATAAAACGACACACAAACCTGATAAATATGAAGAATCTTAATATGAAATCTATTCTGCCTGTTGTTACAGGACTTGTGATTTTTGTTGTACTTACTTTCGGATATTTTACTCCGCTTTTAAAGGGAAAGGTAATCAGACAGAGTGATATGGTGCAGAACAGGGGGATGTCAAAAGATGTGGTTGATCACCGCGAAAAGTTTAAGGAAGAAGCATTATGGACTAACGGCATGTTTGGTGGAATGCCATCTTACCAGATCTCGGTTTATTATCCTTCGAATTTAGTAACTCCTTTGAGAAACGCATTTATGCTTGGTTTCCCAACTCCGGCAAATATGGTTTTTACATACATGCTCGGTTTTTTTATTTTGCTGCTTGTATTAAAAGTGGATAAATGGCTGAGTATAGTCGGGGCTATAGGTTTTGGATTCTCCGCATTTTTCTTTCTGATCATAGATGCAGGGCATAATACACAGGCATTAGCAATCGGTTATATGGCTCCTGTATTTGCAGGAGTGATCCTTGTGTGCAGAGGAAAATATTTACTCGGAGGTGCTCTTACCGCTTTGTTCTTTACATTGGAATTGGTTTGTAATCATCCCCAGATCGCTTATTACCTTGGATTATTTTGTGCTATTTATGTTGCATTTGAATGGGTTGAACGGGTCAAGCAAAAACAATACAAAGATATATTTAAAGCATTTTCAGTTTTCATTGTTGCTATTGTACTTGCAGTGGGATGCAACATAACCAATCTCTGGAATACTT
Organism: Bacteroidota bacterium; assembly: GCA_021323165.1. Lineage (GTDB taxonomy): Bacteria > Bacteroidota > Bacteroidia > 2-12-FULL-35-15 > 2-12-FULL-35-15 > 2-12-FULL-35-15. Next base: position 40,412 of record JAJTCJ010000012.1, on the reverse strand, counting down.
ATGATTATGCAAAGCAGACCATCAGGGGGCCGTCTGAATTAACTTCAGCAAACGGAGATAAGGGAAACCAGACATCCGGTGTGGATAAAGATTACGCCACACAATGGAGTTTGGGCAAAGCAGAAACATTGACACTGATGATCCCGGGCTTCAAAGGACGCACGGATGGAATGCTCATCAAAGAAAACAAGAATGCTCTGAAAGCTGTTGAAGAGCCTCAGTTAAGAGAAGTTGTTGCAAACTTCCCTCAATATTGGGGAGATCAACCTACTACTTCGTCACCGTATGCAGGCGCGATCATTGTGTTTTGTTTTGTTTTAGGATTATTCATTGTTCCGGGAAGAATGAAATGGGCTTTGTTAGCGATAACAATTTTTTCTATGGCCCTAGCATGGGGAAAGAACATGATGTGGCTTTCCAGCTTATTCCTTGATTATTTCCCTGGATACAATAAGTTCCGAGCAGTTTCTATGATACTGGTTCTTGCCGAACTAGCCATTCCTATATTAGCTGTTTTGGCATTGGACAGAATGATTAAGACCCCTGCCTTATTAAAACAAAATATTAAACTGGCATTTAGTAATAAAGAGATCTCTGTTCAGAATGCTTTCTTTATTTCATTTGCAGTAACGGGAGGCTTTTCTTTGTTATGTTATTTAATGCCAACAGTATTCAATGATTTCACCTGGATCCGGGACGAAGAGATCCTTGGAAGTTATGCGAAGAGCAGCGGACAGGAAGCAGCTGACAGTATCAGAGCAGGTCTGGAAAGCGCAAGGGTTGCCATATTCAAAGGAGAAGCAATAAGAAGTTTCTTTTTTATCACACTTGGTGCTGGGATGGTTTGGTTGTACCTGAAAGCAAAAGTTAATAAAGGAATCTTAGTAGCAGTGCTTGGTATTCTTATCCTATTTGATCTTGCTTTGGTTGACAAAACGTTTTTAAATGAAAGCAACTTTACTAGCAAACAGGAGGCAAAAGTTCCCTTCCCGGAAACAGTTGCTGACAGAGCAATACTGGAAGATAAGGATCCTAACTACAGAGTTTTTGATATAAGCAATCCTCAGGAAACGTTTAACAGCGCAAGAACTTCTTATTATCATAAATCAATTGGCGGATATCATGCAGCTAAATTGAGAAGATACCAGGAGTTAATAGAGAATCAGCTTTATGGAAATATGCAGAATATTATTTCCACGCTGAGAACGAATCCTTCTGATTCAGCTCTGCGTGCGACATTTGCCCAACAAGGAGTGCTGAACATGCTTAATATGCGTTATCTGATCTACAACTATGAAGCTCCACCAATTAGAAACAGATACGCATTAGGAAATGCCTGGTTTGTGAATGAAGTAAAAATGGTGAAGAATGCAGATGAGGAATTAAAAACAGTTGGGGAGATCGATCCGGCAAGAACCGTTATTGTTGATGAGCGTTATAAAGATAAGCTCGAAGGTTTTGTTCCAAAACCAGATCCTTCAGCCACTATAAAGCTGACAGATTACAAAGTTAATCATTTGACTTACGAGTCAAATGCTGCTACAGAGCAGCTTGCAGTATTTTCAGAAGTATATTTCAAAGACTGGAATGCCTATGTTGATGGTCAGAAGGCTCCTTATTTCTCAGCTAACTGGATACTCCGTGCAATGCGTGTGCCTGCAGGAAAACATACTATCGAATTTAAGTTTGAGCCTGAGAAATATTTTACGGGAGAGAAAATATCATTGGCATCCAGTTTAATACTGTTTGCTTTTGTTGGAGTGTCGTTGTTTATGGCCTGGAAGAAAAGGGATGAATAATCTATTTCAAATTTAAATAAAAGTCCGGATGTGAATCCGGACTTTTTTGTTTTAAAGTTTAATTGAGAGATGTTTTAAATTCTTCCTGATCTTATTGTTCAGTTCCGGAGCAGCTTCAAGCTTTAGGATCAAAAGAACGAATATAGAAGCGACAATTCCGCTTCTTATTGCAATGTCAACATAAAGATTATTCAGATAAGGGATAAACAATCCCGGAAGCAGAGACACTATTGCTATTCCAATAAGTTTAATTGTATTAACAGTGAAGGGCTGCATTTTGAATTTGACGTACAAGAGTGAGAATCGCAATGAATTGCCGATGGTTACCGTAAGTGCGGTTGCTATGGCGGAACCAATTATTCCAAACAAAGGAATAAATATATAATTCATTATGATTATCACTATCACGAGAAAAAATACAAAGTAGGTGTCGTATTTATAATAAGGTGAGTTGGAAATTATTACCTGATTTATCCCTGTCGCCATTTCCACTAAATAACCAGCAGATAAAACGAGGATTACATATTTACCAGAATAATATTCAGGAGGAAGCAGCTGCATTATATTATCGATATTCGACCAGATCCCAATAAACAATAAAATACCTATTGCTAATTGGGTATTGCAGCTTTGCTTATATAGCTTATGGATATCACTGATCCTATCTGCTTTAAAATTTTCGGCAACTATACTTGAGGTAATTCTATATATGGCCCGAGCAGGGATAAGCAGAATGGATCCAAAATAGAAGGCGATACCATAGACTCCCGTTTTTTCTTCACCTAGCATCTGATTGACCATAATCGCATCTATGTTGAGTACAATTGCACCGGCACCACCGGACAAAATAGAATATACGCTGATCTTGATCATCTCATTGCGTAAATCCTTACTCAGAAAGCCTCGTATGGGTTTAATATGCCATTCCTTTTGCTTTATAATATAATATACAAGCATTAAAGTAGGTAGACAAGTGAAAAACATATAAAGAAAGATGAATACACTGAAGTCAATATTTCCAGTATAGTAAATACATAGCACTGCTAATATCAGGATCCTTTGTAGGAATTCCTTTGTAAATGAACCTGCAACTGAACTATAACATGCCCTGAGATAACTATCAAATATGTTAAAGAAAACTGTGAATAGAGTAAGCGGCATTAAATAAAAAAGAAAAGTCACAAATAATGGCGATTTCGCTTGATTGGAAGTTATTAACGAAGGCTGAATAAATAGAAAAACAATCCAGCAGAGTAAAAATCCAAGAGAGGAAATTAAGATCGCATAAAATAGAAAGCCATGATGACCTTTCTCTTTGTTGCGGAAGTATGGGAAGAATCGTGCTGTAACAGCTACAAAACCAAGGTTAGCAAATTGCGAAAAAAGAGCTGCGTAAGAAATAATGATTCGAATAACACCGTTTTCCGCTGGACTTAAGAGATGTGAAAGCCACATTACTGTAATAAAACCTAAGCCTGCTCCCAAATATGAAAATATAGCATTTTTTGTAGCTTGCTTTTCAATGATTCCCATTTTGTAAAAATATGTATTCTAACCACATATATTCTATTATATGAATTAATTATAAAAAAGAAACGGCCAAGTTGTTTCGACCGTTCCTTTTTATAATTTAATATTGAGTTTGTTTTTTAATGCAATTAGCAAACTTGTCGAACTAAATGAAAAGCTTCAGCATACGGTTTGCCAACTACAATTCCCCAACGTTGTGATTGAATCTTTAAAGATTCCGGTGATCTTGGATGAGGATATTTTCTTTTTTCAAACTCATAGTATTCCATCCCTTTTATTTTTGCATCAATATCTTTTTCTGAAACTTCAAAAAACAGGTTAGGAACAAAATGTCTTGGGTCTGTAGAGGCTCTCCATTCCGTCCCGGAAGGAGTTTCAAAAGTGATAAGGGTTGATACTTTTTCATGTTCCATTGGACGAATTGCAGTAACAACTGCTTCAAACGTTCTTTGATGATCAATATTTAAATCGCCTCCGTGATGAGTAAAAATAATTTCCGGGTTAAACTTTAATTTTTCCTTTTCGATTACTTTAACAAGATCCAAAAGTGCAACACTATCAAATCGGTTATCTGGAAAGTCATAGATGCTTACATTGTTATATCCAATGCTGTCTTTAGCTGAATGAATATTCTTTTTGTGAACCTCAAGTTCTTTTTTCCATTCTTCCACATTCCTTTCATCAGATCTGGAAGTAATTCCTTCTCCTAAAATGACAAGATGTGTTTTTACACCGTACTCATGAATGAGTTTATGCATTGTAGCGCCTAAGCCAAGTAATTCATCATCAGGGTGTGCAACCACAACCATAATATTTTTATTTCTCAAAAACTCTAACATATGATATAATTTATTTTTGTCTCCATGCTTTAACACGGGGTATTGCAGGACAAAATGATTTATTTATCGATGATAAGGGTGTGATAATATTAGCTGAATTTATAAAAAAATCTTCACTCGTACAAAAGGCCGTCAATGGTTGAGCTTCCAGGTAGCAAGCTGCGGTGTCAATTCCGATTTTGAAACCGTCATAAAAAGGAGAATAAAAACCTGTATGACCAAATATCACACGTTTATTAAAATAGAGCTTTTCTAAACTTATAAAATCATATCTGTTAAATAAAAAGTCTTCAGCGGCTATATTATTTATAGGAGTATTGTATTGATCCGGTTTGATCCCACTATGGGTAATAATAAAATTATCACATTCATAATAGTTCTTTAGATTATTTAAAATAATCGAAAATTTCTCTTCTATATATGTTTTTGTTTCTAAAAGGTTATGATCTTTATTTATTGATAAAGTTGTATTGAGTGCCCCATATTTTAAAAGATCTTCAGCATCTTTTCCTTTGTTGTTTTGGAGCTTCTGCCACATGTATTCGTGATTTCCACGAAGGAAAATACATTTATATTTATTGTTTAATTCTAAAAGGAATATTAAAGTATTATATGGGTCTTCTCCTTTATTTGTATAGTCACCTATAAAAATTAATGTCGGATCATTATCAGAACTGATAATGTTGCTTACAAGTTTTTTGAGCTTGTTAAATTCACCGTGTATGTCTCCGATTATAAAATTCATTTCTTAAAATTTTCCTTAAGATAATTTTTTAAGGATAGTTCATATTTATCTTCAATAGAAATAAATTTCTTTATTTTAGAATTGTCAAGGTAAAAGTCTGAATATTGTTTTTGAGCGATGATTTTTGAACTTGAGTCCAATTGTTGTCTGATAAAATCAGCACATTCAATAAAATCCGTTTTAACACCATAACTCATATTAAACACATCTATTTTTGATTTCCAATCATATTTCAAAATGAATTCATTTATCCAGCTGCATAAATCTACGATATTGATTGTTTCCCAATATCCAAGATTGCTCGTATCAAGTTGAATGCTGTCATTATTTGAACATCTTAAAGCAGTGTTATATATGAATCCGGATTTTCTTTCACCACCGTAAATTCCCGGAATTCTTAATATGACTCCATTTATTTCTGAAAATGTACAATTAAAAGATAAAATTTTTTCTGCAAGAACTTTGCTAAGCCCGTATGTGCTTGTTGGGAAAAGTGGGAAATCCTCTTTTACAGGATTGATAGTATGACTGCCATAGACAGTCATTGAGGAAGTGAAAATTATTTTTTTTGTAAGCTTATTATTTTGAATGTATTGAAGAAAAGATGAGAGACCCAAAGTATCTGTTTCCAAAAAATCCGGATTTAATTCTGTTGTTCCTAAACCTTTTAATGAAGAGGCTAAAAGAATAATAATTTCATATGATCGGCCAGCAATATTATTATAGGTGTTGTCCTTTAAAAGGTCCAATTCTATTGCGGATGATTTTTGTGTTCTGGAGGTGAAAAAAATATTAAATGAAGAAAGTGATTTCCTTAAATGAGTTCCAAGATAGCCTGATCCTCCTACAATTAAGATGTTTTTATTATGAGCGTTCATAGAATACATTTTCCCATCTGCGGTGAAGAATTAGGCCTGTCTTTGGACGTATTAACTGTTGTTCATATTTTGAATCAAAGTGTCTTAACCATAAACCAATCTCATCATGACCATCTTCGTAACTCATGATAGTTGTAGTAGAGAAGCGTGGATTTATTTCAAAGATCTTTACTTCTCCTTTATCAGTAATATACAGCTGTACGTTAATCGGCCCTTTGGGTTTTAATGATTTTCTGATTCTATCAACTGCATCATCAATAGCTGAATTGTTTTCAGTGATAGCTTTTATGGTGATTCCTTTCTTTTTAAGGATCTTTCGTGTACTTAGGTAAATGAGATCATTGCATGGATTGATCAAAGCCCCAACAGTATATTCTTGTCCTTCTATACACTCTTGGATCAATATATCCTTTGGTTTATATTTTTCAAGAAGATAATAAGCTTTTAGCTCTTGTTCACTGCTTATTTTTCTGATCCCGCGGCTTCCTCTACCGGAGATTGGTTTTACAAAAAAAACTCCCTCAGACCACTCAAAATTGTCACCTGTCCAGGTTTTAATTTCAGAGATTCCATGGGCTTTTAATTCTTTCATGAGGAGATCTTTTCTTAATGCTAAGGTGCAGAAATTAAGATCAGCTGATAGTAGTTTAATAAATGGCAGCTTATTTTTAATCCGATGAGCAATCTCGATTTCTTCATCAATTAAAGGAATGTAAATTTCAATTGAATGCTTGGAAATAAGATCTTCAATAAAGGCGGAATATTCCTTGGAAGTAACCAAGGGAGCAGGAAAAAAATTAAGATCGGGATATAGATCTTTTAAGGATTCATCCGAATCTACATAATAAAGATCATAAGAGTTTTTTAGTTTGTTATGCAGGTAAGGAAATAAAGAGCCTCCAAGACCTGATAACAGAATTCGCTTCTTCATATCATATCCCAGGTTATCGGTTCATCCTCTTCAATATCTTTAATAGCCTTTTTACCTATTACTAATTCGATCTGTGATGGATGTATCCCTAAGCCGGGTCTTTTAATCACAATATCATTTCCGGTTATTATATGTCCTTTATTGATCTTTGTTTTGGCAATGATACTTCTTCTGGCTTTTGTATAAAGCTCCATTTCTTCTTCACGCGGACCATTTTTAATACCATCTCCTATAGCGCTTTCAATATCACGCATTCTGCTTACCATTACTTTTAATTCTTCCGGTTCAATTGCAAAATTATGATCCGGTCCGGGTAATCCTCTTCCTAAGGTATAATGTTTCTCGATCACTTTGGCTCCCATAGCTACAGCCGCACAAGGAATATGGTCGCCAAGCGTGTGGTCAGAATAGCCGGTAATCACTCCGAACATATTACCAATTGTATTCATTGTTTTCAGATTGGTTAAATGTGCAGGAGCAGGATATAACGAAGTGCACTGAAGAACTATAATATTATCATTTCCATTTGATCTGCAGATATTGACTGCCGTCTCTATCTCTGAAGTGCTTGACATTCCGGTCGAAAACATTACGCCTTTGCCGGTTTTAGCGATCTCACTAACCAATCTGCCATCAACCATATCATAAGAAGCAATTTTTATTATTGGCATTCCAACCGAAACAGCAATATCAATAGCCTCCTTGTCGCAGGGCGAATCTAAAAAATCGATCTTTAATTTTGTACATAAAGCAGACAGCTTTGTATGCCAGCTTCTATCAATTTCAAGTTTTTCAATTAACTCATAAATTCCTTCTTTATATAGTCCTATTTTGGGAGTTTTTTTAGAATAATGGTCCTTAGCCTTAAAGGTTTGAAATTTTACGGCATTAACTCCGCAGGCCGCTGCTTTTTCAATTAGCTCGCAGGCCATGTCGTAGTTTCCATTGTGGTTACTGCCAATCTCGGCAATAATATAACAAGGTTGGTCTTCACCTATTCGGAAAAAATTGGTATTGATTATTTTTTTCATGTGAAGCGAATAAATTAGGATGCAAATGTAAGAATACTTTGGCAATTAGTACAGAGCCGATAGTAGGTCATTCTAATGTGTACATGTTATAAACAATATTCTCAATTTTAAATGTTTTTGACTTAACAAAGTTCAGGTTATCAAAAACTTTACAAGAAGGTACATTAGACTGTTTTACTTTTCCAATAATTTTATCCATATGTTTTTTTCTGAATTGAAGGATCGCATTCCTCAGAATGATCTCTCCAAATCCTTTACCCCGAAATTGTTTGGCAATAGAATAGTCGATTTCCCAACCATTTTTATCTTTATCAAGTCTAACCTGTCCGATAGCAATCCCTGATTTTTCGATAACATACAAAATGGATGTTTTGTTTTTTAGTTTCAATTTAAACCACTTATTGTGGCCTTCAAGTGAAATTTGAGAGGTATTGATAGAATTATGTCTTACCTCCGGATCATTTGCCCATTTAAAATATATTTGTAAATCACTGATAGCAGCTTTTCTTATTGATATTCCCCGCTCGGATTCTATTTTTGAAAAAATGGCTTCAAGATTTTCAGCCGAATTACCTGAAAAATAATGTTTTCGCAGATTAAAATATTCTGTCTTAAGTTTTTTTGAATTTAATAAACTGCTTTTTTTATTAAGATCTTCAGCTGGAAATGCTGACCCGGTCTTAATCAAAAATTCGAATATTTTCTTTTGATTAGAAACAGTTTGATACAAAAATAAAATTCCCCCTGTACAACTATATTCATAAGAAACAGTACTGGCTGAACAAATTCCAAATGTTGATTTTTTCATCAGAGATGATATCTCTTTCTCATTCAGATTTGAATGTATTTTTATCTTAATGTTTTTGTTGCGTGATATAATTACTTTGAGCTCTTCTAAATGAGCATAGAAGCTGCCGACAACAATATCGATTGCGGTAATGTTTTTTTGCTTTAAACACAATGTCAACGCTTTTTCAGTAAAATTTTTTTGGTCAGTGCCTCCCATGCTGATAAATACATGCTGTTCTGAAGTTTCAGGGATTAATTCGCGTTTGGCATTTGTTAAAAAAGATTTCCTTAGGATAGCATATTTTGATCCGAGATAAAGCTTCGTGTAAAATTCTCTTGAATAGTTAGATTCTTTAATACCTTCACTATGATTAATGACAATATCTGATGTGAAATGTCTATCATAAATATCATCTATACAAACAACCTTGTAAGCAGATTTTTTTATAATTAACTGATATTTTGAATCGAAATGGTATCCATCCAGAATCACAATATCATTTGTGTTTATGACTTTTTTGGTGATCTGTGAAGCTTCCTTGTTGTAATTTACTGCTTTAGGAACTTCAACAATTTCAGAGCAAATTTTTTCTATTTCTTGTTTCAGAAACTGATCGGGTTCACGAATTATAAATACACAATGATATTTCGACTTGAGGATAGATGCTAAGCTGAGAGATCTTATAACATGCCCGTAGCCTGCAATCAGATCTCCATCCGCCCTGAATACTATACGGTGTTTTTTCAAGTTTTATTTTGAATTTTGTTCAGTTGCATTCACCATTGGCCTGATCAAAGTTACTTTCTTTGATTTAAGTTCATCTAATACTCCTTCATTTAAAGGAGAATTTTTTAGGTTTTCTAAAACAGGTTTTGCCTTAAGCATATATTCACTTATATATCTGTCCAGATGCTTGCCTTTTACCCCAAATGTAAAAAAGCATCCAACTCTTTCCTTTGGCTCATCTACTTTCAGGAAGGCAGGAACAAAGCGTTCAAAATAATCTACTGAAAAATTTGGCATAAGCTTAAGGCGAACAGCATTGCCACTGTGTAATGTTCTTAAACTCCATAATGCAAGGTCACCAGGACTAGTATTTAATATAATTGATTTTCCGGAAGCATTTTTATGAGATCCTTTTTTGATCTTTAATCCTCCGCTGTATTTACTGTGATCCTGCAAATACAATCCCATACGAATTATATTATAATCTCCATCCCAATCAGGGCCGTTATTAAATTCACGATCCACATTGTCGCGATGAAAACCTCTGAAACCTACTCCAAATTGAAAATTGCTGTCTCCAAAATAAACAATATCAGGTCCGAGTATTTTTCTGGCAATATCCAACACTCTTTCATCAAGGATGATCTTTCTCATCAAATCTTTGCTTAAAAGATCTCCACGTAAAGAACGCGCGTTTGTTTTAGTAATATCATAATTTAATCCTTTTTTGCTGTCGTTTTCGTACTGTTTATAAGCATCACTTCTAAACTGTTCTATTTCTTCCGGTGAAAAAACATTTTTTACAACTAAATAACCTTCTTCTTCAAATTTCTTCTTGTCAACGATAGGATCTTTTTTCATAGTTTTTTTTGTTCAATATGTGCATTAATGCTTACCAATTCAGGATGTTCATTTAGTAGTGTTTCGATCTCCACGTAATTCAATTTATCAGCATGATACTTTTCTATCAAAGTCCTTATTAATTCAAAATCATCGCTTGTGTCTACAGTTATACGCAAATGGCTATTGTCGATGCTTTGTTTGACATGGTAGAATTCTACATTTCCAGGGATATTCTTCCAGATAAATGGTGTAACATGTTCTCTTTCTGATTCAAGAGTTGCTTTTTCAAAAGCTTCCTTTAACAATTCAAATGAGAATATTTCAAAGTCGAAACCACGCGCAAAAGTTCTTTCAAGAGCATTACTCATATACAATTTAGAGTTGTTCAACTGAAGATATTTTTCAATGCTGTTCCTGATCAAATGCGAATCTATAAGCGGACAATCAGAAGTTACGCGGACTAAAATATCATAATTGTATTTTGATGCAGTTCCATAATATCGGCTTAAAACATCTGTTTCACTTCCTCGAAAAACATTTATTTTTTGTTGATTTGCGTATTCAGATATGCAATCATCAGTATCGTTAGTGGTCGTAGCAATGGCGATGTCGAAACCTGTTTCTTTTAATCTTTCAATATGGTATTGTAACAAAGATTTTGAATTAACTTCCTTAAAGACCTTCCCAGGCAACCTGGTGCTGGTCATCCTGGCTTGAGTTATAATACCTATATGAGGTTTTGAAAGAGACATGTTATTCAAATTAAACTCAAATGAGAAGCTATTGTTTTTCTAAAAGATACATATAATCAACATTCGATGGATTATCAAGATATGGATACATTTCTTTTTTTACCAGTTTCAGATCTGGGAACTGTTTGATAAAAAGTGCTGCATAATCAGCCTTCCATAAATAATTGCTGTGGCCTCTGTAATTAATTTCAGTAACATTTTCTGAAAAATATTCAAATCCCCAAATATATTTTTTTGAGCAACGATACATTTCCTGCATTATTTTCGGAAGGTCATTAGGTGAAATATGTATCAACACACCATTTGTACATACAACATCAAAATAAGAATCTTTGAATGGAAGATCGAAGCCCGATCCACAAACTATATTGATATTCTTTGTTCTTTTTTTTGCTTCTTCAGCTGCATATGGTTGTAATTCCACTCCATAAATATTTTCAAACCCCATTCTCTGCAAACCATTCAATTGCATTCCTGTATTGCATCCCACTTCCAGGATCTTAATATCTTTCGATAAATTACCAATGAAACCTTTATTCATTTCAATTTTGGTCTTCCCCCATGTTTTACTGTAAAACTTATCCCATTCTTCATCAGAAAAGGTACATCTGTCTGTATATTCTTTTCCAAATTCGCCTTTCCAAAAATCTATTTGTTCTGTTTTCATTTTGTTTATTATTTCTTAATTAACTCTGTTTAATATTAAAATATATGATCAGCGCCCACTGCGCCACTTTCAAAAAAATCAAAATAATATCCGTTTAAAAAAGGATTGTCTGACTGTGCTGTCATCCATCCACTCTTTTCGTTAAAGAAAATATTCAGCTCATCATCCTTACCCAGATCGATCTTTAAGCTACCGTTTGCGGCAATCTTAACGTCTCTGCTTATTCTTTGATCATCTTCTTCCCGATGGAAATTAAGTTTAACATTTGCCGGTTTTGAATATTCTTTAAGGGAAGCTGAATTGGTTAGTACAACTTCAGATCTGCCTGCATTTACAAATGGTGCCCAGCGAAATGTTCCTGCTTTTTTCAATACTGCCGGATTACCAAGTTGTGGTGCAAAACATATATTAGAAGGTAATTCAGTTGATCTGCCTTTGCTACCTACGTTCAACCCGAATTTCACGCGAGTAGGTATTTTGGTTTTATCTTCCCAGTTACAAATAAGATTAACGGTCTTTGTATCCAGAGTATTAATGTTTTCTTTACTGAGTATTTCTTCAAAGTCAATTTGTTCGTATCTGTTATCAATGCTTTTAATAAGATGATAATCTTTCAAAAATTTTATAAGTTTTCCTTCTTCAGTGTAAAAAGCGTAGGACAGGGTGAAATCAGATGGAGAGAAAATAGGGTAGAGGGCAATCCTGGTATAATATCCTTCAGTCACATATAATGGAATCGCAACAGAACTGTCATTAAAGAGTTCGTCCTTACGATTCCAGAACGATTTTTCATCTGCAATAGCTGAACTATCGTAATAGGAGTGAGTGATACTAACTGTTTTAGCTTTTTCATCAAAATTTCCTACAGCAAAACGAGGAAAAAAACCTTCAAAATTATGGCCTAAGGTTATAGTTCCTGCATCGTTTCCAAGAATTGAAGAGAGATCGATATGATCTTTTAGTTTTACAAAAACTGTTTCAAAAGGTTTAAGTGCAGGAATATTAAACTTTCCTTTAATCGAATTTTTCTTAGAATTATTAATGGTATATGTTATCTCCGGGTGATCGTTTTTTATTGGTCCGTTTGTTAAAGAAACAAAAGGAGACAGATTCGTACTTCCGTAAATATCAAAACCGGATTCACGAACTTTGTATTCTTCATTTTTTGTAAGGTCTTCAATGTCATTGTATATACGTCCGACAGTGTGAACGGCAGTACTGAAATGATCTCCAAAATAAACTAGTACAAATGCCGGATACGGATATACAAGATCCTGGGTTGAAAATATTTCCATCTCCAAAGACCCAATGAAATTATCTCCGATCAAATCATTGAACTCACTCAATTGAATTGAAAATGCTTTGGCAGAATCGATGAGTAAATATTTTCTTGAAATAATATTCCCTTCTGCCGCACGTAAAGTATAAAGCAAACCGATTTCTTTTATGTTTCTTTTAAGGAGCCAATACCCCATAAAAATAACTTTGGAAGAATAGTCCGCATTGTGGATCACAGGAAATATAGCAGAAGAGCGGAATGTTGGTTTTTGTGATACCAATACTTCTTCTCCGACACTTTTTACTGCTTGTAAATGACTGTAATACGATCGCATTATAAAATTTATTTTTTAACTTATCCTTTAAAGCTCAATACCATATCTATCACATATTGCTGGTCTTCCTTTGAAAGAGAATGATACATTGGAATGCTTAGACAATCATTATAATAGGCTTCTGCATTCGGAAAATCACCCTTTTTAAAACCAAATTGTTTATAGTAAGGCATTAAATGTACAGGGACATAATGCACCTGTGCGAAAATGTTATTAGCTCTAAGATGATCGTATAGCCTTGCTCTGTTTTTTGATCTTATCACGTAAAGATGATAAGCATGGCCTTCAGCAGACAAAGGAGTAACCACAGCCGAATCTAAAAACGCATTATCATAACGCTCAGCTATTTTCTTTCTCCATTGTAAATTTTCATCGGCTCTGCTTAGTTGTGAGATTCCTAGTGATGCCTGGAAATCTGTCAGCCTGTAATTATAACCAAGTTCCTGCATTTCGTAATACCATGGACCTTGAGGAACTTCTTCAGCTGAATTCTTAAACTTTGTAAGATCTTTTGTTATACCGTGAGTTCTAAGCAGCAACAGTTTTTCGTAAAGCTCTTTATTATTTGTAGTGATCATTCCACCTTCACCTGTTGCAATATGTTTTACAGGATGAAATGAAAAGATAGCGAGGTCTGCGAAATTGCCATTCCCGCATTTTTGTTTTTTAGAACTGCTGTCATTGAAAAATCCTCCCGGGGCATGACAAGCATCTTCAATTATCCAAAGACCGTATTCATCAGCTAGCTTCCGAAATGCTTCGAGATCAACTGCACTTCCTGCGAAATCAACAGGGATGATGCCATGAAAATATCCTTTAGGATGCTTCTGAAGAAGTTCTCTGACTTTATGTATATCAAGAAGAAATGTTTTCGGGTCTATGTCTGCAAAATAGACTTCCCCACCACAATATTTAACACAATTAGCTGAGGCCGCGAAAGTGATCGGTGTTGTTATAACTCTGGTTTTTTCACTAACATCCAAAGCCATTGCGCAAAGATGTAAAGCTGCAGTTCCATTAGTTAAGGCAATTGCATATTTACAGCCAACATAATCTGCAAAGGCTTTTTCAAATTCTGCTATTGCAGGTCCCTGTGTAAGAAAATCAGATTTTAAGGCCGTGATTACAGCCTCAATGTCAGCTTCTGTGATCGTTTGTCTTCCGTATGGAATAATTCTATTCACTTTATCAGTTTCGATGCTCATCTTAAATTGAAAAATCAGGATCTACATGTTCTTTTATCAATGATCTTAATTCCTCAACTCCAACCCATTCTTTATTCTCTCCGGAATTATATTGAAAACCTTGTTTCACAAGTTTTGCATTAAAATGTTTAATAAAATCATCCATTTTAAAAGAAGTCATCTGAGGAAGTATAGCATAATATTTCCCAAGGTCGTAAGTTGTAAATGAATCAGAAGACGTGATCATTTCTTCATGGACTTTTTCGCCCGGCCTGATCCCCACAACTTCCTGTTTGCAATTCGGACCAACAGCCGTAGCAACATCGGTAATTTTATAAGATGGGATCTTAGGGACAAATATCTCACCGCCCCATGCAGTTTCAATAGCATGCAGCACCATATCCACGCCACCCTGTAATGAAATGTTGAAACGTGTCATGTTCGGATCTGTAATAGGTAAAATTCCTTCTTTCCTTTTTTTCATAAAGAAAGGAATCACAGAACCATTCGATCCCATTACATTCCCGTATCGCACCACGGAAAATTTAATATCATGTTGTCCTCTTATATTATTGGCAGCAACAAATAATTTATCTGAACAAAGTTTTGTTGCTCCATAAAGATTGATTGGCGCTGCAGCTTTATCTGTAGAAAGAGCTACCACATTTTTAACTTCAGTATCAAGTGCTGCATTTATCACGTTCTCTGCACCCAATACATTTGTCTTAACACATTCCATCGGATTGTATTCAGCGATTGGGACATGTTTCATCGCAGCTGCATGAATTACGATCTCAATCCCCTTGAATGCTTTTTTTAAACGATCGATATCACGAACATCTCCAATAAAATAACGAATAGCAGGATATTTGGAATTGGGATATTCCTGAGCCATCTCAAATTGTTTTTGTTCATCGCGGGAAAATATCACAAGTCGTTTTACCTGGGGAAATCGCGTAAGAATATTTTTGGTAAGATGCTTGCCGAGGGAACCGGTTCCCCCTGTTATTAAAATTGATTTACCATTTAGGTCCAACATGTTCTCAGCTTTTTTGTAAAAGCCAAAAATACGCAGAGTTTACGGAACTACCAAAGATTTTCAGGGCATGAAAGAAGTTGAAATTTACCTTCTTTCAGTATCGTATTTTGCCTGGAAGTGTTCAATATTTAGAAAGAGGTCTTTATTGGCTTTGATCCATTCAAGATCCTCATCCCACCATTTGAATCTTAATAGAAATTCGATCTGTTCTTTGGTAAACCGGTATCTGATTAGTTTTGCGGGAACACCTCCGACAATACTATACGGCTCAACGTTTTTTGTTACTACCGAACCGGCTGCAACAATAGCCCCATCACCAATAGTAACCCCCTGCTTGATACTTGATGCATTCCCGATCCAAACGTCATTTCCTATATAGGTCGTTTCATATTCCTGGAAAAGATCTTTTTCCACGATCACCAGGCCGGAAGATTGACCTAAAGTAGAATAAAACAATGGGTGAGGTGATACAAATACTGAGGATGGGTGCTCTGCCAGCCCAACAAAAGAAAATGGACCTATGCCGGAAAATTTACCGATCCTGGTATTGTGAACCTGGGCATTTCTTCCAACGGTTCCAAAATCGCTGAACTCAACAGATTGAAGTCTTGCGAATTTATAAATGGCATTATAATCTCCAAATTTACAATCGGAGATCTCTGCCATGTATTCAATATATAAATGTCGACCTCTGTATTTGAATTCGAGCTTCCATTTGGTATATAACCATCTTAACCAATATGTGATAGGATTGAGGAGGATTGATTTCATATGGGAATAATTTGTTTTTAAGGTCATATGGAATACGCCATTATTTTTCACTGTGTTTCCTGATGGAAATGGCTATTGCATACTATAGTTTTATTCTTTTAAATGCATCAATAAACGATATTTCACTGGCATTATAAATAACAGCATTATTACTTTCTGCATATTTTTTCAGGATCTCATAGCCATAAAACGTTTTACCCAAAGCAGACATTACTTCATGAATTCTGAAAGTTTCTATTTGATGCTCATCTTTATAAAAAGGTCTGTAAGTTATGTGCTGTTCATTTTCATAAAAATGAAGATCTTTCACACATAATTGATTATCATCATTAATATGCATATTCTGATGCCATGTATGATCTGCTCCAACAACATAAATGTTTTTAAAAGCGATATTTATTGTCACAAACAATGAAGCTACCAATACATTCTGACTTTGGGGCATGGCCAGATTCTTATTGTAAAAAAAATGAGAAAAGCTGTCAAATCCCTTAAATACAGTATAATTGAAATAGCAAACTTCGATGTTTGGATTTTTTTTCATCGCGTTTGTAAAGAAAGCTGAGTTACGGGCTTTTTGCGGAGCAAAGATCTGAAGTTTCCAGGTTGTTTTTGAAATCGCGAGAATTGTATTCTTAACAGGATCAGAACTCCCAAGCCAGTAACCCGGATCAAGAAAAACATAATACTGAGGTTTAAGTTTGAAATACTCTTCGCTTAATGCAAAATTGTTAACGCAAACTAAAGAATGTTTGGTGAAAAAGTCAGGGTGTTTAGTTAGTGAGTGTTTTAATGAAGGACCATTGCCTAAAATAATACAAGATGAAGTAGACGCTTTGGGTAAACGTAATCCGAATTTAGATTTAATTAGGATTTTCAGGATAGAAATTCCTGTATTCATAATATTCATTATGAATACGCTGCAACTTTTATAAGATTTTTCCACAGTCGACATTGGCGAACAAATGTAGTTAAAAAAGGATTTGTTCATCAATAGCAGACGTTTTGGGCTATTGATTTCTTTAGCTCGGGTACTTAAAAAAAAATGTATCTTTGCGGGAATTTTAACGCTTCGGCATTAGCTTTAGCGTTGGTGCAACCAATAATTAAAATTCAAATCCTTTCGCTATGTCATTAGATTCTAGCAAATTTGTAGGTGAAGGTCTTACCTATGATGATGTACTCTTAGTACCTGCTTATTCCGAAGTGCTTCCACGTGAAGTTGATACTTCTTCTTATTTCACTAAAAAAATAAAATTGAACATGCCAGTAGTGTCCGCAGCTATGGATACAGTAACGGAGTTTCAGCTGGCAATTGCAATTGCACAGGAAGGCGGGATTGGAGTGTTGCATAAGAACATGAGCATAGAAGCTCAGGCTGACCACGTTCGTAAAGTAAAACGTTCCGAAAGCGGTATGATCATGGATCCAGTTACCATGCCTGAAACAGCGAATGTTACTGATGCATTGAACATTATGAAGGAGTTCAAGATCGGTGGGATTCCGGTTGTAAATGCAAAACGGGAGCTGATCGGTATAGTAACCAACCGTGATCTTAGATTTGAAAAAAATTTAAAACGTTCTATCAGAGAGGTTATGACCAGCAAAGATTTGATCGTTGCTAAAGTCGGAACCGATCTGAAAAAAGCTGAACAGATCCTTCAGAATCATAAAATCGAAAAGCTTCCTGTAGTTGATCGCAATAATAAATTAGTTGGGCTAATCACTTACAGAGATATAATAAAGGTAAAAGTTCATCCACACGCGAATAAAGATTCTTTAGGAAGATTACGTGTTGCGGCTGCTGTTGGTGTAACCGGGGATATTACA
The DNA here is from genome assembly GCA_021323165.1 of Bacteroidota bacterium. GTDB lineage: Bacteria > Bacteroidota > Bacteroidia > 2-12-FULL-35-15 > 2-12-FULL-35-15 > 2-12-FULL-35-15. Next base: position 22,444 of record JAJTCJ010000012.1, on the reverse strand, counting down.
GAACGTGTTGATGCATTAGTACGGGCTGGAGTTGATGCTATAGTAATTGATACTGCACACGGCCATTCAAAAGGAGTTATTGATGCCTTAAAAAAAGTAAAGAAAGGTTATCCTGATTTACAGGTTATAGTTGGTAATATAGCTACAGCTGCTGCTGCCATTGCCCTGGCGAAGGCTGGTGCAGATGCAGTGAAAGTCGGGATAGGTCCCGGATCTATTTGTACAACACGCGTGATTGCAGGTGTTGGTGTACCTCAGTTAACTGCAGTAATGGAAGTGGCAAAAGCCCTTAAAGGCAAAGGAGTTCCTGTTATCGCAGATGGTGGAATTCGCTTTACAGGTGATATAGTTAAAGCATTAGCTGCTGGAGCTAGTTCAGTGATGATGGGTTCTATGTTTGCCGGTGTTGAAGAATCACCGGGAGAAACTATCATTTTTGAAGGCCGTAAGTTTAAATCATATCGTGGAATGGGGTCTATTGAAGCTATGCAAAAAGGTTCCAAGGACAGATATTTCCAGGATGCTGAAGATGATATTAAAAAGTTAGTGCCGGAAGGTATTTCAGGTCGTGTTCCTTATAAGGGCGGACTTTCAGAAGTATTATATCAGTTTGTGGGAGGCTTACGTGCAGGTATGGGGTATTGCGGAGCAAAGAATGTAGAGATTCTTCAGACAGCAAAATTTATAAGAATAACAAATTCAGGTATTCGTGAAAGTCATCCGCACGGAGTTTCGATTACAAGAGAAGCACCAAATTATAGCAGATAGTCCGAATTAAAATTTTTAAAGGGAAAAGGAAAGGATCAAAGTAGATCCTTTTCCTTTTTTATGCACAAAGTTCCTTAACATAAATTAACAAAACGTGTCCTAAATATTAGAATCCCTTTTATTTTGATACATCGTTTAAATACCTACATTTGTAACCCTAAAATCAAATGTAATCATTATGTCTAATAGCATTTTAACAAGATCAATTATCCTTTCATTCGCATTTATGACTTTTAGTTGCGGTTATGCCCAAACAACTAATAAAGACGCTATCCTTATGACGGTTGGTGACACTAAAGTTACAGTAGGTGAATTTGAGAATGTATACCATAAGAATAATAACAAGGAAACTGCTGGTGATACAAAATCTTTGAATGATTATGTTGATCTGTTTGTGAATTTTAAACTTAAAGTGAAAGAAGCTGAAGAGTTAGGCCTGGATACAGCCAAGTCTTTCAAGGAAGAATTAGCAGGATACCGCAAACAACTCGCCCAGCCTTATCTTACAGATAAAGATGTTAATGAAAAATTGCTTCAGGAAACATATAACCGCATGCAGGAAGACATTCATGCTGCTCACATTCTTGTAAAGGTTAATGAAACTGCTCTTCCAAAAGATACTTTAATAGCTTATAACAAGATCATGGAATACCGCAAGCGTATTCTGAAAGGTGAAGATTTTGCAGCTGTTGCAAAAGAAAGCGCTGCAAACGGTGATCCTTCCGCAAAAGAAAATGGGGGCGATCTTGGTTATTTTACATCATTGCAAATGGTTTATCCTTTTGAGTCAATGGCCTTCAATACTAAAGTTGGTGATGTTTCAATGCCTGTAAGAACGCGTTATGGTTATCATATCATTAAGGTAATCGATCGCAGAAAAGCTCAGGGAGAAGTGCTTGTTTCTCATATAATGGTTAAGATCACTCCAAATATGAGTAAGGAAGATTCTCTGAATGCTTTTAATAAGATTACTGAGATACATGGTAAGTTAAAAGCCGGAGGGAAATTTGAAGAACTTGCCCAGCAGTTTTCTGATGATAAAGCTTCTGCTAAGAAAAATGGAGAGTTGCCATGGTTTGGAACAGGTAAGATGCCTATAGAATTTGAAAAAGCTTCTTTTGCATTAGCAAATAAGGGAGATTATTCCGAGCCATTGAAGACCAAATACGGATGGCATATCATTAAGCTTAATGATAAAAGAGGGTTAGCTTCATTCGAAGACATGAAAAATGAACTCAAAGGTAAAGTGAGCAAAGACTCCCGTTCTCAAGCTGGCCGCTCTTCTTTGATCGCTAAGGTTAAATCGGAATATAAATTCAAAGAAAATTTAAAAGCTCGTGATGAATTTTATAAAGTAGTTGATACAACTTTATTTGAAGGCCGTTGGGACGGAAGCAAAGCTGCTAAGTTAAATAAACCAATGTTTAACTTCAGTGATAAAGTTTATACCCAGGCTGATTTTACAAATTATATAAAATCTCATCAGAGCAAGCGTCCTAAGGCTGATCTGCAGATGGTGGTTAATCAGTTCTATAAACAGTTTGTTGATGAAATGGCTGTTGCCTATGAAGAATCTCGCTTAGATCAGAAGTATCCTGAATTCAAAGCTTTAATGCAGGAGTATCGCGATGGGATCTTACTTTTCGAATTAACGGATGACAAAGTTTGGTCTAAAGCAGTAAAAGATACTACGGGATCAAAAGCATTCTACGAAAAGAATAAAGCTAATTATATGTGGGATGAACGTGCTGACGCTTCTGTTTATACCGCTGCAGACGATAAGATTGCAAAACAGGTACGTGGTCTGTTGAAAAAGAAAAAGTCTGAGAAGCAGATTGTTGCTGAAGTAAATAAGAATTCTCAATTGAACCTCCAGGTTGAATCCCGTATATTTAATAAAGGTGAAAACGAGTTCGTTGATAAGAACTGGAATCCGGGCATATCAGCTGATATGAAAGATAAAGACAATAAAACAGTTATTGTGGTTGTAAATAAGTTATTGAAGCCTGAACCTAAATCATATCAGGATTCTAAAGGAATGGTTACTGCTGATTATCAAAATCATCTTGAAAAAGAATGGCTTGAATCATTAAAGAAGAAATATCCTGTGACTATTGATAAAGCAGTTCTTTCAACAGTTAAATAATATTAGATTAAGCATAGTATTAAGTTTATGGTGCAGATGCGCCATAAACTTTTTTAGTTTTTAAAATATCCTTTGAAGAAGATACTCTTATATTGTTCAGTATTGATTTTTGCATCATGCGAAAGAACACCTGAAAAGGATGTAAACCGCGTTGTTATTGCTAAAGCAAATAACTATTTTCTTTATGCAGATGAGATCTCGAATATTATTCCTCAAGGAATTCCTTCAAAAGATAGTGCCGAACTCTTAAAAAAATACATCGATAACTGGATCCAGGAATCTCTTGTAATTCAAAAGGCTGAAAGCAATCTTACGGAGGAACAAAAAAATGTGGAGAAACAATTAGAGGATTACCGTAAGTCTCTTATTACCTATACGTATGAAAAAGAACTTGTAAAACAAAAACTCGATACCGTCATCTCAAATGAAGAGATCGAGAAATACTACAATAGTAATCCTTCCGATTTCGAACTAAAAGACAATATAATCAAAGTGATATATGTAAAAATAAGTAAGAGTGCTCCCGGATTGGATAAACTAAGGAAATGGTACAAGTCAGATAATATGAAGGATAGGGAGCAATTAGCCGGTTACTGTCATCAATTTGCAGAAAATTTTTATCTGGATGACAACTCCTGGCTTCTTTTTGATGATTTGTTAAAAGAAATACCAATACAAACCTATAATAAAGAGCTATTTTTGCAGAATAACAGGTTTGTGGAAGTTGCCGATTCTCTTCACAATTATTTTTTAAATATAAAAGGATTTAAGATCCGAAATAGTCTTTCTCCTTTAAGTTTTGAAAAAGAAAACATAAAGAACATCATTTTAAATAAACGTAAACTCGAACTTATCACGAAAATGAAGCAGGATGTTTATAATGATGCTTTGAACAATAAGAAAATAGAAATCTATATTAAATGAATTTAAAGATAAAAATTATAACGGCTGCAGTCTTGCTATCCTCAATGACTCTCAGGTCGCAGGAAAAAGTGATCGATAAGGTTGTGGCTGTCGTTGGGAACAATCCTATTTTAAAATCGGAATTGGAAGCTCAATATCAACAGGTATTATCGCAGCAGGAATCAGTAAATGAAAATACCCGCTGCAAATTACTTGAGGATCTGTTGTTTCAAAAACTGCTTCTGGCGCAGGCTCAAAAAGACAGTCTTGAAGTTACAGAAGCACAGGTAGAACAGGAATTAGACCGCAGAATGCGTTACTATCTTGGACAGTTCGGGTCGGAAGAAAAATTCAGGGACTTTTACGGTAAATCTAGTGAAGATTACAAAGCAGAACTTAAAGACAATGTTCGTGATCTTTTACTTGCTCAGCAAATGCAAGGTAAGATCGTTGATGCAATTTCGGTGACGCCAAGCGAGATCAAAGCTTATTATAATAATATACCGAAAGATTCAATTCCTTTGATAAGCGCAGAAGTAGAAGTGGGGCAAATTGTAAAAAAACCTGGAATTACTCCTGAAGCTAAAAAAGCATCAAAGGAATTCATTGAAGGGTTGCGTCAGCGTGTTTTAAAAGGAGAGAGTTTTGCAACCTTAGCGGCTTTATATTCTAAAGATCCCGGATCTGCCAATAAAGGTGGGCTCTATGAGAAAATTGAGCGCGGTGCTTTTGTACCTGAATGGGATTCGTGGGCTTTCCGTTTAAAACCGGGAGAGATCAGCGAGGTTTTTGAAACTGTTTACGGTTACTTTTTTATTCAGCTTGTGGAACGAAGAGGCGAAGAAGTAGATGCAAGAAGTTTGTTGTATTTTTCAGATGTGAATCCTTCCGATCTTCTTTCTGCGAAACTTGCCCTGGATACAGTTTATACTATACTCGGAAAAGACACTATATCTTTTAACGAAGCTGCGGCACGTTATTCAAACGATGAGGAAACCAAATTTAATGGAGGATTGATCGTTAATCCGTTTACGGGTTCAACTCTTTTCGCTATGGATGAAATAGGTCAGGTTGATCAGAATGTTGCATTTGCAATTGATAAATTAAAGGTAGGTGAATTTACAAAACCAACTCCTTTTACAACCCGTGATGGGAAACAAGCTTATCGTATCCTTTATTTGAAAAGAAGATCGGAGCCTCACATGGCAAATTTAACGGATGATTATCAGAAGATACAAGGTGCTGCATTAAATAAAAAGCAGGGAGAAGTTACTAAAGCCTGGATCAAGAAAAAGCTTGCGGATAATTTCGTTCGTATTGCCGATGATTATAAAAATTGTAATTTTAATAACAACTGGATAAACTAGAAGTTAAAGGTTATTAGTTATTGGTTCATTAAGGCCGCCACCAAAAAACTTAGATTCGTAAATTCGTATTAATTCGTTATCCGTACCATGTATAAATCAGATGTAGAAGCCGTTGACGCGTTTGTAGGTAAATACAAAACATTGAACAATGAGATCAGTAAAGTTATTATTGGTCAGGACGAAGTTGTGAAAGATGTTCTTATTTCTATTTTTAGTAAGGGGCATTGTTTATTAGTGGGTGTTCCCGGTCTTGCTAAAACTTTACTTGTAAATACAATTGCAGATGTTCTGGGCCTTAGCTATAACAGGATACAGTTTACCCCTGATCTTATGCCGTCAGATATTATCGGTTCTGAGATACTGGGCGATGACCGTAATTTTAAATTTATTAAAGGGCCTTTATTTGCAAATATTATTCTTGCTGATGAGATCAATCGTACTCCTCCTAAAACACAAGCCGCTTTATTAGAAGCAATGCAGGAGAGGACAGTTACTGCAGCCGGCAAACGGTATGAACTTGGAAGTCCTTTCTTTGTACTTGCAACCCAAAATCCGATTGAACAGGAGGGGACTTATCCTTTACCGGAAGCTCAGCTCGATCGTTTTATGTTCAACGTATGGCTTGATTATCCGAAATTTCAGGATGAATTGCTTGTTGTAAAAAACACAACATCTAATTATAAAGCAGATCTTAAAAAAGTTCTTTCCGGTGAAGAAATTCTGTATTTTCAGGAACTAGTTCGCAGAATTCCAGTTGCTGATAATGTTCTTGAATATGCTGTAAAGTTAGCTTCAAAAACGCGTCCGAATACCGAACACGCAGCGGAAGTAGCAAATAAATATCTTTCATGGGGTGCAGGTCCCCGTGCTTCACAATTCCTTGTGATAGGAGCAAAATGCAATGCTATGATCAAGGGTAAATATTCTCCGGATATAGAAGATGTAAAATCGGTTGCAGCTGCTATCCTGCGTCACAGAATTGTTAGGAACTTTAAAGCGGAAGCTGAAGGTGTAAGCATGGATACAATCATTAAAGAGCTAATGAAATAATTTTACATTCATTAGGAGACATTCTGATTGTGACAAAGTCCAGGTATAATGCATTGAAATTAATTTCCCAACAATCTTAAACTCTTCCAAACGATGTTCAGATCATTTTCCACTTTGTAATCTTTTGAATAGGCGAGATTTAAACGATTACGGGTTTCCTGAGTGATCTCGATATTTTTTATCGCATCTGCCGGAGAAACTACTGAAGAGCGAATCTTAGGAAGATTTTCATTTCCTTCTTTACCATATCCAACCCATGATTTTTTTCCGATCAAAACTTTAAAAATATTTTTAAATAAGCCTGCCGGATGAGATTGAATAAAAACTAAATAGGGAGAAAAGGCAAATAAAACAATACTTAAAATTATATCAGCGAGGCGCTTGTTGCGTTTGTTCTTTGATTTGCTGATAGAATTCACATCGATAATATACAGATCACCGGCAGTGTCAATGGAGTTACTACCAATAATAGAAAGACTTTCAGGTGGGGCAATCTTAAAATCAACATCAGCAGAAATCAAAGTATGCATGTATCCGATAATTTCCTGAGAAGAAATATCCCTTGAACAAAAAATAACTTCATTGATCTTATAGATCTCTATTACTTCACTTATCTGATCAATATCTCCTAAGTGATCTTTATGATGATCACCCTGTTTATCGGCACTTATAAATCCGATAAGACTTGTATTAATATTCGTTTGTTTCAGCAGATTTATTACTCTGTCGAACTCATTTCCAGTGCCAATGATTGCGATCCGTTTGCTTTTATCAGGGTTAAGGCTGAAAGACTTTATTCCGCTGAAATGAAGTAATAAGCGTGAAGCTAGATAAGCCAGTAATGCCCAAACCGAGCCAAGAAGAATTATGGCGCGCGAAAAACGATAGGCTTCCGGGAGCAATGAATATCCGATCAAAATGATTCCTGTCCCTACAATAATTCCTCTGATGATCCTGAATAAACGAATGGGTTTATCATATCCGCCACTCAAATATACTGTGAACATCCAGATGAAAATATACACAGGAAAAGCAATTCCGATCAATGCCTGAGAATATGAGCCTCCTTCAAGGAAACGATAATGTTTTTCGTAATATTCTTTTATGAAATACAGACCTGCCATTATTACACCGAAATCAAAAGCCGGTAAAGCAATTGATTTCAGGAAACGTACCGCGATCGCAACACCGGCTCTTAAATAAATTGCAATGTTAATGAGGAAAGAAAACAGCTTCGCATTATTTTGTGAAAAATGTTTGTTCGCGAAAATTACCATTGCTCTGTAAAAAACAAACACATAATTTACACTGCTCTTTTTTGTACTCTCACCTTTATAATGAATAATACGTGTTTCAGGGAAGTAATAATTTTTATATCCGCCTAAAATAATCCGGTAGGAAAGATCGATGTCTTCACCATACATGAAGAATGTTTCATCAAGCAACCCTACTTTGTCAAGTACTGATTTACGCATCATCATAAAAGCACCCGAAAGAATTTCTACTTCATGAGTTTTGTCTTTTTCAAGAAAGCCAAGATGATATTTTCCAAATGTTTTAGACTTTGGAAATAATTTAGAAAATCCAAAGATCTTATAAAATGCTACTGAAGGAGTGGGAAGACCTCTTTTGGATTCAGGCAGAAAATTACCTTTCCCGTCAAGCATTTTCACTCCTAAACCACCTGCATCGGGATGGGCATCCATGAATCTTGCCTGATTATTTGCATAAGAAAAGCCTGTGTTTTTTTTATTTGCAATTAAAGTGACTTCCGGAAATTTTTCTGTCACCATCTGCACAGATCCGTCAACCGAATTGTTGTCCACTACAAACACTTCAGTATTAACATTCTTTGAAGCTTTCCGAACCGAATAGAGACACTGTTCCAGGAAATGCTGAACGTTGTAGTTAACAATGATTACAGATAGTTTTATCATATCACTACTTAATCAGCAACGAATTTTCGTAAGGAGTTCGGTTGATGATAGAACGGCCCAATGTTACTTCATCAGCGTATTCAAGCTCATCGCCAATTGCAATGCCGCGGGCAATTGTGCTAACGGTAAGATTAAATTCCTTCAGACGCTTGTAGATATAGAAGTTGGTAGTATCGCCCTCCATTGTTGTACTCAATGCCATAATGATCTCTTTGATCTCACCAGCTGCTGCTTTCTGAACCAATGATTCAATATTAAGATCGCTGGGTCCGATTCCATCCATTGGAGAAAGTATACCGTTCAGAACATGATAAACACCTCTGTATTGCTGCGTATTCTCTATAGCCATTACATCGCGGATGTCCTCAACAACACATACAGTCCCATGATCGCGATGCGGATTCAGACAAACATCACATAAAGGCTTATCAGAAACATTATGGCATTTAGCGCAATAGCGCAATTCCTGGCGAAGCTTTATAAATGCATTACCAAATTGGTTTACATTGCTGAATTCATTTACAGCATTCTCAATAAGCTTGGAGGAAAAATTCATAAGATCAAAAATACAAAATTTTACTAAGTTTTCATAGGCTTTATCAGCCTTCAATATGTATTTTTACACAATTATACTGTTGATAAACCTGCTTCATGAAACTACATAAAACACTCGTATTGGCCGTAACGGAAACTGTCCGGAATATATTTTCCGGTGGTGTTTATGCAGATAAAGCAGTAGAGCAGGCACTAAAACAAAATGTAAGGTTTGGTTCGCGTGACAGACGTTTTATTGCGGAGAATGTTTACGGAATGGTTCGTTGGTGGCGCCTGATCAATGAAATTTCAGGAATGCAGAAGGCTGAAGATTATGTGTCTTTATTCGGAACATGGTTGGTGGTTAAAGGAGAGGAACTTCCTGAATGGGAAGAATTCAAAACTGTTGATCATGGGTTGATCAAACAGCGACTGACTGAAATGAACTCTGTCAGAAAGATCCGCGAATCTGTTCCCGATTGGCTTGATGAGCTTGCTTGTCTTGAATTAGGAGAAAATGTCTGGGAAAAAGAAATTCATGAGCTTAATAAAGAAGCAAAAGTAGTATTGCGGGTTAATACATTAAAAACCGACAGAAATAAACTCAGATCTCTTTTGTCGGAACAACAAATAGAAACTCAAACAGATAATGAATATTCTGATGCTCTCATTTTATTGAAGCGGCAAAACCTTCAATCGTTAAAAGAATATCAGAATGGATTATTTGAAATCCAGGATGCTTCTTCACAATTGATCGCGCCTTTTATGGAACTGTCCCCGGGAATGAATGTAATTGATGCATGTGCCGGAGCCGGAGGAAAATCATTGCATATTGCTGCAATGATGAAGGACCAGGGAGTAATAACTTCAATGGATGTGGAAGAACGTAAACTACAGGAGTTGGAAAGGCGCGCAAAAAGAGGTGGAGCGAAAATAATCAAAACACGTGTGGTAAATTCTCAGGCGATTTCTCAATTAGAAAATTCTGCGGACAGGTTGCTTCTTGATGTTCCTTGTTCCGGTTTAGGAGTGATTAGAAGAAATCCGGATGCGAAATGGAAACTAACAAAAGAGTTTATTGATGAAATAAAGAAGACACAACAGTATATTATTTCAGATTATTCTAAAATGCTTAAGCCTGGTGGATTAATGATCTATGCCACCTGCAGTATCCTACCGGGAGAGAACGAGCAACAGGTGGAAAGGTTTCTTAACACCCACTCAGAATTCGAATTTGTAAAAGACAGGAAAGTAATGCCCAGTGAAGGTTTTGATGGATTTTATATGGCCAAGCTAAAGCGAACACAATGATCACTGTTTCAACAGACAATTCTTCGATTTATTCGTTTTTAGAAGACCATGATAAGCTGATCAACGATTTTGAAAGTGATCACGTCAATGCTTTTGATCTTGAGAATGATTATTATCTCATGATTTATCAGGCTCATAACCGTGATTTCATTTTATGGAAAGTTTCAGATGTAAACCAATCCACTTCCACTCTGATATCTCTTGTTGAAGAAATAGAATTATACGAAGGATTATCTGTTTCTATTACAGAGAAAGCTATCAAGTTGATTGAGGATAGAATAATTTCAGGTTCAGGATCCGTGCATTTTTTTGACGCACATTAAAAAATAGTATATTTCCTTTCAAAAAAAGAAAAGGTACCGTGCTCGCACACAGTACCTTTTAATCTTAAATTTTTCTTTAAACTTACATATGAATCACTTCACCATAAGCAGCAGCTGCAGCTTCCATGATGGCTTCACTCATTGTTGGGTGAGGGTGAACAGTTTTGATGATCTCATGTCCTGTCGTTTCTAATTTACGAATAGCTACGATCTCAGCGATCATTTCAGTTACGTTTGCTCCTATCATGTGGGCACCTAATAACTCACCATATTTTGCGTCAAATATCAATTTTACAAATCCATCTTTTGCTCCTGCAGCGCTAGCTTTTCCGCTGGCAGAGAATGGGAATTTACCGATCTTGATCTCTCTTCCTGCTTCTTTTGCTTTTGCTTCGGTCATACCAACAGAGGCAATCTCAGGCTGGCAATAAGTACACCCCGGGATGTTATTATAATCCAATGGTTCAGGATGATGTCCTGCAATCTTTTCTACACAGATAATTCCTTCTGCTGAAGCAACGTGGGCTAATGCTTGTCCGCCAACACAATCACCGATAGCATAATATCCCGGTATGTTTGTCTGGTAGTATGGATTTGTCAGGATCTTTCCTTTATCCGTTGCAATACCTGTTTCTTCAAGACCTAAATTCTCTATGTTCGCCTGGATCCCAACTGCTGACAATACGATCTCAGCATCTACAATTTTTTCACCTGATTTGGTTTTGATCTTTACTTTACATTCAGAACCTTTTGTGTCAACGCTTTCTACACTTGATTCAGTCATTACATTGATACCGATCTTTTTGAAAGAACGCTCCAGCTGCTTTGAAACCTCTGCATCTTCAACAGGAACAATGCTCGGCATAAACTCAACCAGAGTAACTTTAGTACCCATAGTAGAATAGAAATATGCAAACTCACTCCCGATTGCACCGGAACCAACAACCAGCATTGATTTAGGCATTTTCGGTAACGTAAGTGCTTCTCTGTATCCGATTATTTTTTTACCATCTTGCGGCAGGTTAGGCAATGCACGTGATCTCGCACCTGTAGCAATAATTATGTGTTTTGCTTCGTAGGTTGTTGATTTACCATCAGCAGTAACTTCTACTTTTTTCCCGGCTTTGATCTTTCCGGTTCCGTTGATCACATCGATCTTATTTTTTTTCATCAGGAACTGAACGCCTTTGCTCATTCCGTCAGCAACATCACGACTGCGTTTTACAACAGCACCAAAATCAGCTTCTCCGCCTTTAACTGTAATTCCGTAATCTGAAGCGTGGTTCAGATATTCAAATACCTGGGCACTTTTTAATAAAGCTTTTGTTGGGATACATCCCCAGTTAAGACAAATGCCTCCAAGGTTTTCGCGTTCAATGATCGCAGTTTTAAGGCCAAGTTGTGATGCTCTTATGGCTGCAACATATCCGCCCGGACCGCTTCCTACTACTATTAGATCGTAACTCATTTTGTGGAAATTATAATTAAATTAAAATGTAATTCTTTGAATTAATTGTGCTTTGCGAAAGTAACAAAATTATTTCGTACAGATAGCGAATAATAAACGAATTTACGAATCTAAAGGGTTGTCATAATCATGGATTTTTTAAATATGCAGACAAGTTTGAGTTTTCTTTTATTTAGCAGGCCAAGATTCGTAAATTCGCAAACAAATTAGTTATCCATACCTATGAAGTATATTGTTTCCTATACAAAACCACACAATCATTTTGTTGATATTGAATTTATTGCTGATTCTATAAATTCGGATAAGATATTATTACAGCTTCCCGCATGGCGTCCGGGCCGATACGAATTAGGAAATTTTGCAAAGAATATTCAGAAGTTCGGTGTGTTCGATGAAAATGGAAAGGCTTTAATTTTTCAGAAAAAAACCAAAGATTCCTGGGAAATACTAACTAAAGGGGTCACAAAGATTCATGTGAAATATAATTATTACGCTGTCGACCTAAATGCTGGATCCACTTTCCTGGATGCAACTCAATTATACATGAATCCGGTTAATTGCTGTGTTTTTATTCCTGAGCGCATAAATGAGAAATGTGAAATGGAAATAGTGATTCCAAAAGAATATAGGATTGCGATAGGAGCACAGTATGCTCCTCTTTCCTCTGGAAAGGGGATTGAGATAAGGTTTAAAGATTTTCATGAGCTCGCAGATTCTCCTTTTATCGCATCAGCTTCATTACAGCACAATAAATTTGTTTGTGAAGGTGTAGAATTCAATTTTTGGTTCCAAGGAGAATGCCGTCCTGATTGGGATAAACTTAATAAAGATTTTGTAAAATTTTGCGAGCATCAGTTGAAGATGATGAAGAAAGCGCCATTCGCAGCATATCATTTTCTTTTTCAGATCCTTCCTCAGAAAATGTATCATGGAGTTGAACATGTAACATCAACCGTAATTGCTCTCGGGCCCGGTTATAATCTAATGAAAGGTGATCTTTATGAAAACCTGCTCGGAGTCAGCTGTCATGAATTATTTCATGCCTGGAATATTAAAACCATTCGTCCGGTTGAAATGCAGCCATATGATTATACGAAGGAAAATTATTCCAAACTCGGTTATGTATGTGAAGGCGTAACAACTTATTATGGTGATTATCTATTATTCCGTTCAGGCGTATTTAATGAAGAACAGTATTTCGGTACATTCAACGAGCGACTTCAAAAACATTTCGACAATGCCGGAAGGTTCAATATGTCTGTTGCCGATTCTTCGTTCGATACCTGGTTAGATGGATACACTCCGGGAATCCCAAACCGTAAAACCAATATTTATGATGAGGGAAATTTACTCGCATTTATAACTGATATGTTTATCAGGAAAAATACAAAAAACAAATATTCCCTGGATGATGTGATGCGCCACCTGAATGAAGAATTTGCACTTAAAGGGAAAGGTTATTCTGATCAGGATTATAAGGGTCTCGTGGAACATTATGCAAATAGTTCTTTTGATGAAATATTTACGAATTATTTTAATGGCATCCGGGATTATGAACCGCTGTTAATAGAAGCTATGGATTATGTTGGCTGCGAATTGGTAAAACAAAATCCCGCTAAATATCATGAACACGCATTAGGAATAAAAGTAAGTGAAGTGGGAGGAATTTGTAAGGTTGCTGCTGTTTATCCGGATTCTGTGGCTGATAAGGCAGGAATGTCGATTGGCGATGATATTGTGGTCATTAATAATATTCAGGTTAAAGCGGATAACTCGGGAACAAATTTTTCCGAGTGGTGTAATTATTTTTCAGGTAAGAAACTTGACCTGACCATAACAAGTAATTTAATAACTAAACAATTATCCATTGACCCTCAGCCCGGTCAATTTTATAAGACCATTAAGATAAAAAAGCAGGATCAGCCGGCTGAAGATCAGATTAAAAATTTTGAATTGTGGAGTAATAATAATTTTAAATAAGAATAATGGAAGAGAATGAAATTCAGCCTGAGATGCAAAAAAAACGTCCGGTGGCTTTAACAATTATCTGTATACTTACTTTTATATTTTCGGGATTATCAATCATTGGATCTCTTTTCACAACACCAATGGCTGATATGATGATCGCATTTGTTCAGCAGCAACCTCAATACAATGAAGCTGATTATGCTGATTCATTTATATTATGGAAAGCAGGATGGGCGTTCTATCTCATAAATTTACTATTGCTTTCAGTTTCATTGACCGGGGCTATCCTTATGTGGAACTTGAGAAGAATTGGTTTTCATCTGTATACAATTTCCAATATTATAATTTTCTATCTTCCAATACTCTGGCTTGGATTGCCATTTAATGCTTTTCTGGCTTTCTTGTCTCTTATGTTTATAGGAATGTACGCGATGCATTTGAGATATATGAAATAGAAATTTGAATCTTAGAAACTGTTAAATTTTCTGGAAATTTTTTATGTCAACACAATGTCTTCGACAATATCTGTCCTGAGCTTTTGTCGAAGGACTCAGACTGACTGCGCGCGAGTCATATTGAGCCTGTCGAAATATTTATAAAATCATTTAATCAGAATTTAAACAGTTTCAGGTTTTATTATGACTAAGTGTGAAACTTGTTAATAAGTTCTATCTTCAAAATTTCAAATGATCCTATTTTTTCGCTTAATTAGCTTAACAAACAGAAACGAAATCTAATTATTCATTTTAAAACTAAAACAATGGAACAAACAAACATGGAAACAGCTGCTATTGCAGCAAAAAGACCGACTTTTTTAACAGTACTTTGTATCTTATCTTTTATTGGAGTTGGATTCAGCCTTATCGGTGGTATCATGAATTACTTCACTTATTCTGCTTTAGCATCATCTGGTGAAATGCTGAATTCTTACGGTGCGGACGGTGAGCAAATGACGGCAGCAATGAATGCAATGTCAGATATGCTTGGAATGGATTATGGTAAAATGGCAACTTCTGCTCTTATCCAGGCGATAATGACTATTCCTATTTTGATCGGAGTATTGACTTGGTTTAGCAGGTGGAATTATGGCTGTTGTTGGTTTGATCTTCGCAATCTTATTCGTAATCCTTTACGGATTAAATCTTAAGCACATGGCTTAATATTATATTTAATCAAATAAAAAAGTCCTCCTTTTGGGGGACTTTTTTTATTCAGTAGTTTTACGTTAATCGGGAAAATAATCCCATTTACTTCATCGCGATAACGCTTATTTCCACATTCACGTTTAATGGCAGTTTTGATACCTGAACCGTTTCTCTCGCAGGATAATCTGATTTAAAATAAGAACCATATACTTCATTGACAGATGCAAAATTGTTCATATCAGTTAAAAAGATAGTCGTTTTGCATATATCGGAGAAACCCATTCCAGCATCAGTCAAAATACCTTTTATGTTTTCCATTACTTGTTTTGTCTCAGTCTTGATATCTCCAAGCATAAGTTCCCCGCTTACAGGATGTTTGCCAACCTGACCGCTGACAAATAATGTATTTCCCATTAATACTGCATGACTATAAGGTCCTATTGGTGCAGGTGCATTCTTAGACGTAATTATCTTTTTCATAATAGAGATTTGTTTTGACGAAATTAATTAAAAAAAACAAGTAGAAGAATACAGGCTAAATGGACATAAAATTCCACATTTTTTTGTCTCGAATAAGAGGTGGTTAGTTGGCACACTTATTTTAAGGTTGATATCGAGTAGATAAATTAATAATTAAAACCCTAAACTCTTGAAAATATGTTACGTTGGTCATTAATATTTCTAGTAATAGCGCTGGTTGCAGCGGTGTTCGGATTTACAGGAATTGCTGCTGGTGCAGCATCAATAGCTAAGATCTTATTCTTTGTGTTCCTTGTTCTTTTTGTTGTGGCGCTAATTGCCGGATCATCATTGGTGAACAGAAAATAACTTAGAAAACTCTTTAAAACCGTTCTGAAAGGACCTTTGTACTTGACTGCTACCGGGGGCTTTTTAGGCGGTTTTGCTTTTACTGAAATCAGCTGTACAGGCTGATTTTTCTTTTAATTTCCCATGGATTTCTTTATATTTGCTATTGCACAATAGAATATAATGAAAAAAATTACGATCCTTTTAATACTCCTGGGCTTTGCCTTTGGTTTTAAATATCTGAATTCCGCATCTTCCAAGATAATTTCTCCAAAATATCATACTAGTGAACAGATCGAAGCTTACCAGGATACTTTAACCAGGGCACCAATTGCTGCTGGCCAATATTTCCTTCCTTCTTCAAGCTGCAGAGACTGTCATGGTTTTGATTCCACTCAATCCTCCAGCGTTGATGAAGCAGGAAACGATGTTAATCTTGTTGATAGATGGGAAAGCACGATGATGGCATTGAGTTCCAAAGATCCTTTCTGGAAAGCTAAAGTGCGTCAGGAAATTATGATCAATCCCGGGCATGCCGGTGATCTTCAGAACAGGTGTCTCGATTGTCATGCCCCACTTGGAAGTTATACCTCTAAATATCACGGTCAACCGTTCTACGGTCTATCTGATCTTGCAAGTGATACTTTAGGAAAAGACGGAGTTTCATGTGCAGCCTGCCATGCAATTGGGCCAAATGGCCTGGGAACAGGGAGTTTTTATTCAGGAAATATTCCTTATGATACCAATAGAGTAGAGTATGGTCCTTTTACTTCTCCATTTGTGGGGGCAATGCAGCTTTATGAAGGATTAACTCCTGTTTATAGTCCGCATATGGATAATGCTAAAGTATGTTCTTCCTGTCATACGCTCGTCACTCAAACATCTGATCTAAGTGGTGCTTATACAGGCGGACATTTCGTAGAACAGGCTACCTACCATGAGTATGTGAATTCGAGTTTCCCCGGCAATAATATCAGTTGTCAGAGCTGCCACATGCCTCAGATCAATGAAGGGATAATTATAGCTAGCAGCACCGCAGGACTTACACCTCGTTCTCCTTTTAACCAGCATACTTTCCAGGGAGCAAATTTGTTCATGCTTAACCTGATCAAAAATAATAAAGATAGCCTGAATGTATATGTGTCAAATGATAAATTTGACTCAACAATAGTTGCTACGTCCGTTATGCTTCAGCAAAAATCAATTGATCTCGATATTATTCTTGATAGTGTAACAATTGATACAGCTTTTTACAGAGTAAAGATCAGGAACAAAGCCGGACATAAATTCCCTTCCGGTTATCCTTCAAGAAGGGCTGTTCTGCAAATGGTAATTACTGATGGAACGAACGATACGATCTTCAGATCCGGGATATTTAATAATCAGCAGCGTGTGATAGGAGAAAATTCTTCTTTTGAACCGCATCATGCTGTAATTTCGCAATCCAATAAACCTCAGATATATGAATTAATACCGGGGGATGTGAACGGTGATTTTACTTCTATTCTTGAAAGAGCTGCGGTGGTATTGAAAGATAATCGTATCCCACCTGACGGTTTTACAATGGCATCTCCTGTTTATGATACAACACTTATTTCTGCAGATGCTATCTCTGATCCTGATTTTAATAAAACAGGAATGACAGAAGGAAGCGGAACTGATTATGTGATTGTTCATGCGCCTGTTACCGGAGCTGTGGGTAATCTTAAAATTCGTGCTAAAATGTTCTATCAGGCAGTGCCGCCAAAATGGGTCGATCAGCTTTTTGCAATGTCTGCACCGGAAATTGATAAGTTTAAAGCAATGTACCAGGGGGCAGATCAGCGCCCGTTCTTAATGGTTTCAGACAGTATTGTTAATATAGGCTTAACGACCGGAATTAGTGAGAAATTAAAAGGGGAAATAATGGTTTGGCCTACCGTTTCAGTGGATGGGAAAGTGAATATCGAAGCACAATATGGTGATCTGATCAGGGAGGTTGATGTTTACACTACAGATGGAAAAAATCCTATTCATATAATCAATACATCTTATAGAACGCAATTAACTTTAGAATTGCCGCCAGCTTCAGGGGTATATTATTTAAGAATTCGGACCGGCTATAAAACATACTTTAAAAAAGTTGTCAGATCTTAAATAATTCCCTTACTTTATGTTTCTCTAAACTTATTAGTATTATAAAATTAAATAATCGCCAATGATCAAAACTACATTCTCACGTCTATTTGCATTGACATGTCTGCTGGGGACTACAGGTTCTTTTGCACAGTTTTCTTTTACCGATGCAAACAGTTTAATTCCTTCGGCAACACACAGCGGTTGTGCCATTTCGGTAGTGGATGTTAACAATGATGGTCTGGATGACATGGTTAAAATGGATCTGTCTGAGAATCTTGTTGTAAGCCTTCAGAAACAGAATGGAACATTTACGCATTATAATCTTGGAAGCATTACAGGAGGATCAAATGTTTGGGGAATGGCTTTGGCCGATGTAGATCATAATGGATGGAAAGATGTTGCTACCGGTACAAACGGTTCAATGTATCTTGTGAAATTAGGTTGGTCAGGATCAACGATCACTGCAGCTACAACTACTTTAGGAGGTTCATACTTTGTACAGAATGTTACATTTGGTGATATTGACAATGATGGATGGGTTGATCTTGCAGTTTGTGATGATGTTGATTATCTTAAGATCTATAAAAATAATTCCGGAACTATGGCTCTTCAGGCTCCGGCTTCTGCTATGATAAATACTCAGGATTATCCGGGTATGTTCTATTCCGGAGATCCTTACGATTCAGGTAACTACGGAAGTGTTTGGCTGGATTTTGATAATGATGGTGACATGGATCTTTACGTTGCTCATTGCCGTCAGACTTCTACCGGCAGCAGTGATCAGAGAAGAAGAGATCGTTTATATGTTAACAATGGAAGTAATGTATATACAGAATCTTCTGCAACCTATGGTATTGAGATCACTAATTTCAGACAGACCTGGACTACCAGCTTCGGAGATATTGATAATGATGGAGATTTTGACATCCTTATGATGAACCATACCGGTCCAAGTCAGATCCTTGAAAATGATGGTAATGGTAATTTTACCGATATCACATCAACAACAGGATTCAGCTGGAGTAATGATGGAATTGAATCAATTTTGGAAGATTTTGATAATGACGGTTACGTTGATATTCTATTATCAGGAGGAGGTTCAGGTGATTCATATTGGGTATATCGCAATAACGGAAATAAAACTTTTACGGCAATCAACGGTACTTTCCCTTCTCAGTCAAACGGTATGTTGTCATTCGCAACGGGAGATCTTAATCATGATGGCCGCATAGATGTTTTAGCTTCTTATGGTAACGTTTACAATTCACCAACAGCTACCGATGATGTTTTGTATCTGAATAACACAAATAACGCTAATCACTTTATTACTTTCAATTTAACAGGAACTGTCAGCAATAGAAGCGCTATCGGGGCCCGAGTAACTATAACAGGTTCTTTTGGTACTCAGGTGCGTGAAGTAAGAGCAGGTGAAACATATGGTACTGCAAACTCAATGCAGCTGCATTTCGGGATTGGTTCAAACACTTCCATAACAAGTGCAGTAATTGACTGGCCTGCCGGAGGAACAACCACGTTCGGTGCATTGGCTGCTGATCAGTTTGTTACAGTTGTTGAATCAACTTGTTCTATCACAGGAAATGTGATCCCGGGACCGGTTACACTTTGTACAGGTCAATCAACTAATATAACAGCTGCAAGCGGATACTCTTCTTATTTGTGGTCTACAAATGCAACAACTCAAACAATTAGTACTTCAACAACAGGTAGCTTTAACGTAATGGTTACTTCAGGAGCGTGTTCAAATATTTCTCCGACTATTTCAGTTACTTTAAATCCTGATGAAACTCCAACTGTTGCTTCTGCAGGAGCCACTTCTTGTGCAGGTGTGTATACACTCAGCAGTACGCCAGCAGCTTCATATGCATGGACAGGTCCTGCCGGATTCACTGCAAATACACAAACGATCAATCCTCCTGTGTCAGGAACATATTCTTTGACTATTCAGGGAACATGTGCTGCTTTCAATGCCACGCCTGTAGCTGTAAGTGTTTTGGCCGCCCCTTCACCAACGGGTACCGGAGCTTCCGGGCCTGGTCCGGCTTCATTTAATTTGTCTGCAGCTGGTACTGGTGGAAGCTTATCATGGTATGATATGTCAACAGGCGGAACATTGCTTGGTACAGGAACATCTTACACCACACCGGTAATTAGTGCTACTACAACTTATTATGTTGAAGATGCAACTACATATCCCGGAACATTAAATTCTGCCGGTAAAAAATATCAGTCGGGGGCAACTAACTACAGTGCCACAACTATTAATGGTGCTTTACAGTTTAATGTATTAAGTCCTTCGACTCTTAATACTGTAAAAGTTTATACTGGTACTTTCGGAACCCGCGAAATACAATTGAAGAATTCAGCAGGTACCGTGATTGATTCTATGCTTGTGAATATTACTACGGATACGGCTGTCGTTACTCTTAACTTTCCTTTAACTCCGGGTAACGGATACAGACTTACAACTGACGGAGCGTTGAATAACACTAACTTTTCTTCAGTTGCACCTGTATTAAAGAGAAGTACCACTAACTCTACATTCCCATATCCTTATACTGTTAATGGTTTGATATCAATAACAAATGCATGGACGGGAACAGCCACAAGTGTCGCGGCATACTACTATTTCTACGATTGGCAAGTAACTTCTGCACCTATTGTTTGCGCCAGCCCAAGAGTTCCTGTAACTGCAACAATCACATCATTAGTGGGGATTGCTGAGAACAACGCTAATGCTATTGCTCTTGTTTATCCGAACCCTGCTACTGATAAATTAACAGTTAGCCTTAACGGATCAGTTGGTGGAAAGGTAACTGTTAGCATTGTAGACATAACAGGAAGAATTGTTTCAGAACATATGTACAACTCAGCAGATAGGATTGAGCTGAACATCGCCTCTCTCGCAAAAGGTTCTTATCTGGTTAAAGTAACTACTGATTCTGCTCAAAGCGTTCAGCGTATCGTGAAGAATTAATTGATAGAATCTTATAATACAAAAAAGCCCCATGCAAATAGCATGGGGCTTTTTATTGAGATGAGATTATTTAAAAATAGTTATTGCTTAGGTTTATCACTTTCAAATGTTCTTAAGGATGTAAAATAGGTTATAAGCCTTTTTTTCTGTTCCTCACTTAACTTGGCATTTCCATGCATCCAAATGTAGGTATTCATCGGCATTTCGCCATTTTCAACAAGTTCTATTGCCTCATCTAATTTGTGATCTTTTTTTCTGGACGAGTAGTTATCCCATTCAGAAAAATTAAGTTCAGCTCTTCCTTCATCAATATGATGTTTTAGCCACCAGGAAACCGGTGCAATATTCGTATACCATGGGTACACCGTTGCGTTTGAATGACAGTCATAACATGAACTGTTGAGTATAGCAGCGACATCTGATGGAGTAGAGGTTACGGTCAGGAAATCTTTAGAGGGATCTGTGATCGGATTTTTACGATCGATCCTGAAAAACTGGATCAAAATAAATAAAACAACAAGCGCAATGAGTACTTTCTTTAAGCTAAGTCTTTTTTTCATGAGTTTTTTTGATTGTATATTTATTGATAATCCTGCCAGCCTTTTCGCCTGCTTAATTTCAGATCTTTTAATACAGATGCTTTTACATTTATATCAATTGAGAAGCTTTGTCTGAAACCAAACGGAACCCAGTTAAAACGCATTTCCCAGCAATGAAGATCGCGGTAAACGTTTATTGAAGTAAGTGTCATTTGTTTATTGGTAAAATCGTATCCGGAAGTAACGGAGATCTTCCATTTTTTTGTCAGGCTGAGATCACCGTTAAAAGTTAATGACTGTGTTGTAAGTTCAGAGCTGGCCAAACCGTTCCTGCTGTAATTTATATTGTAATAAAAGCTGAAGTTCCATGGCACATTAAAATCAATATACGCTTCCGGATTTCTATTTATATAATCAAGCTGATCCTGGTTAGCAGAAGTGCTAACCGGTTTTAATCCATTGTTTTCTTTACTTTTCAGACTTGTACTTAGGGATACATTCAGGTTTGTCAGGCGTCCGATGCGTCCGTTGTTCCATTCAAAACGCTCAATGCGGTTACCGGATGAATCGATCTGGTAAGGATTTAAAGTAGCATTCGCATTAATATCCATTGCTTTGAATAATCGTGTACGACCGGTCAGATTAATATTACTCCAGTTATAATTTCTAACTGCCATGTTATAGGCAAACGAAACTCCGAGATTATCAATTACAGATACTTTCTTAAAAGAAGCTCCTGAATCACTTTCGATCTTCTTTTTCGCATCGATCGTATTATTAAGACTAAAAGCTATAAGTCCTGATTGACCGGAAGCCGGAGAGCCATAAATACCATTTTGAAAAATGGAATATTGCTGTGTGTTGATTGAAGAAGAATCTATTGCTACTGTGCGGTAATAACCGTATTTGCTTTCACTGAAATCGGGACGATAACTTGCGCTTAAAGTCGGTGTAGCAACATGTCTGATCTGCTTGAGCTTTTTTGTTTTAAAATAATAATCACCATACAATCTTGTACTTACGGAAGCAGAGGTGCTGAATTCATTCGCCATCACAGTTCCGGGA